>NZ_JBEOPU010000003.1:0-350874 GCF_040310405.1 Pseudomonas sp. E45-MNA-CIBAN-0222
GCCTTGAGCATGGCGGCTTCGATCTTGGCCTTCTTCAGAGTCTCGTCGTCCGCTGGCTTGGCGGCGGGTGCGGGCGCTGCACTCTGCGCGGCGCTCAACGCCTGCTCGGCTTCGCTCAGTTGCTGACGCAGGCGGGCGAGCTCAGTCTGCTGATCGTCATCCAGTGCTTCGAGCTTCTCCAGCTTGCGGATCTGCGCCTTGAGCATGGCGGCCTCGATCTTGGCCTTCTTCAGAGCCTCGTCGTCTGGTGCTGACGCCACATCCGGGGCGATGGCATCTGCTTGTATCGCGGAATCCAGCGCGCGCTGTGCGGCCTCGGCGGCGGCACGCAGGTCGGCAACCTGGGCTTCCAGTTCGGCAGTGGCGTGGGTGGCTAGCTGCTTTTCAGCCTTCTTCAAGGCGACCTGGGCCATGCTGGCCTCGATCTTGAGTTTCTTCTGCGTTTCAGAGAGACCGACCTTCTGTGCCGAGCCCGGAGCGGTGGCGACTGGCGCGGTTTCGCTTTGTGCGGCCTTCGCCCTTGCTGCTCGATCGGCACGGGCCTTGCGCTCGGCTTCCTTCTGTTCCTCGGCACGGCGCAGACGCTCCTGGCGCAGTTCGAAGCGCTGCTTGGAGTGTTCGGCCTTCTGCTGCTTCTGCTCCAGCTCGCGAATCTCCCCCTTGGCCGCCCGGTAGTACTGCACCAATGGGAGGCTGGATGGGCAAACGTATGCGCAGGCACCACACTCGATGCAGTCGAACAGGTTATGGGCCTTGAGCTGCTCATGCTCCTGGCCGAGGGCAAAGAAATGCAGCTGCTGCGGCAGCAGGCTGACCGGGCAGGCCTCGGCGCACTCTCCGCAACGGATGCACGGCAGCGCTGGTGGCGGCGGCGGCAGTTCTTCAAGCGTGCTGGCCAGCAGGCAGTTGGTGGTCTTGACCACCGGTACCTCAAGGGACGGTAGGGTGAACCCCATCATCGGGCCGCCCATGATCAAACGGTTGAGCCTGTGCTGATCTAGACCGGCGAAGGCCAGCAGCTCATCCACGGGGGTGCCGATCAACACCTCGACGTTCATCGGCCGCGCCAGCGCTTCGCCGGTGAGGGTGGTGATGCGCGAAATCAGCGGCTTGCCGAGCAGTACCGCGTCGTGGATGGCGACGCAGGTGCCGACGTTCTGGCAGAGCATGCCGATATCCGCTGGCAGGCCGCCACTGGGCACCTCTTCTCCGGTGAGAATCTGGATCAGCTGTTTTTCGCCGCCGGACGGGTACTTGGTCGGGAAAACCTTCAACGTGAAGGGGCGCTCGCCGATGGCCGCCCGCACCGCGGCGATCGCTTCGGGCTTGTTGTCCTCGATACCGATCAGTACCTCTTGCGGCTGAATCAGATGCGCGAGAATCTCGATACCTGCTACCAACTGGGCGGCTTTTTCACGCATCAGCAGGTCATCGGCGGTGATGTAGGGTTCGCACTCAGTGCCGTTGATGATCAGCGTGCGGATCGTCTGGGTCGGCGGTGGGCAGAGCTTCACGGCGGTGGGGAAGCCAGCGCCGCCAAGGCCGCTGATGCCAGCCTGGCGAATCAGCTCGAGCAGGGCAGGGCGCTCGAGTTCACGGTAATCCGGCTGCGGATGCAGGTCGATCCATTTGTCTTCGCCATCGCTGTCGATGACGATCGCGTTAGCGAGCATGCCTGATACATGCGGGTAGGGCTGCGGTCCGATGAAGCTGACCTTACCGGAGGTCGGAGCATGCAGCGGCGCGCTGACGAACCCGCTGGCGACAGCGATCTGTTGGCCTTTGAGTACGTATTCGCCAAGGGTGACGCAGGGCTCGGCCGGAGCACCGAGATGTTGCGCCAGAGGCAGGACCAAACGCTTGGGCAGCGGGGCCGGCTGGATCGGCGTGCGGTTGGACAGGTCCTTGTGCTCCGGTGGATGGATGCCACCGTGGATGTCCCAGATCTTTAGTACGGTCATGCGGCCTGCTCCCGATCAGTCGCGATCAGCTGGCCGGGCGCCAGCGGCCGGTTCCATTTCCAGCTCTGCAGGTTGCTGCCGACTTCGATCATGTCGATGCAGTCTACCGGGCAGGGTTCGACACACAGGTCGCAGCCGGTGCATTCGGAAATGATCACGGTGTGCATCTGTCGCGCGGCACCAACGATGGCGTCAACCGGGCAGGCCTGGATGCACTTGGTGCAGCCGATGCACTCGGCTTCGCGGATGTAGGCGACCATCTGCGGCTTTTCGCCACCCTCGGCATCCAGCGGCTCCGCCTCGACATCGAGCAGGTCAGCCAGGGCTTGGATGGTCGCTTCGCCGCCCGGTGGGCACTTGTTGATCTTGTCGCCGCCGGCAATGGCTTCGGCGTAGGGCTTGCAGCCGGGATAGCCGCACTGGCCGCATTGGGTTTGCGGAAGCAATGCATTGATCTGCTCGGCGATGGGGTCGCCCTCGACGCGAAAGCGCACGGCAGCGAAACCGAGGATGGCACCGCCAAGCAGGCACAGGGCGAGCAGTGCGAGCACTGCGATAATAACCGCGCTCATAGCTTGATCAGCCCGGTGAAGCCCATGAATGCCAGGGACATCAGCCCGGCCGTGACCATGCCGATCGCCGCCCCCTGGAACGACTTCGGCACGTCGGCGATGGCGATGCGCTCGCGCATGGCGGCGAACAGCACCAGCACCAGGGAAAAGCCCAGGCCCGCGGCGAAACCGTTGACCGTGGCAGTGAGAAAGGTGAATTCGGCCTTGTTAGCGTTCAGCAGCGCCACGCCGAGCACGATGCAGTTGGTGGTGATCAGTGGCAGAAAGATGCCGAGTACGCGGTAGAGCAGCGGACTGGTCTTGTTCACCACCATCTCGGTGAACTGCACGGTCACCGCGATCACCAGAATGAAGCTGATGGTGCGAAGAAACTCGAGGTCCAGCGGCTTGAGCACGTACTGCTGGACGAGGTAGCTGCACATGGCGGCCAGCGTCAGCACGAAGGTGGTGGCCAGCGACAGGCCGATGGCGGTCTCGATCTTCTTTGAGACGCCCATGAACGGGCACAGACCGAGGAACTGCACCAGCACGAAATTGTTGACCAGGATGGCGCTAACCATGATCAGGGCGAGTTCGGTCATCTAGGGTCTATTCCCGTTCCGTCCGCTCTGCGAGAGCCGTGGGGCTAAAGGGCCGCTATTATCGGGAAGCAGCGGCAGCCATACAAGGTGCGGCGGCCCGTCGCGGTGATGGAGCGACGCTTGGAGGCGCGGAATATCGTGGCGCGCCTGCCGGTTGTCCGCTGTTTCTGCAGCTGGCTCATGGTTGTGGTCTGATGGTAGAAGCCTGTGACACCCTCGGAGGTGGCTCCATGAGCATTCGTTCTTTATTGATTTTTCTCTGCGTTGGTTGGGCTCTGAGCCTTCAGGCCCATGCCGAGCGACGTGACGGCGTATGGGTTTTTCAAGCCGAGAGCCCTCGCTATTTCAATCAGAGCCCGCAGCAGTATAACCGGGGCTACCGTCAGGACAGTCGTCCGCGTCAGTACGACCCACGCAGCCCCTATTCCCATTATCCGCAGTACCAGCACAACCTGCCGCCACGCTATCAGAGCCAGTTACCGCCGCAGTACTACGATCGCCACCGCGGCGTCGAGCGGCGACAGCAATGGCGCCAGGAAAATCGCCACCAGCGGCCGCCGCTGATCAGGGATGGACGCGATCATAGGTTGCGCCCGCAATACGATCGAGGGGGGCGCCACCACTACTATCGTCGCTGATGAATAGTCATTCAGACAGGTCAGCAAGCGGGTGCGCCCCTGCCCAAGTGGGCTCGAAGTGCGCGCGAACGACGGCTGGCGGGATGCTGTGGACGTCGCTCCAATGCCAGGTTGGATGGTTGTCCTTGTCGATCAGCCGCGCTCGGACGCCTTCGGCAAATTCGGGGTGGCGGCAGCAGTTAAGGCTTAGCGCGTATTCCGTCTGCAGGGCCTGTGTTAGCGAGCGCTTCGTGCCGTACTGAAACTGGGCCCAGACCAGGTGGGCGCTCAGCGGGCAGCCGCTTACGAGGTTGCGAGATGTCTGGGTGAATAGCTCATCCGTGTCGTCCTGATAGCTGGTCAAGGCTTGCCAGGCATGAGGCAGGTCGGCCACATCGAGCAATTCATCTATTCGCTCGCGTCTCGGTAGCAAGCGGGCCTCAGGCATTTGTCGTGTTGCCTGCTTGGAAAAGGCTCGCAATAAGCTGTGAAGCTGGTGGTCCGCCTGCTCCTGCCAGTTGATCTGTACCAACCCTTCGATCAGTTCGGGTTGTTGCTCGTCCATCAGGCAGCGATCGGCCAGACCGATATCCAATGCGTCGCGCGAATTGAGCTGTGTGCCCGTGAGGCCTAGAAACAGGCCCAGCTTTCCCGGGGCGCGCGGCAGGAACCAGCTTGCACCAACATCGGGATGCAGGCCTATGGCGACTTCCGGCATCGCCAGGCGACTGTTCGGCGTAACGATACGGATCGTTGCGGCTCGTAGGAGGCCCATGCCGCCACCTATGACATGGCCGTGTCCCCAGCAGATCAACGGCTTGGGGTAGTGGTGCATCAGATGGACAAGGCGGTACTCGTCCGCGAAGAAACGCTCGGCCAATGACGGCACGGTCCCGGGTTCGGCCCGACAAGCCTCTGCAAGTCGGCGGACGTCGCCACCGGCACAGAATGCCTTGGCGCCGTTTCCTCGCAAGAGCACACAGACCACGGCTGGTGCCGTGGCCCAGCGGCGAAATTGGTCGAGCAGCGCTTCGATCATTGGCAGGCTCAGCGCGTTGAGCTGCTGCTCAGCGTCCAGCGTGGCAATGGCGATCCGCGAGCCGTGCAGCGCAGGGCGTTCCTCGAAGGTGACGTGCATGGGCATTCTCGACACCTGTTTCATTTTTGTGGGCAGTGCTTACGGCCCTGCGCGTGGTGGGGTGCTCATCGGTTGCGCCAGCGAGGGTCTCGTTTTTCGAGAAAGGCATTGACGCCCTCTAGAGTGTCCTCTGCCTCGAAAAGCTCTACAAAGGCCTCCCGCTCGGCAGCGGCTAGTGTGTTAGGCACACGCTGGCGGGAGCTATCTATCAGCGGTTTGATAGCGCGCACCGCCACCGGGCTTTGCCTTGCAACGCGGGATGCAAGCAGCAGCGCGTGGCCGCGTGACTGGCCCGGCTCGACCACCTGCTCCACCAGGCCGATGCGCAACGCGGTTTCTGCCGTGATGCGCTCGCCACAGAGAATCATGCGTTTGGCCCAGCCTTCACCGACCAGCCAGGCCAATGCCTGGGTACCGCCTGCACAAGGCAGCAGCCCGACTGAAGCCTCGGGCAAGCCCATCTGCGCCTGCTGCTCGGCGATCCGCAGATCGCAGGCTAGCGCGCATTCCAGACCGCCGCCGAGGGCAAAGCCGTTGATCGCGGCGATGGAAACACCACGGAAGTCGCGTAGCGCCTCGAAGGCTTCGCCGAAGCGTCGTGCCATCTCTCGGGCTCTATTGCGATCGCCGTCGGCGAAGAGTTTCAGGTCCGCACCGGCACTGAAGAACTTCTCGCCCTGGCCACAGATCACCAGCGCGTAGATGTCATCGTCGTGGTTGAGATGCTCAATTACCTGTTTGAGACCGATCAGCGACTCTCGGTCCCAGGTATTGGCTGGCGGATGATTGATGGTGATGAGAGCAGTGTGACCATGTTTTTCCACGGTCAGCTTGTGGGTAAGGTCGAAGACGCCGGCTTGGTAGGGCTCTACCGCAGTACTCATGGTCGAAATCCTCGTGGCAACTCAGACGTCTGCTGACCGGCGACATGGCATGTCGCTCCTCTTCAGAGTCCTTCTGCGCTGCGAGGTTGCGGCGTTCCGATGGTTCAGCAGGCCTGCGCGGTGCGCCAGAGCTGCTGCTCAGGCACACCGCGCCTTTGTCACTGTAGTCTAGTCGGCTGACCACCGACACGACGCTCTTCCTGCCATTCGGCGAGCGTAGGCGCGGCCTGCTCGCCCGACAGGCGATGGACGATTTCGAAATAGTCCTGTTTGAAGCGGTCCTTGAGGACCTCATCACGAGGCTTCACGCGAACGGCATAAACAGTCTGCACATTCTGGTGATCGAACCCGCGCCACTGCTGCTGATCCTTGAGCAGGCTATAGCTGTGGTTTTCCAGCGCCGCGATGACCTGCTCGCTACCAATACTCCTGGCGCGGGTGGCGGCGTCGGCCCACTGATACACGATGCTGTAGGCCGACGCGGCGGAGCTGGATGGGTGGGTCTGATAGCGATCGCCGAAGTTGCGCACGAAGGCTTTGCCGCGCTCGGAGCCCTCCAGTTCGGGCACGCGCCAGGTCCAGGGCTCGGTGCCAAGCACGCCACGCATGATGTCAGGGCCAGCCAGCTCGACCATCGAGAGGGTGAGGTTGGGGATGGCGATCTGCATTTTCTTGTTCAGGCCAAGTTCATCGGCGATGCGCATGGCGCGCACCATGTCCTCTCCGAACAGTACCAGCACCAGCACCTCGGCCCCGCTGTCGGCGGCCTTTTCCAGAGCGGCTCGGTAATCGGACAGGCGAGCACCGGGAAAGGCTGTCTTTACCCCCTGGTGCTTGTTCGGGTCGACGGTGCCGGTGGCCTGGCGAAGCGAGCTTTCGCTGGTGTGGCCCCAGGTGTAGTCGGAGGTGATGTAAAAGTACGTCTTGCCCGGCATGTTCTCATTCAAGTATTGGCCCAGCACCCGCGCACTCATCCAGGCGTTGTTGCACTCGCGGAACATGTAGCGGTGGCCATCCTTGCCGGTGGTGTCGTTGGAGTATGTCAGGGTGCCGAAATAGAGCAGTCCGCGCTCCTTGGCGCGCTTGCTGGCGGCGATCGCTACCGCACTGGATACGCCGCCAAACAGCATGGCGACGCCTTCGTCAGCCATCTTGTCGACGTTGGCGATGGACTTGTCCGGGCGCGAGGCGCTGTTGCGACTGATCAGCTGCAGAGGACGACCCAGCGCGCCGCCGGCCTCGTTGATCTCGTCGATGGCCAGCAAGGCTCCGCGCATCTGCGCCAGACCTTCTTCCTTGTAGCTGCCGGTGCGGGGGTAGTTCAGGCCAAGCGTGATGGGGTCGGCAGCCTGAGCCGTAAGACAGAACCCCAGCCCTAACGCCAAGAGGGTAATCCGCTTCATAGCATGTTCCTTGTTATCGCTTTTGTTATTGGTTTTGGCAGTGGGCTTTTTTACCTTGCGGCTAGTGCTTGCGTCACTCTTTATGTGAGGTCTGGAAGGCATGCCCGCATCAGTACGTGAGCCAGGTGCAATTATGACTAAAGGAGGGGGGTTGATATTGCGGTATCGCAATGCACGGGCGGTCTGGCCGTTGACAATGATCGTGAGGTTTTTTAGGGTTCGGCGGCTTGGCCACCCGGAAATTGCTCATGACTCAAGATGATCGCATCAGGCTCGAGGCCGGCTGGAAGGAGGCGCTACGCGAGGAGTTCGACAAGCCTTACATGCTCGAACTCGGGGCGTTCTTGCGGCGTGAGAAGGCGGCTGGAAAGACTATCTATCCTCCAGGACCGATGATCTTCAATGCGCTCAACTCAACGCCGCTTGATCAAGTGAAGGTGGTCATTCTCGGTCAGGACCCTTACCACGGTCCGGGGCAAGCCCACGGTTTATGCTTCTCGGTACAGCCAGGCATAGCCGCGCCACCATCGCTGCAGAACATCTTCAAGGAATTGAAGCGCGATCTGAACCTGGATATCCCCAAGCACGGTTACCTGCAGCATTGGGCGGAGCAGGGCGTGCTAATGCTCAATACGTCGCTCACGGTAGAGCAGGGCATTGCTGGATCGCATGCAAAGGCTGGGTGGCACCAGTTTACCGATCAGGTAATCGAAGTGGTTGGCGAGCGCTGCCCGCATCTGGTGTTCATCCTTTGGGGTGCGCATGCGCAATCGAAGGCGAAGCTGATAGATGCAACTCGGCATCTGATTTTGAAGTCAGTGCATCCGTCGCCACTTTCGGCGCACCGTGGGTTCATCGGCAACGGGCACTTTAGTCGTGCCAATCAATTTCTTCAGCAGCAGGGGATGCGGCCGATCGACTGGAGACTGCCGTCAGAGGTCTAACCCGATGCCTGCCGGGCGGCATCGGGCTTGAATGTTAGTTCTTCGTGGCGTGCTTGGACTGCAGGTCCTTGGCATGCTTCAGGTGCTCTTCGAGCTTCGGCAGTGTCTTCTGAGCGAACTGCTTGAGGTCGGCATTTTCGCCACCTTCTACGTACTCCTGATACAGCTCGATGGTCTGTTCATGAGCAACGACTTGGTTGTTAGCGTAGGCCTCGTCGAAATTCTCGCCGTCACGCAATTTCAGGATCATGGCTTTGGCCTTGTCCATCAGTGTTGCTTCGTCTGACATCTCCAGATCTTTCTGCTGCGCCAGTTGTGCGAGTTCCTGATTGGCCTTGGTGTGGTCGTCGATCATCTTCTGCGCAAACTGCTTTACGTCTTGGGATGTGCCCTTGTCCAGCGCCATCTTTGCCGTTTCGATTTCGGCAATGCCTTTCGCCGAGGCCTCATCGACGAAGTTCTCGCCTTCAGCGGCGAATGCCATGTTGGCGGCCATTCCGACGAGTAACGCGAAGGCGCCTGAGAAGATTGTCTTGGTTGTTTTGGTCATTGCGTTCTCCTTTCTTCACCAGGGTTGTGTCGAGCATGAGCAAGACACGAAACCTCGATGCGGCGAGATTGCCGTCCCTTTTTGTGACTAGGCGTCGTTAGGGACGGTTCCTCGCTTTCGGGCGAACGGTAATGGGAGGCGGTGTTGCTTATCCAAGCATGGTCATTGCAGCGTCCATTGCGGCGGAAAGATCTTCGTCTTCCTGCATAAGCTCACTTGGATCCAGGCCCAGCTTGGCAAATGCTGGAATGTCGCTCCAGTCCAGCTGCGCATAGGGGTGTTGGGTGCCCATATAGCTTTGCAGCGTTGCAACCTGGACGATATCTACGTAATCGACCTTAACTGAGTTGCGCTGAAAATTGGTGTATTGACCGGCAACCGACGCGATGGCATCGGGGAAGTCCCACGCCCGCAGGATCTTTTCGCCCACCATGGGGTGAATCTTGTCGATGACGTGGTTGAGGCTGAACGAATCGGCAAGCAGCGCGCTGTGCTCTTCGGCATAGGTCAGGATTGGCAGTATCCCGATCTGGTGAACCAGGCCCGCGAGTGTCGCCTGATCCGGCATCAGTCGCGTGTAATGGCGGCAGAGCACATGGCTGATCGCAGCAACCTCGGTGCTTTTGGTCCAGACTTCGCGCATCTTGCGATCGACTACGTCGGTGGTCGCCTGGAACATCTGCTCCATGGCGAGACCCGTTGCCAGGTTGCAGGTGTAGTTGATGCCCAGCCGGCTGATTGCCATTTGCAGGTCGTCGATCTCGCGGCTGGTACGCAGCAGCGGGCTGTTGACGACCTTGATAATGCGGGCGGTCACCGCCGCGTCGTTGCCAATCACTTTGCTCAGCGCAGGAATGCTGATATCCGGGTCTTCGGCGGCCTCTCGAACGCGCAGCGCCACCTCTGGCAAGGTGGGCAGGACCAGTTCGTCGTTCTCGATCGCGAGCGTCAATTCACGCTGGACTTTCTCGGCAAGGGTGCTCATGTCATTCCTTTAAGGTGTCGTTCAGTGTTGCTCGGGCGCTTATGGTCACGCCGGCCTTGGCCTGCTGCCTATGGTGCACCTCTGGGGTATCTGGTTTCTGGTTCCGGTTCGCACTAGCGCTGAATTTCCTGGTCCGGATTTAGGTGATACGGCAGATCGAGCAAAGTCATCGGCATGCCGTCCGGAGAGCCCAGGCATAGACGCCCGTCGGCGGCCGCATCTTCCTGCACCACCGCAAGCAGTTCGATCCCGTCAGCGCTAGTCGCGGCAAACACCACTTCGCCCACGCTAGAACCGTGGACCGGCGAGAAAAGCTCTACGCCGGGAGCTGGTAACTCTTCTTGCGTGCCTTCGATCATGAGGCGATGCAGGCGGCGCTTGAGTTTGCCCAGATACTGCATGCGCGCCACGATCTCCTGGCCCGTGTAGCAGCCTTTCTTGAAGCTGACGCCTCCTAGCGCCTGCAGGTTGATCATTTGCGGGATGAACAGCTCTCGGGTACTGCCGAAGACCTGCCCCACGCCAGCGCGAACTTGATCAAGCAACCAGCGGTTAACAGGCGCCTCGCTGAGCTGTGCGCTCAGGCGAGAGCGAACCTGGGACGCTTCGGCGCTGGGCACCCAAAGCTCGGCGCGGCTGTCTTGGAGGCGGATCGCGATCATCCCGTTGCTGCGCGCCGTCGCATCGGCGGTTTGCGGCAGGTCCAGGCCAAGACTGACCAGCGAGCCGTCGCCTCCTGAAAGGCCGAATCGGCACCAGTCGGCGCTCTCATCGCTGAGGCGTGACTTGGAAAACACGGCGTATTTGCTCAAGTCAGCCTGTTGCGATTGCAGCAAATCGCTGGCCATTGCCAGCAGGTAGCCGTCTCCGTCCAGCGCAATGCGGAAGCTCGACTGCATGCGCCCCTTTGGGGTGCAGCGTGCGCCGAGACTGGATGTATCGGCATTGAGATAGTTGAGGTTGCAGGTCAGCTGACCCTGGAGAAACTTGCTGGCATCCGGGCCGCGTACGGCAAGGACGCCCTCATGCGACAGAACGCAAAAATAAGCAGTGTCGGTCATGATCAGTCGTCGTCGGAATCCGGGTGGACATCATAACAGGCCGATGAAAATGGTTGCGTGGTGGCTGGTTTGCAGTGCGGCGAAAAAAGCGACTGAAGAGCGTAATGCAGTCGCTATAATGCGCGCCTTCTCAACAGGAGCTGATGTATGGCAGAGCAATCCGAACTCAATCGCCTGTTCTGGCAGAGCCGTCGCGGCATGCTGGAGCTGGACGTGCTACTGGTGCCGTTCGTCAAGGAAGTTTACCCGGATCTCGATGAAGAAGATCAGCGTCGCTACCGCAAGCTCTTGAGCTGCGAAGATCAGGACATGTTCGGCTGGTTCATGCAGCGTGGTGAGCCCGATGACGAAGATCTGCGTCGGATGGTTCGCATGATCCTCGACCGTGTCCAGCCCAAGTAATCAGCCTTTCGAGTGCCGCTGGCGGCCGTCAGGTCTTTTGTTGGCACTCTACCTTGCCGTTCAAGCGCTGGCCTTGGCGGCAATTCTGTTGTCGGCGGCTCCGCCGTGGCTGCAATTCAGCTGCGTGCTGTTGGGGCTTGCACATGCGTGGTACGTATTGCCCCGCGGTATCCTGCTATCCAGTCCGCAGGCGTGGTGCGGTTTGCGCCACGAAGAGTCCGGCTGGTACCTGTGGAGTGAGCAGCAGGGCTGGCAGTCGGTTCAGTTGCTGCCTGACAGTCTGGCATTGCCTCTAGTGGTTATTCTTCGCTTTCGTCTTTCCGGGCAGCGCTTTGCTAGTAGCGTCTGCGTTCCCCGTGACTCGCTGCCGCACGAGCAGCATCGACGGCTGCGGGTGCGGCTCAAGTTCAGTCGGCGTAGGTGGGTGGCACCAGAATAGTGTCGAGCGCTTGCGGTAGCAGGTCGGGGTAGTCGAGGGTGTAGTGCAAGCCTCGACTTTCCTTGCGCTCCATGGCTGAGCGAATCATCAGGTCCGCAACCAGTGCGAGATTTCTCAGTTCGAGCAGATCGCGGCTGACTTTGTAGTTGCTGTAGAACTCATCAATTTCGCTGAGCAGCAGGCGTACCCTATGTTGCGCGCGCATCAGGCGCTTGCTGGTGCGGACGATGCCAACGTAGTCCCACATGAAACGCCTCAGCTCATCCCAGTTATGCGCAATGATCACGTCCTCGTCGGAGTCGGTGACCTGGCTGGCGTCCCAGGTGGGGAGATTCGTGGGAGCGGTGATTTTGGGTAGCTCGCGCAGGATGTCCTGGGCTGCTGCGCGTCCGTAGACGAAGCATTCGAGCAACGAGTTGCTGGCCATTCGATTGGCTCCGTGCAGACCCGTGAAGCTGGTTTCACCAATGGCGTAGAGGCCGGGGACGTCGGTCCGGCCTGCCTGGTCGACGACTATGCCCCCGCAGGTGTAGTGCGCAGCGGGTACGACCGGTATGGGGTGGAGGGTAATGTCGATTCCGTAGGTCAGGCAGCGCTCATAAACCGTCGGGAAGTGGGCCTTGATGAATTCCGCGGGTTTGTGACTAATGTCCAAATAGACGCAATCAATGCCAAGGCGCTTCATTTCATGATCGATGGCACGCGCGACGATGTCTCGTGGTGCGAGTTCCTCGCGGGCGTCGAAGCGTGGCATGAAGCGCTCGCCATTTGGCAGCTTGAGCAGGGCGCCTTCGCCGCGCAGTGCCTCGGTAACCAAGAAGCTCTTGGCCTGCGGGTGATACAGGCAGGTGGGGTGAAACTGATTGAACTCGAGGTTGCCGACCCTGCAACCGGCGCGCCATGCCATGGCGATGCCGTCGCCGCAAGCGCTATCCGGATTGCTGGTATATAGGTACACCTTGGCGGCGCCGCCGGTCGCCAGAACCACTGATCGCGCTTGGAATGTCTCCACCTCACCGGTACTTCGGTTGAGTACGTATGCGCCAAGGCAGCGCCTGCCGGGAAGCCCAAGCTTGTGTTCGGTGATCAGATCTACCGCGACGCGCTGCTGGAGCAGCTCGATGTTGTTCTTGGTTCTGACCTGTGCGAGCAGCGTGTTGAAGATTGCTGCCCCCGTAGCATCCGCGGCATGAATGATGCGCCGGTGGCTATGACCGCCTTCGCGGGTAAGGTGAAATTCGAAGCTGCCGTCTTCGCGATCAGGGGCGTCGTCGCGGGTGAAGGGCACGCCCTGTTCGATAAGCCACTGAATGGCCTCGTTGCTGTGCTCGACGGTGAATCGGACGGCGTCTTCATGGCAGAGGCCACCACCTGCTATCAGCGTGTCCGCAACGTGGGATTCCACGGTGTCGGTGGTGTCTAGGACTGCGGCGACGCCTCCTTGCGCCCAATAGGTAGACCCATTGGCGAGGTCGCCCTTGCTCAGTACGGCAATGCGAAGATCTGCCGGCAGGTTGAGCGCGAGAGTCAAGCCGGCCGCGCCGCTACCGATGACCAAGACGTCGTATCGTTGAACCTGAGTCATGTCCAATTCCGCGGGGAAACGAACCCTAGTATATAGACGGGATGTAGCGTCAAAATAGATGACTACGCAGTTGTCTTCTAACGAGGGGGAACTTTTTCTCGTTTGGACAGCTCAATAGGCAGTTGTGAGTGCAAACCAGCTGGCCATCGTGAATGGGCGGTGCGTGTTTGCTATGGACACCAGGACGGCGTCGCTAGTCGATCTAGCGCAACGCTGCGGTGCAATCGCCGTCAGGTATTGCAGGATAGCTTGCTAGGAGGGGGAGAACTTTTGCGTAAAGCCCGGGTCTATTCTGGCAGGTCGGTTCACTGGTGTGAGCGACGCTCCTCCGCTAATGGAGGGAAGCGTTCATGTTAACCCAGGAGCAGGACCAGCAACTGGTTGAACGAGTGCAGCGTGGAGACAAGCGAGCGTTTGATCTGCTGGTAATGAAATATCAGCACAAGATCCTTGGGCTAATCGTGCGATTCGTGCATGACTCCCATGAGGCTCAGGATGTCGCTCAAGAGGCGTTTATCAAGGCCTATCGCGCACTTGCAAATTTTCGCGGCGACAGCGCGTTTTATACATGGCTGTACCGCATTGCCATTAATACGGCGAAGAATCATCTGGTAGCGCGCGGTAGGCGTCCGCCAGATAGTGACGTGAGTTCCGAGGATGCCGAGTTCTACGAAGGCGATCATGCCCTGAAGGACATCGAG
Organism: Pseudomonas sp. E45-MNA-CIBAN-0222; assembly: GCF_040310405.1. Classification (NCBI taxonomy): domain Bacteria; kingdom Pseudomonadati; phylum Pseudomonadota; class Gammaproteobacteria; order Pseudomonadales; family Pseudomonadaceae; genus Pseudomonas; species Pseudomonas sp. E45-MNA-CIBAN-0222. The sequence goes on from NZ_JBEOPU010000003.1 coordinate 13,824, forward strand.
TCGCCGGAGCGCTCGCTGCTCAGGGATGAGATCGAAGATACCGTTCATCGAACTATTCAGCTTTTGCCCGAAGATTTGCGTACTGCTCTAACACTGCGTGAATTTGATGGTCTTAGTTATGAAGACATTGCAAGCGTCATGCAGTGTCCGGTGGGCACAGTGCGTTCTCGGATTTTCCGGGCACGCGAAGCCATAGATAAAGCGTTGCAACCCTTGTTGCACGAATCCTGAGACAGCGGCGACAGCCAAGAGAGGAACAGCCATGAGTCGTGAAGCCCTGCATGAATCGCTGTCCGCGGTGATGGATAACGAAGCGGACGAGTTGGAATTACGTCGCATGCTCGCAGGCGACAATCCGGAGCTGCGTGCTACCTGGTCGCGCTATCAGCTTGCCCGTGCCGCCATGCACAAGGAGTTGATTGAGCCACGCCTCGATATTGCTTCGGCAGTATCGGCAGCTTTGGCCGACGAGGCCGCCCCAGCCAAGGCTCAGCGCAACGGTTGGAAGAGTCTGGGTCGTCTGGCAGTAGCCGCATCGGTTACAGTCGCAGTCCTGGCAGGTGTACGCTTGTACAACCAGAATGAAGTGGCTGGTCCGCAACTAGCTCAGCAGGCTCCGCAGCCCAGCATTTCCGTACCGCAAACCAACCAGGGGCCGACAGTGCTGGCTGGTTACAGCGAGCAAGCGGAGGTGCCTGTGCAGGCCACGGCTGATGGCGCGCCGGTCGAACGCTGGCACGAAGAGCGTCTGCCTTCGTATATTCGTCAGCATGCGCAGCAAGCTGCTTTTGGTAATGGATCGGAGAGCGCGCTGCCTTACGCTCGCGCGGCCAGCATGGAAGAACGTTAGGGAGAAACATGCGCGTCTTACCGCTGTATGTGGTGATCGGGGGCTGGCTATCAATGCCGGCCCTTGCTGCTGATGCTGGAGCTTGGATGGAACGCCTTGCGACAGCGGAGCATAAGCAGAGTTACGCAGGTACCTTCGTATACGAACGAAACGGTAGCTTCTCCAGCCATGCTGTGTGGCAGCAGGTTGGTGACGGTCGTGTGCAGGAACGTTTGCTTCAGCTTGATGGTGCGCCCGCAGAGGTCTTGCTGGTCGATGGGCATGTGAAATGTGCCACTGACGACCTGGCCGCGCAGGTTCGCGAGGCTCAAGTCTGGCACGGCCAGCGTTTCGACCCGAAGGCGCTTTCCGAGTGGTACGAGTTTCGTGAGATTGGTGACTCCCGTGTCGCCGGCCGCGCGGCGATTGCGCTGGCGGTAGTTCCGCGGGATCAGCATCGCTACGGTTTTGAATTGCACCTTGATCGAGACACTGCCCTGCCGCTCAAGTCGTTGATGCTGAACGAAAAGGGTCAATTGCTTGAGCGCTTTCAATTCACCCATTTCTCAACTGATGCGATCGACCAGCAGCAGCTGACTGCTGGTGCTGCTTGTAAATCGTTATCGGTAAGCAAGCGTGAAGCCAGCCCCTCTTCGGTTTGGCGATCCGATTGGTTGCCTTCAGGTTTTAAGCTGCTTGATGCCAATGAGCGTCCTAGTCCGGCATCGTCTGAAATGGTTTCCTGGCTGTCCTATGGCGACGGCCTCGCCAAGTTCTCGGTGTTTCTCGAGCCCCTGCGTGGCGCATTGGTCGAAGATGCCCGAAGCCAGATGGGACCGACCGTTGCGGTATCCAAGCGCATCAGTACGGCTGATGGCGACGTGATGGTCACCGTGGTCGGAGAAATTCCACTAGGGACTGCAGAGCGAGTGGCGCTTTCCATGCGGGTGGGCGCAGAACAGGCGCAAAGATGATCGAGGAGCCGGGGCGGGTTATTGCACTCGATGACGGCGCGGTATGGGTCGAAACTCGGCGCAAGAGCACCTGTTCCGGCTGCTCCGCCAAGAGTGGTTGTGGTCAAGGTCTGATGGATACGTTAGGCGTGCGTGAGCGTCGCGGGCTGATTCGGGCGCTTTGTGACCTGCAGCTACAAGTTGGTGATTCGGTCATTGTTGGTATCCGTGAGGACGTATTGCTGCGCGGTGCCGTCCTTGTCTATCTTCTTCCCCTGATCATGCTGATGGCGGCGGCAACTGTTGCGGCCCAGTTCACGGTGCGCGAGCCAATCATCATTTTGGCCGGCCTCGGGGGATTCTTCGTTTCCTGGCTGCTTGTGCGTATGCGAAGCCGGAGCACAGCGGGTGACCCGAATCTGCAGCCGGTGGTCTTGCGCGCCATGCTCGCGGGGCCTGCGAGTCCCTGAGCTTTCTTGTTTTGTTCAGTGGGGAGACTTGTAGTCATGTTCAATCGAAATAGCTGCTTTGCCTTCGTGGCGGGCCTTGCGTTGTTCGGGCAGGCCATGGTCGCGCAGGCGGCTTTGCCTGATTTTACGCCGCTGGTTGAAAGTGCCTCGCCAGCAGTGGTGAACATCAGTACCAAGCAAAAGGTGCCGACTCGTGGCACCACGTCGCAGATGCCCGAGCTTGAAGGGCTGCCGCCCATCTTTCGTGAGTTCTTCGAGCACAGCATCCCGCAGATGCCAGGGGCGCCCGGTCGCGGGCAGCAGCGTGAAGCGCAATCCTTGGGTTCGGGTTTTATCATTTCCGACGATGGCTATGTGCTGACCAACAATCATGTGGTCGCCGGTGCCGATGAAATCATCGTCCGCTTACCTGATCGGAGCGAGCTTGAAGCGAAGCTGGTTGGTGCTGATCCGCGTTCGGATGTAGCTGTCCTCAAGGTTGAGGGTAAGGGGCTGCCGACCGTGAAGATTGGCCGTTCCGATGAGCTGAAGGCTGGTGAGTGGGTGCTGGCAATTGGATCGCCTTTCGGCTTCGATCACACGGTGACCGCAGGTATCGTCAGTGCGACCGGTCGTAGCCTGCCTAACGAGAGCTACGTCCCATTCATTCAAACCGACGTAGCGATCAACCCGGGTAATTCGGGCGGGCCGCTGTTCAATCTGAAGGGTGAGGTGATCGGCATCAATTCGCAGATATTCACGCGTTCCGGTGGCTTCATGGGGCTTTCCTTCGCGATCCCGATTGATGTGGCGATGGACGTGGCGGATCAACTGCGCACCGATGGCAAGGTCAGCCGCGGTTGGCTCGGTGTGGTTATTCAGGAGGTGAACAAAGACCTGGCCGAATCCTTTGGTCTCGAGCGGCCTGCCGGAGCGCTGGTAGCTCAGGTAATGGACGGTGGTCCGGCAGCGCGAAGCGGGCTGCGTGTGGGTGATGTCATTCTCAGCCTCAACGGCAAGCCTATCGTCATGTCGGCCGACCTGCCCCATCTGGTAGGCGCTTTGAAGCCTGGCAGCAAGGCGCGGATGGAAGTAGTGCGCGACGGTGATCGCAAGATGCTCGAGGTGAGCATTGGCGCCATGCCGGAAGAGGGCGAAGCGGTAGCGGCCTCCAGCGGTGGCCAGGAGCGCAGCGATAACCGCTTGGGCGTGAAGGTGACCGAGTTGACCGAGGAGCAGAAGAAGAGCCTCGATCTGCCCGGCGGCGTGGTGATCACCGAGATACTCAATGGGCCTGCGGCGATGATCGGCCTGCGCCCCGGTGATGTGATCACCCACCTGAACAACCAGGCCATCAACTCCGCAGCAACCTTCGGTCGGGTGGCTGAGCAGCTGCCAAAGAACCGCTCGGTTTCGATGCGCGTACTGCGACAGGGACGTGCCAGTTTCATCACGTTCAAGCTGGCCGAATAACGCCGGTGAAGTAAAACAGAAGGGTGGTCGTCGGGCCGCCCTTTTTGTTTTTAGCGTATTTGAAACAGGCATCAGCGCTACTGGTCGGCATGCGAATGGCTTGTGCGTGGCACTGCCAGGACTGATCAGTTACACTTCGCGGCTATTTTCGGCGGGCAATCGGCCCGCGACTTTTCCGAGTGTTGAGCTGTGAGCGACCTGAGTCATATCCGCAACTTTTCCATCATCGCCCATATCGATCACGGCAAGTCGACGCTGGCCGACCGGTTCATCCAGATGTGCGGCGGTCTGACCGAGCGTGAAATGGAAGCACAGGTCCTGGACTCGATGGACCTCGAGCGCGAGCGCGGCATTACCATCAAGGCCCACAGCGTCACGCTTTATTACCCCGCGCGCGACGGCAAGACCTACCAGCTGAACTTCATCGATACGCCTGGCCATGTCGACTTCACCTATGAAGTCAGCCGTTCGCTGGCCGCCTGCGAGGGTGCGCTGCTGGTGGTCGATGCCGGCCAGGGCGTCGAGGCGCAATCGGTTGCCAACTGCTACACGGCGATCGAGCAGGGCCTTGAGGTAATGCCGGTGCTGAACAAGATGGATCTGCCGCAGGCCGACCCGGATAAGGTCAAGGAAGAGATCGAGCACATCATCGGTATCGATGCCACCGACGCCGTCGCCTGTAGTGCCAAGAGTGGCATGGGCGTAGACGAGGTGCTCGAGCGTCTGGTCGCCGTCATACCGCCGCCGACCGGTGATATCGAGGCGCCGCTGCAGGCGCTCATCATCGACTCCTGGTTCGATAACTATCTCGGCGTCGTTTCTCTGGTACGGGTGCGTCACGGTCGTATCAAGAAGGGCGACAAGGTGTTGGTTAAATCCACCGGTAAGGTCCACCAGGTGGACAGCGTCGGCGTTTTCAATCCCAAGCACACCGCCACGGCAGACCTGAAGGCCGGTGAAGTGGGCTTCATCATCGCTGGCATCAAGGACATTCTCGGCGCTCCAGTGGGCGACACGCTGACACTGTCGAGCACGCCGGATGTGGAAATGCTGCCCGGCTTCAAGCGCGTCAAGCCGCAGGTCTATGCGGGTCTGTTCCCAGTCAGCTCGGATGATTTCGAGGATTTCCGCGAGGCATTGCAGAAGCTCACCCTCAATGACGCAGCGCTGCAATACGAGCCGGAAAGCTCCGACGCGCTGGGCTTCGGCTTCCGTATCGGCTTCCTCGGCATGCTGCACATGGAGATCATCCAGGAGCGGCTTGAGCGCGAATACGATCTGGATCTGATCACTACTGCGCCGACAGTGGTCTATGAGATCGTGCTGAAGAACGGCGACACCATTTATGTCGATAGCCCGTCCAAGCTCCCGGATGTGTCCTCCATCGAGGACATGCGCGAGCCGATCGTGCGCGCCAATATCCTCGTGCCGCAAGAGCACTTGGGTAACGTCATCACCCTTTGCATCGAGAAACGAGGGGTGCAGCGTGATCTGCAGTTCCTCGGAACTCAGGTGCAGGTGCGTTACGACCTGCCGATGAGCGAGGTGGTACTGGACTTTTTCGACCGCTTGAAGTCGTGCAGTCGCGGCTACGCCTCGCTGGATTACAGCTTCGAGTGTTTCCAGTCGGCGAACCTGACGCGTCTGGACATCCTGATCAATGGCGACAAGGTCGACGCGCTAGCTTTGATCGTCCACCGTGACAATGCCCACTATAAGGGCCGCATCCTCGTCGAGAAGATGAAGGAGCTGATCCCGCGCCAGATGTTCGACGTCGCTATTCAAGCCGCTATCGGCGGTCAGATTGTCGCTCGCAGTACTGTCAAGGCGTTGCGCAAAAACGTTCTTGCCAAGTGCTACGGTGGCGACGTCAGCCGTAAGCGCAAGCTGCTGGAGAAGCAGAAAGCCGGTAAGAAGCGCATGAAGCAGGTCGGCAACGTCGAAATCCCGCAGGAGGCCTTCCTCGCGGTGTTGAAGGTAGATAGCTGATATGTCGATTAATTTCCCTTTGTTGCTGGTTATCGCAGTAGCTGTTTGTGGCTTGTTGGCACTCAGCGATTTGCTGTTCTTCGCACCTCGCAGGCGGGCCGCGATCGCCAACTACGAAGGGCGCACCGGGGAAATTGACCCATCAACGCTCGAAGCCTTGAACAAGGAACCAGTGCTGATCGAATACGGAAAGTCGTTCTTTCCGGTGCTGGCCATCGTGCTGGTGTTGCGCTCGTTCCTGGTCGAGCCGTTCCAGATTCCATCCGGTTCGATGATTCCCACACTTGAAGTGGGTGACTTCATTCTGGTGAACAAGTTTGCCTACGGCATTCGCCTGCCTGTGGTGGATACGAAGGTGATTGAAGTCAGCGATCCGAAGCGTGGCGATGTCATGGTCTTCCGCTACCCCAATCAACCGAGCATCAACTACATCAAGCGCGTCGTTGGCTTGCCGGGGGATATCGTGCGCTATAGCAGAGATCGGCGGCTGTACGTCAACGATCAGCTGGTTGCCGAAACCTTGGTCGGCGAGGAGCCGGGCAGCTTGGGCAGTGCGGTGTTGTATCGGGAGAAGCTGGGAGAGATGGAACACCTGATCCGCAAGGAAATGGGGCGCTATCGCATCGAGCCGAGCCGGCAGTGGATTGTGCCGGCGGAACACTACTTCATGATGGGCGACAACCGCGACAACTCGAACGACAGTCGTTACTGGCAAGATGAGTCGATTCCCTCCGAGCTTGCCGGGATGGTCCCGGATCGCAATATCGTAGGCAAGGCTTTCGCCGTTTGGATGAGCTGGCCTGATCCGAAGCTCGGCAACCTGCCGAATTTCTCCCGCGTGGGCCTGATTCACTGAAAGCTGTGAATTGCGGCCCCTGTTGAGCGACGCAGGGTCGCTATATTTGTCCTGCCCCGATCGGCGGGTATCGTAACGACATAGAGGTCGACATGAGTTTTGCGCGTTCGCAAAAAGGGCTGTCCATGCTGAGCTGGATCATGGTCCTGGCGGTTGTGGCATTTGTGGCCAGTACCGGATTCAAGATGTTCCCGCATTATTTCGATTACATGTCCATGGACAAGATCATTCAATCCGTGGAAACCGACGAAGCGCTAGATATTCGCAGCGTCGGGGAGTTCTATAGTCATGTCAGCAAGGGGATGCAGGTCAACGGCATCCAGGACATCGATCTGAAGGAAGCGCTGAAGGTCGAGATCCAGAACAACGAATTCAGAGCGCACCTGAAATACGAAAAACGCGAGCCGCTGATCCGCAACCTCGATCTGGTGGCGAACTTCGACAAAGAATATCGCCTAAGGATGCCGTGAGCACTTCGTTAGCCCGTCTCGAGCGCAGGCTCGGTTATCAATTCAAGGACCAGGAGCTCATGCTCCTGGCTCTGACCCATCGCAGCTTTGCCGGGCGCAACAATGAGCGTCTGGAGTTTCTTGGCGACGCCATCCTCAATTTTGTTGCCGGTGAAGCGCTGTTCAATCACTTTCCGCAAGCCCGTGAGGGGCAGCTATCGCGTCTGCGGGCTCGACTGGTCAAAGGCGAGACGCTGGCGGTGTTGGCTCGTGGATTCGAGCTCGGCGAATACTTGCGCTTGGGCTCAGGTGAGCTCAAGAGCGGCGGTTTTCGCCGTGAGTCGATTCTCGCGGATACCCTCGAAGCACTGATCGGTGCCATTTACCTGGACGCCGGTATGGACGTTGCGCGCGAGCGGGTAGTCGCCTGGTTGGCCAACGAGCTGCAGGGGCTGACCCTGGTCGACACCAACAAGGATCCCAAGACGCGCCTGCAGGAGTTCTTGCAGTCGCGCGCCTGTGATTTGCCGCGGTATGAGGTGGTAGATATCCAGGGCGAACCGCATTGCCGCACGTTCTTCGTCGAATGTCAGGTGGCTTTGCTCAATGATAAAACCCATGGGCAGGGCGCCAGCCGCCGTATTGCCGAACAGGTTGCTGCGGCAGCCGCATTGATCGCCTTGGGCGTGGAGAATGGACATGACTGACGAACAGCTACAGCCCGAGGTCGTTAGCCGTTGCGGGTACGTCGCGATCGTTGGCCGGCCGAACGTCGGCAAGTCCACCCTGCTCAACCATATCCTTGGGCAAAAACTGGCAATCACCTCGCGCAGACCGCAAACCACCCGCCACAACATGCTCGGCATCAAGACCGAAGGCAGCGTGCAGGCCGTGTATGTCGATACGCCCGGGCTGCACAAGAACGGTGAAACGGCGCTCAACCGTTACATGAATCGGACCGCGGCGTCAGCGTTGAAGGACGTTGATGTTGTGATATTCGTTGTCGATCGCACCCGTTGGACCGACGAGGACCAGGCCGTGCTTGAGCGCGTGCAGTACGTCACTGGACCGCTCATCATCGCGGTGAACAAGACCGATCGTGTCGAAGATAAGGCCGAGCTGCTGCCGCATCTGCGCTGGCTGGCCGAACAACTGCCGAACGCCGAGATCGTGCCGATCTCGGCGCAGCACGGGCAGAATCTGGAAACGCTGGAAAAACTGGTCGCCGATCGCTTGCCTGAGAGTGAGCATTTCTTTCCGGAAGATCAGATCACTGACCGTAGCAGCCGTTTCCTTGCCGCTGAACTGGTCCGCGAGAAGATCATGCGCCAGCTCGGTGCCGAACTGCCGTACCAGATCACCGTGGAGATCGAGGACTTCAAGCAGGAAGGCCGCGTGTTGCACATCCATGCACTGATTCTGGTCGAGCGTGACGGGCAGAAGAAGATCATCATCGGCGACAAGGGCGAGCGCATCAAACGTATCGGCCAGGAAGCGCGCAAGGACATGGAGGTGCTATTCGACTCCAAGGTAATGCTCCACCTGTGGGTCAAGGTGAAGGGTGGCTGGTCCGACGATGAGCGCGCGCTGCATTCGCTGGGTTACCAGTAAGCGCCGACCCGCAATCAACGGTGCGCATCGCGCACCTTCTGGGCTGCCATGCACCAACCTGCGTTCGTTCTGCACAGTCGTCCGTACAAGGAAAGCAGCGCGCTGGTCGACCTGTTCACCCCGCAGGGCCGGCTGCGTGCCGTCATGCGTGCCGCGCGTGGTAGGGCCGGCAGTCTGATCCGTCCCTTCGTATCGCTGGAAGTCGAGCTGCGTGGCAAGTCCGAGCTGAAGACCGTTGCCCGTATCGAAAGCGCCGGCCCGGCGCACTGGCTAGATGGCCAGGCACTGTTCAGTGGCATGTACCTCAACGAACTGCTGATTCGCCTGCTACCTGCCGAAGACGCGCACCCCGCACTTTTCGATCATTACGTCGCCACACTGCCGGCCCTGGCCGCACATCGGCCGCTGGAGCCGCTGCTGCGTGCCTTCGAATGGCGGCTGCTCAGCGAGTTGGGCTATGGTTTTGCCCTCGATGTAGACATCGCCGGCCAGCCGATCGACCCGCAGCGTGTTTATCATCTGTTGCCCGATGCCGGCCTGGAGCCGGTCGCGGGATTTCAGCCGGGGCTGTTCAATGGCGCGGAACTATTGGCCATGGCCGAGGCCGATTGGCAGGTTCCGGGCGCGCTCGCCGCGGCCAAGCGGCTGATGCGCCAGGCTCTGGCACCCCATCTGGGCGGTCGACCGCTGGTCAGCCGCGAATTGTTCATGAATCTGAAGGAGGCCCCGCGTGACTGAAGCCAATCGAATTCTGCTCGGCGTCAACGTCGACCATGTCGCCACGCTGCGTCAGGCCCGCGGTACCCGCTATCCTGACCCGGTCAAGGCTGCGCTGGATGCTGAAGAGGCCGGTGCCGATGGCATCACCGTGCACCTGCGTGAAGATCGTCGGCATATCCAGGAACGCGATGTGCTGATGATGAAGGACGCCCTGCAGACGCGGATGAACTTCGAAATGGGCGTCACCGAGGCGATGCTCGCGTTCGCCGAGCAGTTGCGACCGGAGCATGTCTGCCTGGTTCCGGAAACCCGCCAGGAGCTGACGACAGAGGGTGGGCTGGATGTCGCCGGTCAGGAGGCGCGCATTCGCGAGGCGGTTGAGCGTTTGCGTGGCTGCGGCGCGGAAGTCTCGCTGTTCATCGATGCCGATCCGCGGCAGATCGAGGCGGCGGCCCGGGTCGGTGCGCCGGCCATCGAACTGCACACGGGTCGCTATGCCGATGCCCACAGCGTTGCCGAGCGGGCCTGCGAGCTCGCGCGCATTCGCGATGGTGTCGAGGCCGGCCTGAGTCACGGCCTGATCGTCAATGCCGGCCATGGTCTGCATTACCACAACGCCGAGGCCATCGCCGCGATCCGGGGCGTCAATGAGCTGAATATCGGCCACGCCATCGTCGCCCATGCGCTGTTCGTAGGCTTCAAGCAGGCGGTCAAGGAAATGAAGCACCTGATCCTCAGCGCCGCAGCGCGGGGGTGAGACAAGCCGTCCGCTGGAGGGCGCGTTCGCGATCCTCCGCCGAACGGCGCTGCTCAGCGGCGGAACAGGTTGATCAGTACGGTCAGCACCACGCTGAGAATCACCATCGAGGTGATCGGGATGAACACCCGGCTGCGTTCGGACTCGATGCGGATGTCTCCCGGTAGGCGACCGAACCAGTTCAGCAGCCATGGGAAGTAGTGCCAGGCGATGCCGAGCAGTAGCAGCGCAGCGCCCGCCACGATCAACCAGCGTGCCATTTGATCTCCTCGTTTCGCTCCAATCGCTTGGCCGGTCGTGTGCGGTATTCGACGAAGGCGGCGATCACCTGTGCGGCCAGCACCTCAACGGCTTCGCTGCGATTGCTGCCACGTAGCAGCTTGATCTGATACTCGCCCAGTTGTGGCAACCCATGCTGCCCATCGAGACGCTGCAGGGGCGGGCGAATCAGGCTTGATGGGTAGGGCGCGATGGCGAGATCGGCAATCATCGCGGCCTCCTGTCCCGAAGTCTGTTCGCTGGAGTAGGCCACTCGGTAGCTGCGGCCGATGCGGTCGAGGGCATCCAGTGCCTGTCGCCGCCAGGCGCAATCTGGGCTGGCCAGCGCCAGCGGCAGCGGCGTGCGCAGCGCGGCGACACCACCGCTGCGGCCGGCCCAGACCAGCGGTTCGCTATGAATCGGCTCGCCCCGCGAATCGTCCTGGCCAAGATTGCCGACGGTGACCAGGGCGAGGTCCAGTTCGCCTGCGTCGATGCGCTCGATCATGTCGATGCTGCGTGCGACCGACACATCCACTTCGACTCCGGGATGGCTGCGGGCGAACAACGCCAGCAGACCGGGCAGGATGCGCGTCCCGACATCCGCCGGCGTACCGAAGCGCACGCGACCCTGCAGCGCTGGCTGGAGGAAGTGCGCAATGGCTTCTTCGTTGAGCTTGAGCAGGCGTCGGGCATAGCCGAGCAGCGTCTCGCCGGCCGGTGTAAGGCGCACTTGTCGCGCCTCGCGGACGAACAGCGAGCGCCCAAGGGTCTCTTCCAGGCGCTTGATCTGCATGCTGACCGCCGAGGTACTGCGATAGATCTGTCCCGCGGCGCGAGTGAAGCTGCCGCTTTCGGCAATAGCAACGAAGGTGCGCAGGACATCGCTTTCCAGCAGCGGCGTTGAGGGGGTAGTGGATTGCTCAAGCGGCTCGGGCATAGGGTAGGCTTCAGTTTTTCTGAACACAGGATTTCATATTAGTCGTTTGTTTGAACGACTGATGCCCGCTCATCCTTTAGGCAACCGGAGGCGCCACAGCCCGTGGCCCCCGCGAGCGAAGCGGAGGTGAGCATGCCTGGTGAACGACGCGATACCCATGTACGGCAAAAATCCGAGGCGCAGATGCCGGACTTCTATATGCCGGCCATGTGGCCGCTGGATCTGCAGCGCAACCTGCAGGACTGGTTTCGCGCCTGGCGGCAGCGGCGCCTGTATCGGCGACTGCTGAAGCTGGATGATCTCCAGTTGGCTTCGCGCGATCTGGATCGGCGCCGGCTCAGTGAAATGGCTCAGGCGCCGTTGCGCCAGTTGGTAGCGCAGCGGCGCAAGCGTCGATGCCCTGCGCGCCACGCTCGCTGAGCGGCCAACCTGCTGTCAGGGCTTGCGGGCGAGGAGTACTGCGCGCATCGGGGCCGGCAGGCCTTCGACCGTTTTGCCGTGGTCTTGCGGGTCGAGGAAGTCGGGTAACGACTGGTAGCGCATCCACTCGGTGCTGCGCTGTTCCGCGACGCTGGTCACGCTGACGTCGACGCAGCGCACGTCCACGAAGCCGGCGCGGCGCAACCAGCATTCCAGCGCCTTCACCGAGGGCAGGAACCAGACGTTGCGCATCTGCGCATAGCGGTCTTCCGGCACCAGTGCGGTGTTTTCGTCGCCTTCCACCACCAGGGTTTCCAGTACCAGTTCGCCTCCGCGTACCAGGCAGTCCTTGAGATCGAGCAGATGGTCGACCGGCGAGCGGCGATGGTAGAGCACGCCCATGGAGAACACCGTCTCGAAGCCTTCGAGCCTGGCCGGCAGTTCTTCCAGTGCGAACGGCAGATGCCAGACCGGCAGCTCCTGCAGGTAGCGCTTCATCGCATGGAACTGGCAGAAGAACAGCCAGTTCGGGTCGACCCCGACCACGCTGTCGGCGCCGGCACCGAGCATGCGCCACATGTAGTAGCCGTTACCGCAACCGACGTCGAGGATGCGTTTGCCGGCCAGATTCAGGTGCGGTGCGACCCGGTCCCATTTCCAGTCCGAGCGCCATTCCGTATCGACATGTACGCCGAATACGTCGAACGGACCCTTGCGCCATGGCGAGAGCCCCATCAGCGCATCGTGGGTGACCTGGCGCGTGGCGTCGTCACAGGTCGCGTCGAGGCGGAAGCTGTCACGCAGTTCGACCTGCACAGGCGCCAGCGCAGGCAGCGCATCGACGGCACGCCGCCAGCGCGGCAGATCGCCGTGACCGACCGCGAGTTTGGCATCCAGCTGCTGCTGAACGCCGTTGGCCCAGGCGGCCAGCGGGGTGCCGGCCAGGCGCCAGGCGAGGGGAGTCAGATCGAGGTTCATGGCAGGGCGATCAGCGAGGCGAAATTCAGGCACTGGAACCAGGGCACGACTTTAGAGAAGCCGGCATCCAGTAGACGTTGGCGATGGGTTTCCAGGCTGTCGGGCTTCATCACGTTCTCGATGGCGCTGCGTTTCTGGGCGATTTCCAGTTCGCTATAGCCATTGGCGCGCTTGAAGGCGATGTGCAGATCGGTCAGCAATTGTTGCTCGTCTTCATCCTCGAAGCGCAGCTTTTCCGACAAGATCAGCGCGCCACCGGGTACCAGTGCCTGGCGAATGCGGCTGAGCAGCACCGGGCGCTGTTCCGGTGCGATGAACTGCAGGGTGAAGTTTAGCGCCACCAGCGAGCTGGGCTGGAACTGCAGAGCCAGGATGTCGCCCTCGATGACGTCGACCGGCAACAGCTCCTGGAACATAGAGTCCTGCCCGTGGAGGTATTCGCGGCAGCGCTCGACCATTGCCGCGGAGTTGTCCACGGCGACGACCTGGCAGTTTTCGGCCGTCACGTGGCGCCGCAATGCCTGGGTCACAGCGCCCAGCGAGCAGCCCAGGTCATACAGATGAGTATGCGGCTGTGCGAACTGAGCGGCGATCACGCCGATGTTCTCGACGATGGTCGGGTAACCGGGCACAGAGCGCTTGATCATGTCGGGAAACACCCGCACCACGTCCTCGTTGAAAACGAAGTCCTGAATGCGGGGCAGGGGCTGGGCGAACAGACGGTCGGGATCGTGACTCACGGTGTCGGGCGGCGTGTGTGAAAACGGGGCGGCATTGTAGCCGAAACCACGCTCGCCGCGGGCTCTGCCCGACTCAGCGTACCTCGATCCGGCAATCGAACATGCCCGCTGGCTCGGCGTCGGCCTCCCACGGGCGCTGATAGGTGAGGTACAGCCGGCCGCTGCCGGACTTCTGCGCCTCGAAGCGCCAGGTCGACAGGCCGTCACCGCCGATTATGTCACCTTTCGGATTGCTGAACACTTCGGGGCCGAGGCTGCGCAGTTGTTCCGCTGCGGCTTCATGCAGAACCCAGCGAAAGCCGGTGGTCGGGTTGCTCGGCAGGCTGACGATGAGTTGCTGGCCGCTCTGCAGCGTTTGCGGGCAGCGGTTGTCGTCGCCGAGTACCACACTGGAGGCCGTCTTGTCGCTGCTCGAGCAAGCCGCGAGCAGGGCGAAACTGGCGGGCAGCAATAGGCGAGGGATGTCGAAAGGCATGATCGGCACCGGTCGGAATGGAGTGGGAAGCATAGCCCAAAAGAGGCCGAGCACCGGCAAGCAGGCGTTGCGGACCGTGGAATGGTGGATGTACCGCGGGCGATCCAGTACTCCCGATCGTAAGACAACGCCGCGAGGCCAGGCCGCCCACCGCACCAGCGGGAGGCGCGCCCTCGCGGGGAATGCTCGCTATAGGCCTGCTGCACCTCTCAGAACAGCACCTTGGCCACGTCGGCGAAGCGCTTGGCGAAATGCACAGTCAGACCCTCCTTGAGATAGTCTGGCAGTTCTTCGAAGTCGCCGCGATTGGCTTCCGGCAGGATTAGCTCGAAGATCTTCTGCCGCCGCGCGGCGATGACCTTCTCGCGCACTCCGCCGATCGGCAGCACGTGGCCGGTCAGCGTCAGCTCGCCGGTCATGGCCACGCCTTTCTTCGGAGGCTGATTACGCGCCAGGGAGAGCAGCGCGCTGGCCATGGTGATGCCGGCGCTGGGGCCGTCCTTCGGTGTGGCGCCTTCCGGCACGTGCAGATGGACGAAGGCCTGGTCGAAGAACTGCGGGTCGCCCTTGAAGGCTTTCAGGTTCGAGCTGACGTAGCTGTAGGCAATCTCTGCCGACTCTTTCATCACGTCACCGAGCTTACCGGTGAGCTTGAATCCGCGGTTGAGCGTATGGATGCGCGTGGCCTCGATCGGCAGTGTGGCGCCGCCCATGCTGGTCCAGGCCAACCCCGTGATCACACCTACCCCGGAGAGCACCTGTTCGCTGCGGAACACCGGTTTGCCGAGGTAGCTTTCCAGGTCCTTCGGCGTGATCTTCAGCTCCGCTTGGGGGGCTTCCAGCAGCTGCACCACTGCCTTGCGCACCAGCTTGCCCAGCTGCTTCTCCAGCTGACGCACACCTGCTTCACGGGCATAGCCTTCGATCACCGCTTTCATGGCGCTGTCGCTGATGGCCAGGCGTTGCTTGGGCACGCCGGTCTTGTTCAGCAGCTTGGGCCACAGGTGACGCTTGGCGATGGCCAGCTTCTCCTCGGCGATGTAGCCGGACAGGCGGATCACCTCCATGCGATCGAGCAGCGGGCCGGGAATCGAATCCAGCGTGTTGGCCGTGCAGACGAACAGCACCTTGGACAGGTCCAGGCGCAGGTCCAGGTAATGGTCGAGGAATTCGACGTTCTGTTCCGGGTCCAGCGTCTCCAGCAGCGCCGAGGCCGGATCGCCCTGGTAGCTGCTGCTGAGCTTGTCGATCTCGTCGAGCATTATCACCGGGTTCATCACCTCGACATCCTTGAGCGCCTGCACCAGCTTGCCGGGCAGGGCTCCGATGTAGGTACGACGGTGACCCTTGATCTCCGCCTCGTCGCGCATACCGCCGACGCTGAAACGATAGAACGGCCGGCCGAGTGATTCGGCAACGGACTTGCCGATACTGGTCTTGCCCACGCCCGGCGGGCCTACCAGCAGCACGATGGAGCCGGCGATCTCGCCCTTGAAAGCGCCGACGGCGAGAAACTCGAGAATGCGGTTCTTGATGTCATCGAGACCGGCGTGGTGCTTGTCCAGTACCTTGCGCGCGCGCTTGAGGTCGAGCTTGTCTTTGCCGTACACCCCCCAGGGCAGGGCGGTGGCCCAGTCCAGGTAGTTGCGGGTGACGGCGTATTCCGGCGAACCGGTCTCGAGAATCGACAGCTTGTTCAGCTCCTCGTCGATGCGCTTTTGCACGGCGGGCGGCACCACCTTGCCTTCGAGGCGAGCGCGGAACTCGTCGGCATCGGCGCTCTTGTCGTCTTTGGTGATGCCCAGCTCGCGCTGGATGATCTTCAACTGTTCCTTTAGGAAGAACTCGCGCTGACGCTCGCCGATCTTGCGATTCACCTCACCGGTCAGCTCCTTCTGTAGCCTGGCGACTTCCACTTCCTTGCGCAGTAGCGGCAGCACCTTCTCCATGCGCTTGAGCACTGGCACGGTATCCAGCACTTCCTGCAACTCCACGCCAGGCGCGGTGGTCAGCGCGGCAGCGAAGTCCGAAAGCGGCGACGGGTCGTTGGGGCTGAAGCGGTTCAGGTAGTTCTTCAGTTCCTCGCTGTACAGCGGGTTGAGCGGAAGCAGCTCCTTGATCGCGTTGATCAGCGCCATGCCGTAGGCCTTCACCTCGTCACGCGGGTCGTCATCGCTCTTCGGGTAATCGACTTCTACCAGATACGGCGGCTTGCGCCGCAGCCAGCCGCGGATGCGCACCCGCGCCAGGCCCTGGGCGACGAACTGCAGCTTGCCACCCTCCTGTGAGGCGTGGTGCACACGGACCATGGTGCCGTGTTCGGGCAGGCTGTCCGGGTCGAACGTGGCCATGTCCAGCACTGGCGAATCGACGAAGAACAGGGCCACTCGCTGATGCGGCGTCTTCGCTACGCGATCCAGGGTTTCGGCCCAGGGGTCTTCGTTGACGATCACCGGCAACACCTGCGCCGGGAAGAACGGCCGGTTGTGCACCGGGATGATGTAGAGCTTGTCCGGCTGCTGTTGATCGGGCAGTACGAGACCGTTGGAGGAGATGATTTCCTGCTCGATATGATCCTGATTGACGTCGTCGTTCATGCGGCACCCGTTGCGAATACGTGCACCTTAGATGGGTGGTGGCGCAGATGATTTCAATCCCGTCGCGTGGGGGTGGGCACTTCATGCCGGCTTCGGTACAGTGCTTGCACGCACAGGTGCCCATCATGCTCAACGCCCGTCTGCTTCGCCTGGATGACCAGACTCACCAGCACGCCCACGACTATCACCAGTTGGTGATGTCGCTTTCTGGGCGCGCGGAATTCGAGGTCAATGGCTCCGGCGGCGAAGTCTGCCGGATGCGCGCCTGTCTGGTGCCGGGCGATGCCGATCATGGCTTCGCCGGCATGGGCGACAACCGCATGCTGATCATCGATCTCGACGAGCAGGATGTCGGCACCGAGGACCCCGAGCTGCTGGCCCGGCTGTTCGAAGCGCCACGCTACCCGGCGCTGGATGCCGATTTCCAGAACCTGCTGGCCTACGCCGGTGCCGAGCTGGCGCGCTACGGCAGCGACCCGCTGCTGGCCCGGGCGCTGGGCGGCGTGCTGTTGCGGGCACTGCACCTGCGACTGTTCGGCGAGTCAGTGCAGCGTCCGGCCGGACCGCTCGATCTGCAGCGCCTCGACAGCCATATTCAGGACAACCTGGCGCGACGCATCACGGTCGCCGAGTTGGCCCAGGTGGCCTGCCTCAGCCCCAGCCACTTCCACGCCCAGTTCAAGGATTGCGTCGGCCTCACGCCGCACCAGTACCTGCTCAAGACCCGTCTCGATCGTGCCGCCCGCCTGCTGCGCGAAACGCCGCTGCCACTGGTGCGGATTGCCGAGGAGTGCGGTTTCTCCAGCCAGAGCGCATTGACCACGGCAACTCGCCGCTACCTCGGTCTGACTCCTCGCGGATTGCGCAAGTCCGACTCCTGAGCTTTCTTCTGATCGCCCTGTTTTCGGGCTCTTCAGCTACTTGGGGCATATTTCTGCGCCATCCTGGTGCGCTTTCATTGCCACCGCATTTCCGCGCCCGGCTTTCGTAGTTTTTCGTAAAACTTCCGTAGTTTTGCGCAAGAACGACGCGTCGTGCTGCCCCTACATTCCGTCTCCCGACTTGGCTCATTGTCTTGTGCTGCACCAACAGCCTGGCCGTGGACTAGACCTATAAGCAGACACAATCATAAGAGGAGCGGCGCATGTTCAAGGCCGGTCACGTGCTGGAAGGCGCCTTCGCCAACCAGAAAGCCGCGGAATTCTTTCCCGCCATCAGCGCCAACTACGCCGTTGACGAGGCGCAATATCTCACCGAACTGCTGCAGCTTGCCGATCCCGGTGAGGTGGGTATTGCCGGTATTCGCGAGCGAGCGCGCAGCCTGATCGAGGCGGTGCGCGGGCGTGACAATGCCGTCGATACCCTCGATGCGTTGCTGCGCCAGTACAGCCTGGACACCCAGGAAGGGCTGATGCTGATGTGCCTGGCCGAAGCGCTGCTGCGCGTGCCGGATGCCGCCACGGCTGACGCGCTGATTCGCGACAAGCTCAACGCCGCCGAATGGGAACGTCACCTCGGCCAGAGCGACAACGTGCTGGTCAACTTCGCCGCCTGGGGGCTGGTGATGACCGGCAAGGTGGTCGATCCGGAAAACGCCGATGGCAGCCCGAAGAACGTCATCGGCCGCCTGCTCAAGCGCTCCGGCGAGCCGGTGATCCGCAGCGCAATGAACCAGGCGATGAAGCTGATGGGCAAGCAGTTCGTGCTTGGCCGGACCATTTCCGAAGCGCTGAAGAACGGCCGTCCTCAGCGCGAGAAGGGCTACACCTATTCGTTCGACATGCTCGGTGAGGCGGCACTGACTGCCGAAGACGCCGCCAAATACATGGCCGACTACCGTCAGGCCGTGGAAACCGTCGGCGCCGAGCCGCAGGTCGGCAAGGGCCCGCGTCCGTCGGTATCGATCAAGTTGTCGGCGCTGCATCCGCGCTATGAAGTCGCCCAGCGCGAGCGCGTGCTCAGCGAGCTGTTCGGCAGTGTTCGTGAGTTGGCCGTGCTGGCCCGTCAGCGCAATGTCGGGATCACCATCGATGCGGAGGAGGCTGATCGCCTCGAGCTGTCGCTGGAATTGTACGAAAAGCTCCTGCGTGATCCGGCCATCGCCGGCTGGGGTGAGTTCGGCCTGGTCATCCAGGCTTATTCCAAACGCTGCCTGCCGGTGCTGGTCTGGTTGACCTTGCTCGGTCGCGAGCTTGGCGAGCGCATTCCGCTGCGGCTGGTAAAGGGCGCCTACTGGGACAGCGAGATCAAGCAGTGCCAGGTCCAGGGCCTGGATGGCTACCCCGTCTATACCCGCAAGGAAGGTACCGACACCTCCTACCTGGCCTGCGCGCGCTACTTGTTGTCCGAGCACACCCGTGGGGTGATCTACCCGCAGTTCGCCAGCCACAACGCACACACTGTCAGCTGCATCCTGGCCATGGCCGAGGAAACCTCACAGCCGCGCGAGTTCGAGTTCCAGCGCCTGCACGGCATGGGCGATGCCCTGTACGACACGGTGATCGAGAAGTACGCCCGCAACGTCCGGATCTACGCCCCGGTTGGCGCGCACAAGGACCTGCTGCCCTATCTGGTGCGTCGCCTGCTGGAGAACGGTGCCAACTCATCGTTCGTCCACCAGCTGGTCGACCCGCGCGTGCCGGTCGAATCGCTGATCGATCACCCGGTAACCCAGCTACGCAGATTCGCCGCACTGGGCAACCCGCGCATTCCGCTGCCGCCGGCGCTGTTCGGCAATCGCAAGAACTCCCAAGGGATCAACATGAATATCCAGAACCAATGGAACGACCTGGCCAGCGCCTACCAACCTTTCCTCGAGCGCCAGTGGCAGGCTGCGCCGGTCATCAGCGGGCAGAGGCTCGCCGGTACGCCGTCCGAGGTGCGTTGCCCCTATGACCTGAACAAGGTTGTCGGCCAGGCCCAGTTCGCCAGCGCCGAGCAGGCGCGCCAGTCCGTTGATCGCCTGGCAGCTTACTGGCCGACCTGGAATGCCACGCCGGTGGAGACCCGTGCCGCCGTGCTGGAGCGCCTCGGCGCTCTGCTGGAGCAGCACCGCGCCGAGCTGATGGCGCTGTGCACCGTGGAAGCCGGAAAGTCGCTGCAGGACGGTATCGACGAAGTGCGCGAGGCGGTGGATTTCTGCCGTTACTACGCGCAGCAGGCGCGGCAGAAGCTCGGCCGCGAAGAGCTGAAGGGCCCGACCGGCGAGCGCAACGAGCTGTTCCATGAAGGCCGCGGCGTGTTCGTCTGCGTCAGCCCGTGGAACTTCCCGCTGGCGATCTACCTCGGCCAGATCACCGCCGCGCTGGTTGCCGGCAACACCGTGCTGGCCAAGCCGGCCGAGCAGACCAGCCTCATCGCTGCGCGTGCGCTTGAATTGATGTTCGAAGCCGGCCTGCCGAAAGAGGCGATCGCCTTCCTTCCGGGCGACGGTGCCACCCTGGGTGGCGTGTTCTGTCGAGATCCGCGGGTGGTCGGCGTGTGCTTCACCGGTTCGACCGACACGGCGCGCATCATCAACCGCCAGCTGGCCGAGAAGGAAGGCCCGATCGCCACACTGATCGCCGAGACTGGCGGACAGAACGCGATGATCGTTGATTCCACCGCGTTGCCCGAACAGGTGATCAAGGATGCCGTCGGCTCCGCCTTCACCAGTGCCGGCCAGCGTTGTTCGGCCTTGCGCGTGCTCTACGTGCAGCGTGATATCGCCGACCGCGTGATCGAGCTGCTCAAGGGCGCCATGGCCGAGCTGAAGATTGGCCCGACCCATCTGCGCGAGAACGACATCGGTCCGGTGATCGACCAGGAAGCCCGCGAAGGCCTGCTGGCGCATATCCAGCAGCTCAAGAGCGAAGGGCGCCTGATCGCCGAGGCGACATTGCCGGCTGGCCTCAATGGTCATTTCGTGGCGCCGGTCGCCTTCGAGATCGACGGCATTCACCAGCTCAAGAAAGAGCAGTTCGGCCCGGTGCTGCACGTGGTGCGCTACGACGCGGCGGACCTGGAAAAGGTCGTCGCGGCGATCAACGGCACCGGCTACGGCCTGACCCTCGGCGTACACAGCCGTAACGAGGAAACCGCCGAACGCATCGAGCAACTGGCGCGGGTCGGCAACCTCTACGTCAATCGCAACCAGATTGGTGCCGTGGTCGGCGTGCAGCCGTTCGGCGGCTGTGGCCTGTCGGGCACCGGTCCGAAGGCGGGCGGCCCCAGCTATGTGCTGCGCTTCGCCAACGAGCGCACCACCTCCACCAACACCACAGCGGTGGGCGGCAACGCCTCGCTGCTATCGCTCGGAGACGACTGAACGCATTCACGCTGTACCACCGAGTGAATGGCCTTGGTCATTCACCTGGCGCATCACGCTAAACCTCCCGGCCGCTCAGGCGGCCGGAATACAACAACAATTGGACAGTTGGCGGACGCTCTTCCGCCACTGACGGGCCCGGGTTGGGTCTGTCACAGGTGATGGCCTTTTCGCTATCGCCCTCTGCCAAGGTGCAGCGTGGGTCCGCTCGCGTTGCGCCGAACAACAACTAACGAGGGACACACATGAGCATCAGTACACCCACGCTGATCACTTTTCTGATCTACATCGCGGCGATGATCCTGATCGGTTTCGTCGCTTACCGCGCCACCAAGAACTTCGACGACTACATCCTCGGCGGTCGCAGCCTCGGCAGCTTCGTCACTGCGCTGTCGGCCGGTGCCTCGGACATGAGCGGCTGGCTGCTGATGGGCCTGCCCGGTGCGATCTTCGTCGCCGGTCTGTCGGAAAGCTGGATCGCCATCGGCCTGATCGTCGGCGCCTGGCTGAACTGGCTATTCGTCGCCGGTCGCCTGCGCGTGCACACCGAGCACAACCACAACGCGCTGACGCTGCCGGACTACTTCTCGCACCGCTTCGAGGACGAGAGCCGCATGCTGCGGATCTTCTCTGCGCTGGTGATTCTGGTGTTCTTCACCATCTACTGCGCCTCGGGCGTGGTCGCTGGTGCACGTCTGTTCGAGAGCAGCTTCGGCGTGCCGTATGAGTACGCACTGTGGATCGGCGCCGCGGCGACCATCCTCTATGTGTTCATCGGTGGCTTTCTCGCTGTCAGTTGGACCGACACCGTGCAGGCGACGCTGATGATCTTCGCGCTGCTGATCACCCCGGTGTTCGTCATCCTGGCGCTGGGCGACATGGGTGCTGCGATGGACACCATTGCCACGCAGAATCCGGCGGCTTTCGACATGTTCAGCGGACTATCTTTCGTCGCGATCATCTCGTTGCTGGCCTGGGGCCTGGGCTACTTCGGCCAGCCGCATATCCTGGTGCGCTTCATGGCGGCGGACTCGATCAAGACCATTCCCAACGCCCGCCGCATCGGCATGGCCTGGATGATCATGACCCTTGCGGGCGCCGTGGCGGTGGGCTTCTTCGGTATCGCCTACTTCGCCGGGCACCCGGAACTGGCCGGGCCAGTCACCCAGAATGGTGAGCGTGTGTTCCTCGAACTGGTGAAGATCCTGTTCAACCCTTGGGTTGCCGGCATCATCCTATCCGGCGTGCTGGCGGCGGTGATGAGCACCCTCAGTGCGCAGCTCTTGGTCAGCTCCAGCGCGCTGACACAGGACTTCTACAAGGCCATGCTGCGCAAGAATGCGTCGCAGACCGAGCTGGTCTGGGTCGGCCGGGCAATGGTGCTGCTGATTGCGCTGATCGCCATCGGCATCGCTTCGAACCCGGAGAGCAAGGTGCTGGGCCTGGTGTCCTACGCCTGGGCCGGCTTTGGTGCCGCGTTTGGGCCGGTAGTGCTGATCTCGCTGCTGTGGAAGCGCATGACCCGCAACGGCGCGCTGGTAGGCATGCTGGTTGGTGCCGTCACCGTGGTGGTGTGGAAGGAGTTCATCGGCCTGGGCCTGTACGAAATCATTCCCGGGTTCATCCTCGCCAGCATCGCCATCTATGTCGTGAGCAAGATGGGCGCCGAGCCGGCCCCGACCATCATCAAGCGCTTCGAGGAAGCTGACGCGGATTATCACGCTGGTTGAGGGTGGCGCGCACGGCGGAGGGTGGGCCCAAGCCCACCCTACAAAAGCTGCTGCTTCAATGCCGAAGTCCGATGTAGGGTGGGCTTCAGCCCACCACATAACCGACGCTGATCGAAGAGCGACTCACGTAGTTGACGAGGGGGTAGGGCGTTGCTGATGTCTCTAGACAGCTGCGCCTGGGTCCTTGCCTGGCGTAACCGCCCATCCCAGATGCAAATCGAATCACTAAACCCCGGCTAGCCGGGGTTTTGTTTTTCTAGTCGTGGGATCAGTCGTCTGCCACTAGGTTGGACCGGTCGTCCACCGCACCTGCCGCGATCAGGTGTTCGGCTTCGTCTTCCGGCACGTGGATGCTGGTGCCGTCGATATTCATCACCGACATGCGTGCCTGGGGATCGGTGGTGATGCGGACGTCCATCAAGGCGCTGCGGTGCGTGTTGCCCTTGATAACCACAGCGCAGGTGCCGGTAGTGGTATCGATGTCTACGGTCATGATCTATCTCCCGAAGCGATGCAAAGCCGAGCGCGGGTCGCACGGCGTTTCCATTTCGACCACGTCGAAGGCCCTTCCGTTGTACTCATAGCCAGAAAAACAGTGTTAAACGTTACGATATAACATGTTAAGTTCTCGCCCCGCGAAGCTGGCACCGCTACCGGTTGCCGGCGCACAGCCGTCTTCGGTTGCCTCGCAAGGCAACCGCCACTGTCTGGAGAATCACATGAAACTGAAGCGTCACCCCCTGGCCTGGGCGATCAGCCTGGCCCTGGTTCCGGCTGCCTGGGCCGCCGAACCGGTCGAACTGCAATCCGTCGTGGTCAGCGCCAGCGGTCTGGGCAAGCAGAGCCATGAGATGACCACGCCGGCTGCCGTGATGGAGGGAGACGAACTGGTGCTGCGTCGTGAGGCGACGCTGGGCGAAACGCTGGAAAGCCTGCCCGGCGTACGCTCCAGCAGCTTCGGTGCCGGTGCGGCGCGTCCGGTGATTCGTGGACTTGACGGTGCGCGGGTCAAGGTGCTGAGTGATGGCGTGGAGTTGCTCGATGCTTCGACCATCAGCCCCGACCACGCGGTGACCAGCGAACCGCTACTGGCCGAGCGCATCGAGGTCCTCAAGGGCCCGGCAACCCTGCTCTACGGTGGCGGCGCCATCGGCGGTGTGGTCAACGTCATCGACAAGAAGATTCCCACCCGCGTGCCAGAGAAAGGCTACGAAGGCGAGCTGGAACTGCGCGCCAACAGCGTTGCCAACGAAGGGGCAGGGGTGTTCGGCATCACCGCCGGGAGCGGCAACTTCGCCGTACGTGCCGAAGGCACCAAGCGCCAGGCCGACCCGTATGAAATCCCCGGTTCGCCGAATAAGCAGGAAGGCTCCTACAACGACACCGACAGCTTCAATCTCGGCGCCAGCTTTATCGGCGAGCGCGGTTACATCGGCGCCGCCTACGGTGAGCAGAACAACCGCTACGGGCTGCTGGCCCATGAGCACGCCGATTGCCACACCCACGGCAGCGACTGGCACTGCGGTGGCCATGATGATCACGACGATGACGACGACCATGATCATGACGAGCATGGCAGCGTGCCTTATGTCGACATGCGCCAGAAGCGCTGGGATCTGCGTGGCGAGCTGAGCGATCCGCTGCCGGGCTTCGAGCTGGCGCGGCTGCGCATCGGCCACAGCGACTATCAGCACAAGGAAATCGAAGGCGGTGAAGTGGGCACCCGCTTCAACAATGACGCCACCGACGCCCGCCTGGAACTGACCCATCAGCCGCTGTTCGGCTGGCGCGGCGTGCTCGGCGCACAGACCCTGCGGCGTGACTTCGAAGCCCTCGGCGAGGAGGCCTACGTGCCGCAGACGCTGACGCGCAATCACGGCCTGTTCCTGCTCGAGGAATATACCGCCGGCGCCTGGCGCTATGAACTCGGCCTGCGTCACGAATGGCAGGACATCGATGCCGATGGCCGCCCGGATACCGATCACAGCGGCACCTCGATGTCCGCCGGTGCGGTCTGGACCTTCGCTCCGCAGTACTCGTTGGGCTTCTCGCTGACGCGCTCGCAACGCCTGCCCAGCGCCGAAGAGCTTTACGCCAACGGCCCGCATGCCGCGACCCGCACCGTCGAGCTGGGTAATGTCGACCTGGAGGAGGAAACCTCGCATAACGCCGAGATCACCCTGCGCAAGTTCGCCGGCCGCACGACCTTCAGCCTGAGCGTCTTCCGCAACGAGGTGGATGACTTCATTTATGCCGCTGATACCGGCAACGATATCGGCGGCGGCTACCGCGAGATCGAGTACCGCCAGCAGGACGCCGTGCTCACCGGGGCGGAAGGGGAGGTGCGCTTCCAGGCGACTGACGCTACCGCCTTCACCCTGTTCGGTGATCACGTGCGCGGCAAGTTGCGCGACGGCGGCGGCGACCTGCCGCGTATTCCCGCCGATCGATTGGGTGTGCGGGTGGACCAGAGCTTCACTCCGGCGCTCAACGGCCAGCTGGAGTTCTATCGCGTGCAGCGCCAGGACGAGCTGGCCGATTACGAAAGCGAGACC
This sequence comes from Pseudomonas sp. E45-MNA-CIBAN-0222, assembly GCF_040310405.1. Lineage (NCBI taxonomy): Bacteria > Pseudomonadati > Pseudomonadota > Gammaproteobacteria > Pseudomonadales > Pseudomonadaceae > Pseudomonas > Pseudomonas sp. E45-MNA-CIBAN-0222. The sequence goes on from NZ_JBEOPU010000003.1 coordinate 38,909, forward strand.
GGCGGCTACAACATGCTCGGTGCCAGCCTCGGTTACAGCGGCTCGCTGAACCAGACCGATTACCTGCTCTACCTCAAGGCTAACAACCTGCTGGACGAGAAGGCCCGTCAGCACACCTCGTTCATCAAGGATGAGGTGCTGCTGCCTGGGCGCAACCTGACCGTGGGCGTGCGCCTGGCGTTCTAAGGCGAGCAAGTCTCCTGCAGCAACCTTGAGGACCGGCAGCTACTGTCGGCCCTCGTTCGTTAAGGAAGGCGGTCTGGCACGCAGAACCTCACGGTCACGCGCAAGTACGCGGATGACGCGCTATCCTTGCGCCCCTCGATTGTTCCGTTGCGGGTGCCGGTCGTTGTCCGCGCTGGCGATGGAACGTCAGGACCAACAAGGAAAACAAGTCCCATGAACGTCAGCACACCCACTCTGATCACTTTCGTGGTCTACATCGCGGCGATGATCCTGATCGGCTTCATCGCCTACCGCGCCACCAAGAACTTCTCCGACTACATCCTCGGCGGCCGCAGTCTCGGCAGCTTCGTCACCGCGCTATCGGCCGGCGCCTCGGACATGAGCGGCTGGCTGCTGATGGGCCTTCCCGGCGCGATCTTCGTCGCCGGCCTGTCGGAAAGCTGGATCGCCATTGGCCTGATCGTCGGCGCCTGGCTGAACTGGCTGTTTGTCGCCGGGCGTCTGCGCGTGCACACCGAGCACAACCACAACGCCCTGACCCTGCCGGATTACTTCTCCCATCGTTTCGAAGACGAGAGCCGCATGCTGCGGATCTTCTCTGCGCTGGTGATTCTTGTGTTCTTCACCATCTACTGCGCGTCAGGCGTGGTGGCCGGTGCGCGACTGTTCGAGTCCACCTTTGGCATGCCCTACGAGTACGCACTGTGGGTCGGCGCGGCGGCGACCATCCTCTATGTGTTCATCGGCGGCTTCCTGGCGGTGAGCTGGACTGACACCGTACAGGCCACGCTGATGATCTTTGCGCTGCTGATCACCCCGGTGTTCGTCATTCTCGCCCTCGGCGACATGGGCACCGCGATGGCCACTATCGAAGCGCAGAACCCGGCCAACTTCGACATGTTCCGCGGGCTGTCCTTCGTCGCCATCATTTCGCTGCTGGCGTGGGGCCTGGGCTATTTCGGCCAGCCGCACATTCTGGTGCGTTTCATGGCCGCCGACTCGATCAAGACCATCCCCAACGCCCGCCGCATCGGCATGACCTGGATGATCCTGACGCTGGCCGGCGCGGTCGCGGTGGGCTTTCTCGGCATCGCCTACTTCGCTGACCATCCGGAGCAGGCAGGTGCGGTTAGCCAGAACGGCGAGCGGGTGTTCATGGAGCTGGTGAAGATCCTGTTCAACCCGTGGGTGGCCGGCATCATCCTTTCTGGCGTGCTGGCAGCGGTGATGAGTACCCTCAGTGCGCAGCTCTTGGTCAGCTCCAGCGCGCTGACGCAGGACTTCTACAAGGCCATGCTGCGCAAGAATGCTTCGCAGACCGAACTGGTCTGGGTCGGCCGCGGCATGGTGCTGTTGATCGCCCTGATCGCCATCGGCATCGCCTCCAACCCGGAGAGCAAGGTCCTGGGTCTGGTGTCCTACGCTTGGGCCGGCTTTGGTGCCGCGTTTGGGCCGGTGGTGCTGATCTCGCTGCTGTGGAAACGCATGACCCGTAACGGCGCACTGGTCGGCATGCTGGTCGGTGCGGTCACGGTGGTGGTGTGGAAGGAATTCATCGGCCTGGGCCTGTACGAAATCATCCCCGGTTTCATCTTCGCCAGCATTGCCATCTATGTTGTGAGCAAGATGGGCGCCGAACCGGCGCCGACAATCGTCAAGCGCTTCGAAGAAGCGGACGCCGATTACCACGCTGGTTGATGAGGGTAGCGCGCAGGTTGAGCGCACGGCTTAGCCTGCGCCTTGTTTGCAATCAATGATGCCCAAAGCCCGTGCCATGGTGGGCGCAATACCGAGCCGGTGGTGGGCTAAAGCCAGCTCTACAGATGCGCCGCGCGTTGCGTATTCACCGTAGGGTGGGCTTCAGCCCACCTTCCTGCCTGATGATTCAGCACGTGCGGCGCTCTCACTCCGGGCTCTAGTCCACCCCCTCAATTCATCACTTCCGACAAATCAATCCGTCGCCAGCGCGCCTCGGCGAAGCTGTACGCCGCGAACGCGAGCATCCCAATGCCGATTGCCAGGAGTAGTACACCGCCTGCGGGCATTCCCTGTAGCGCTTCGAGCGCCTCCTTGAGGCCGGGTGGATCGGTGGGCTCATAGCGGCTGCCACCCATGAATAGCAGCCCGGCGATGATCAAAAACGAACAACCGCGTGCAGCCAGACCGACGCGGGAGATGGGACGGACCAGACGCATGGTGCCGTCATCGCATTGGAAGTAGCGCTCGAAATGCGCGCGCCAGGCTTTGATCAGGTGTGCAACGCCGACCCCAAGCGGAACCAGTGCAATTGCCCATATCAACCAGTGAGAGTGCTTGAGGCCGAGGATACGCATCAGGCTGTCGGTGCTTTCACCACCCGATCCGCCACCACCCTCGGAGAAGCGGTCCAAGCCGCTTACCAGCAGGCTCAGCGTGAATAGGGCGAGCAACAGGTTGACCACGCCGCTACTTACCAGCCCGGTGCGAATCAGCAGGCCTTTGGCATCGTGGCCATGCTGATCGGTATCGCCAATACCCTGGGTCAGTCGCCAGGCCACATGCGCAAGCAGGCCGATCACCACAAGCCACAGGAGTATCGCTCCGAACGGTTGGCCGAGCAGTTGCTGCACTGCACCCCGGGTATCCACCGTTTCACCGGAGCCAAGCCCGGCCATGATGGCGAAAAAGCCGACGATCACGTACACCACGCCCCGTGCCGCATAGCCACTACGTGCCAGCGAGACCACTCCGCGGGTTACATTCATCCACCATTCTCCATTGGGTCATGAGTGCGTTACCGCTTGTGCGGTCTGTTTCAGTAGACGCGCTCTGTCCGACTCGGTTCGGCCTAGGAAGGCTAAGACGGCCGAGATAAGACTCTCGGAAATTCGCTCATGGGGACTCATCAGAGGGATAGTGGTGGCGATTACCGGTCGAGGTGTCGATAATCGCCCAGTCACCAACATTCTTGGGTTTCCAGCCATGACCGATGGCCCGCGCGTTCTTCAGCCGACGATGGCGCCCCCCATCGTTGCGTCGCCCGCCAAGCGCATCGAGGCGCTGACCGGCGACCCCAACTTCATGACTTCGCTGGCGCGCGGGTTGGCCGTGATTCACGCTTTCCAGGAGCGCAAGCGCCACCTGACCATTGCGCAGATCAGCCACCGCACCGAAATACCTCGCGCCGCGGTGCGCCGTTGCCTGCATACCCTGATGAAACTCGGCTACGTCACCACCGACGGACGCACCTATTCGCTGCTGCCCAAGGTACTGACCCTTGGCCACGCCTATCTGTCGTCCACGCCGTTGGCAGTCACCGCGCAACCGATTCTCGACCGCCTCAGCGAGCAGCTTCACGAGGCCTGTTCGATGGCGACACTGGAGGGTGACGAGGTGCTCTACGTGGCGCGCTCGGCCACGCCACAGCGATTGATTTCGGTGGACCTGTCGGTGGGCAGTCGGCTGCCGGCGTATTGCACGTCGATGGGCCGCATCCTGCTGGCGGCGCTGGATGACGCGGCGCTCGACGACTACCTGGGGCGAGCCGACCTGCAGGTAAAAACCAGCCGCACCTTGCACAGCCCGGAGGCGCTGCGCGAGAACATCGCCGAGATTCGCCTGCAGGGTTGGGTCATCATCGATCAGGAACTGGAAATGGGCCTGCGTTCGTTGGCCGTTCCACTGAAGGATTCCGCTGGGCAGGTGCTGGCTGCGCTGAATGTCGGCACCCACGCCGGCCGCGTCTCGCGTCAGGAGCTGGAAACCCGATTCCTGCCCGTGCTGCTGGAAGCAAGCCGCGAACTGAGCACGCGACTGTTCCATTGATCGGCCGCCGGCAGCTACGGTGCTCTGGGTCGCCTCGCGCGCTGAGGTCGGCGTCGTTTCGTCGCGCACCAGTGTCCTAATGTTGTTCGATTATCGAACAATAAGTCGATTATCGGATTGTTTGGCTGGGGATGGACCGTTAACGTTTTCACAACGCAATCGGCGTCTGAAAACAACACGAGATCCGACTCATGGCTGAACTCCTCTCGCTCCGCGAAGCCGTCGAGCGCTTTGTCCAGGATGGCGACACCGTCGCCCTGGAAGGCTTTACCCATCTGATTCCCACCGCAGCTGCCCATGAAATCGTGCGCCAAGGGCGCAAGGACCTGACCCTGGTGCGCATGACACCGGACCTTGTCTACGACCTGCTGATCGGTGCCGGTTGCGCGAAGAAGCTGATCTTCTCCTGGGGCGGCAATCCCGGCGTCGGCTCGCTGCATCGTCTGCGCGATGCGGTGGAGAAGGGCTGGCCGCAGCCGCTGGAGATCGAGGAACACAGCCATGCCGACCTCGCCAACGCCTATGTCGCCGGCGCCTCAGGTCTGCCGTTTGCGGTGTTGCGTGCTTACGCCGGCTCCGACCTGCCCAAGGTCAATCCGCTGATCAAGTCGGTCACCTGCCCGTTCACCGGGGAAGTGCTGGCGGCCGTGCCCAGCGTGCGTCCTGACGTCACCGTGATCCACGCACAGAGGGCCGATCGCAGGGGCAACGTGCTGATTCAGGGCATCCTCGGCGTGCAGAAGGAGGCAGCCCTGGCGGCCAAGCGCTGCATTGTCACCGTCGAAGAGATCGTCGATGACCTTCAGGCGCCGATGAACGCCTGCGTGCTGCCGTCCTGGGCCCTGAGCGCAGTGTGCCTGGTGCCGGGTGGTGCGCACCCGTCCTACGCGCATGGCTACTACGAGCGCGACAACCGCTTCTACCAGGCCTGGGACCCGATCGCTCGTGACCGCGAAGCGTTCAGCGCCTGGATCGACACCTACATTCGCGGCACCGCCGACTTTGCCGCCTATCGCGCGAAGATCGTCCAGCAGGAGGCCAACTGATGAGCGCTTACAGCACAAACGAAATGATGACTGTCGCAGCGGCCCGCCGGTTGGGCAATGGCAGTGTCTGCTTCGTCGGCATCGGCCTGCCATCCAAAGCCGCCAACCTGGCCCGCCTGACCCACGCACCGGAAGTGGTGCTGATCTACGAATCCGGCCCAATTGGCGCCAAGCCTTCGGTGCTGCCGCTTTCCATCGGTGACGGCGAGCTGGCCGAAACTGCCGACACGGTGGTGCCGACTGGCGAAATTTTCCGCTACTGGCTGCAGGGCGGGCGTATCGACGTCGGCTTTCTCGGCGCCGCGCAGGTGGACAAGTACGGAAACATCAACACCACCGTGATCGGTGACTACCACCAGCCCAAGGTGCGCCTGCCAGGCGCCGGCGGCGCACCGGAGATCGCCGGTAGCGCCAAGCAAGTCCTGATCATCCTCAAGCAGTCGCTTCGCACCTTCGTCGACAAGTTGGCTTTCATCACCTCGGTCGGCTTCGGTGAGGGCGGCGATCACCGCAAGCAGTTGGGCCTCCCTGGCAAGGGCCCGATGGCGATCATTACCGATCTGTGCATCATGGAACCGGAAGAAGGCACCAACGAATTCATCGTCACCGCGCTGCATCCGGGCGTGACCCGCGAGCAGGTGGTGGCGAACACAGGCTGGGCAATCCGCTTCGCCGAAACGCTTGGCACTACCGAAGCGCCTCGCGCAGATGAGCTGCAAGCGCTGCGCGCGCTGGAGGCCAGAACCGCTGCCGCTCATGGCCAGCAAGGGGGAGAGGAATGACTCGCGACGTATACATCTGCGACGCCGTACGCACACCGATCGGCCGCTTCGGCGGTGCGTTGGCGATCGTACGCGCTGACGACCTGGCTGCGATCCCGTTGCGGGCGCTGCTGGAGCGTAATCCGCAGCTCGATCCTGCGGCTATTGATGAAGTGTTCATGGGCAGCGCCAACCAGGCTGGGGAGGACAACCGCAATGTTGCGCGCATGGCCGCGCTGCTCGCCGGCCTGCCGGACACGGTACCGGGCGTGACCCTCAACCGCCTGTGCGCTTCGGGAATGGATGCCGTGGGCACCGCGTTTCGTGCTATCGCCTGCGGTGAAATGGAGCTGGCGATTGCCGGCGGTGTCGAGTCCATGTCCCGCGCGCCCTATGTGATGGGCAAGGCCGATACGGCGTTCGGTCGTACTCAGAAGATCGAGGACACCACCATCGGCTGGCGCTTTATCAATCCGAAGATGAAGGAAATGTATGGCGTGGATGCCATGCCGCAGACCGCCGACAACGTCGCCGATGAGTGGCAGATCAGCCGCTCCGATCAGGATGCTTTCGCTCTGCGTAGCCAGCAGCGAGCGGCGGTAGCGCAACAGAGCGGGTTCTTTGCCGAAGAAATCGTTCCGGTGGTGATTAAGGGAAAGAAAGGCGAAACGGTAGTCGATACCGACGAGCACCCGCGCGCCGATACAACGGCCGAGGCGCTGGCCAAGCTCAAGCCGGTCAACGGCCCTGACAAGACCGTCACCGCCGGCAACGCCTCGGGCGTCAATGACGGCGCGGCAGCGATGATCCTCGCCAGCGCCGAAGCGGTGCAGAAGTACGGCCTAAAGCCCCGCGCCAAGGTGCTTGGCATGGCCAGCGCCGGCGTCGCACCGCGCATTATGGGGTATGGCCCCGTGCCGGCGGTGCGCAAACTGTGCGAACGCCTGAATGTTGCGGTAAGCGATTTCGACGTAGTAGAGCTCAACGAAGCCTTCGCCGCGCAGGGCCTGGCCGTGACTCGCGATCTCGGCCTGCCGGATGACAGTCCTATGGTGAATCCCAACGGCGGCGCCATCGCCTTGGGACATCCGCTTGGCATGAGCGGCGCTCGACTGGTGTTGACGACTGTTCACCAGCTGGAGAAAACCGGCGGCCGTCTCGGTCTAGCGACCATGTGCGTCGGCGTAGGGCAGGGCCTGGCAATAGTGGTGGAAAGGATCTGATTCGGTCCCATCACTGAACCGTAGGGTGGGCTTCAACCCACCACTGGCTTACCACCCGGGCGTAAACGGCTGGCGAACTGCCAAGGTCCGGCTACGTTTCGAACTGCAAAGGGCGCTGTTGTAAGCCGAAAAGTCGCGCTGAGCTGTGCCGGCCTTTAACTTGAGCCATGCGCGCCGCAGAAACGAACGCGCCATGGCCGACGCCATTCCCTCAACGAACGAGGATGACCATGCCAACCGTGAAACTGGCTGATACCTGCCTGAACTACCGATTTGACGGCGCGGATAACGCGCCTGTGCTGGTGCTGTCCAACTCTCTGGGTACCAGCCTGGGCATGTGGGACGAGCAGATTCCCGCATTTTCAGAGCATTTTCGAGTGCTACGCTACGATACGCGCGGCCACGGCGAGTCGAGCGTCACCGAGGCGCCCTACAGTATCGAGCGGCTGGGAAGGGATGTGCTGGCCCTGCTCGATGCACTGGGCATCGAGCGCTTCTCCTTCTGCGGCCTGTCCATGGGCGGGCTGATTGGCCAGTGGCTCGGAATCAATGCCAGCGACCGGCTGCAGGGGCTGGTGCTGTGTAACACTGGGGCGAAGATTGGCAGCGATCAAGTCTGGAACGAGCGTATCGAAACTGTCCTAAAGGGCCAGCAACAGGCCATGGCCGAGATGCGCGACGCGGCCATCAGTCGCTGGTTCACCCCAGCCTTCAGCCAGCGTGAGCCTCAAGCCGCCACCCGTATCGCCGACATGATCGCCGCCACCTCACCAGAAGGCTACGCCGCCAACTGCGCTGCCGTGCGCGATGCTGACTTCCGCGAAAAACTTGGCACAATCAAAGCCCCGACCCTGGTGGTGTGCGGCGGTCAGGACCCGGTCACGACCATAGAACACGGCGAGTTCGTACAGCAACGCATCGCTGACGCGCAATTGGTGGTGTTCGAAGCCGCGCATTTGTCGAATGTCGAGGCAGGCGAAAACTTCACCCGCGGCGTTCTAGCGTTCCTTCGTAGCCAAGCGTGACCGGTGCAAAAGCCACATTGGCCGAAGCCTCTAACCCAACCGCGAATCGAGCGTGGTCCACTCTAGTGCTCTCTTCGGCAGGGTGGGCTTCAGCCCACCACGCTCTTTTGGTGCGCACACATTGCCCCGCCGCCACTTCCTACTAGCAATCGAAAGGCAATAATCCGTGGTGGCAACCACATGCATACGCGGATTTTTGGAAACGGGCTGTCATATCCCCAGAAACGAAAAAGCCCTGTAAAAACAGGGCCTTAACGTTAGGTGTCTGGAGCGGGCGAAGGGAATCGAACCCTCGTCATGAGCTTGGGAAGCTCAGGTAATACCATTATACGACGCCCGCTTTGGGGTGCCTTTGTACCAGAAGGCTTGGCTGAAATGAAGGGCGACTCCGGGTTTTTCTGGCTGGCGACCTAAAACGGCCTAGATCTGCGCGATCTCGTGGTCAGTCAGCGATCTGTAGCGACCCGGCTCAAGTGCTGGGTCCAGCATCAGGGGACCCATGCTTTCGCGGTGCAGGGCGGTGACCTTGTTGTTGAAGCGACCGAACATGCGCTTGACCTGGTGGTAGCGACCCTCGTGCAGGGTGAGGCGGGCCTTGGTTGAACCGAGTATTACGAGTTCGGCGGGAAGGGTAGTGAGGTTCTCGAAGCGAAAGTACATGCCTCGAGCAAACGCTTCGACGCAGGCGGGGTCAATTTCGTCTTCGGTTTCAACCAGGTAGACCTTGCCTTGCAGGCTGGCCGGCTGGGTCAGGCGGCGTGACCACTGACCGTCGTTGGTCAGCAGCATCAGGCCGGTGGTGTTGAAGTCGAGGCGGCCGGCGATGTGCAGGTCTTGCTTATCCGGCTCGTCGATCAGGTCGAGCACGGTCTGGTGTGTCGCGTCCTGGGTAGCGCTGACACAGCCTGTCGGTTTGTGCAGCATCAGGTAGCGCGCCACCTTCCCCGCTTGCAGCAATTCTTCATCCAGCTCGATTCGGTCAAATACGCGGATTTCCTGATCCATGATTTGGCTGACTTCGCCATTCACTTGCACTCGGCCGTCGACCAGCAGGCGGCGAACGTCCTGACGGCTTAGGCGTGCGCGATTGGCGAGGTAGCGGTCAAGGCGCATCTGGAGGAGCGGTTTGGCTGTGAGCGCAGCGCGGGCAAATACAGGCCTGATTTCGGAGCGTGGCAGGAATGCGCTCGAGCACGTGCTCAGGAATGGGGGTGGTGAAGCACCAGCAGGGCTGGACGGCGGCAGGGGCGCACTCGCCGCACTGGTTGGGCTGACCGCAAAGCGGGCATCGGGAAGGTTCTACAGGCTCGCTCATGGCGTTTCCGTTAAGCGTCGGGGTGCGTGCCGGTCGAGAGCCCGGCACGCGAAAGCCGGTTTACATGACGCGCTGGCCGGGTTTGGCGCCGCTATCGGGGCTCAGCAGGTAGATCTCGCTGCCGCCAGGGCCCGCCGCCAGGACCATGCCTTCCGACATGCCGAACTTCATCTTGCGTGGCGCCAGGTTAGCGACGTAGAGCGTCAGGCGACCTTCCAGCTTGCTCGGGTCCGGGTAGGCGCTCTTGATGCCGGAGAACACGTTGCGCTTGGCATCGCCGATGTCCAGGGTCAGACGTAGCAGCTTGTCGGCGCCTTCGACGAACTCGGCCTTCTCGATCAGCGCAATGCGCAGATCGACCGCGGCGAAGGCGTCGAAGTTGATTTCCGCGGCGATTGGCTGTTTGGCCAGTTCGCCATTGCCTGCCGGGGCAGCTGCGGCTTCGCTGGAGGCGAGGTCTTCTTTGGATGCTTCGATCATGGCTTCGATCTTTGCTGGCTCGATGCGGGTCATCAGCGGGGTGAAGGCGTTGAGCTGGTGGCTGACCAGCAACGTTGCGTGATCGTCCCAGCGCAGCGGTTCAACATTGAGGAACTGTTCGGCAGCTGCGGCGAGGTTCGGCAGTACCGGCTTGAGGAAGATAACCAGCTGGCGGAACAGGTTGACGCCGAACGCGCAGATCTCCTGCACCTCGGCCTGCTTGCCTTCAACCTTGTTCAGTGCCCAGGGCGCCTTGTCGGCGATCCAGGCGTTGGCAAGGTCGGCCAGGTGCATGATCTCGCGCATGGCGCGCGCGAAGTCGCGGGCTTCATAAGCCTCGGCGATGCTCGGCGCAGCGGCTTGAAAGGCGGCCCACTGCTCCGGTTCGGGGTTGGCGTCGACCATCAAGCCGCCATTGCCTTTGTGGATGAAGCCAGCGCAGCGGCTGGCGATGTTGACCACCTTGCCGACCAGATCGGAATTGACCTTCTGCACGAAATCTTCGAGGTTCAGATCAAGGTCGTCCACACCGCGGCCCAGCTTGGACGCGTAGTAGTAGCGCAGGTATTCTGGATTCAGGTGATCCAGGTAGGTGCGCGCCTTGATAAAGGTGCCGCGTGACTTGGACATCTTCTGTCCGTTTACCGTCAGGTAGCCGTGCACGTTGACGGCAGTCGGCTTGCGGAAGCCGGCACCTTCGAGCATGGCCGGCCAGAACAGGGTGTGGAAGTTGATGATGTCCTTGCCGATGAAGTGGTACAGCTCGGTAGTGGAATCCTTGCTCCAGAAGGTGTCGAAGTCGAGTTCCGGGCGGCGCTTGCACAGGTTCTCGAAGCTGGCCATGTAGCCGATCGGCGCATCCAGCCAGACGTAGAAGTACTTGCCTGGCTCGCCCGGGATCTCGAAGCCGAAATAAGGCGCGTCACGGGAGATGTCCCACTCCTGCAGTCCACCGTCGAGCCATTCGGCGATCTTGTTGGCTACCGACTCCTGCAGTGCGCCGCCGCGGGTCCATTGCTTGAGCATGGCCTCGAAGTCCGGCAACTTGAAGAAGAAGTGCTTGGAGTCCTTGAGTACCGGCGTCGCGCCGGAGATTGCCGAGCGCGGGTCTTTCAGCTCGGTCGGCTCGTAGGTGGCACCGCATTTTTCGCAGTTATCGCCGTACTGGTCTTCGGCGGCGCACTTCGGGCAGGTGCCCTTGATGAAGCGGTCGGCGAGGAACATGCCTTTCTCAGGGTCAAAATATTGGGTGACCGAGCGGGTGGCGATGTGGCCGGCGTCGCGCAGGCGGGTGTAGATCAGCTCGGCCAGCGCGCGATTTTCTTCCGAGTGGGTGGAGTAGAAGTTGTCGAACTCCACCAGGAAATCAGCGAAATCACCGCTGTGTTCGGCCTGCACGTTGGCGATCAGCTGTTCAGGCGTGATGCCTTCCTTTTCCGCGCGCAGCATGATCGCCGAGCCGTGAGCGTCGTCGGCGCAGACGTAAATGCACTGGTTGCCACGCAGCTTCTGGAAGCGCACCCACATGTCGGTCTGGATGTACTCGAGCATGTGGCCAAGGTGGATCGAACCGTTGGCATAGGGCAGGGCGCTGGTAACGAGAATCTGACGAGCTTCGGACATGGGAAATCTGCAGTCGGAATTGCGGAGGAAAGTCTGCAACTATAAAGGTCCGGCGCGTATTTTTCATCCGCGCTGCCCATCCCGTGGCTCCGTTACGCATCGCTCGGTCGCAGATGGGCTCGGAACTAGCGGGCAGGGTAAGATGCCTGTCTGTTTTGCTCGGTCTTTCCAGGAGTAACCATGTCCGTCACCCGCGAAGCTGTGGAAACCGTACTGCGTCAGTACACCGATCCCCATCTGAACCAGGATCCGGTGAGCGCCGGCTGTGTGCGTTCGATCGAGGTGCAGGGTGATCGGGTCAGTGTGCAGCTGGAACTCGGCTATGCCGCCGCGCTGTTTCGCAGTGGCTGGGCGCAAATGCTGGCAATGGCAATCGAGAATCTGGAGGGCGTCAGCCGTGCCGATGTTCAGGTCGATTGCGTCGTGCGTCCACACAAGGCGCAGGATCAGGTGCCGGCTCTGGCCAATGTGAAGAACATCATCGCCGTGGCATCCGGCAAGGGTGGCGTCGGCAAATCCACGACGGCTGCGAACCTTGCCTTGGCACTGGCGCGCGAAGGTGCGCGGGTGGGCGTGCTGGACGCCGATATATACGGCCCGAGCCAGGGCATCATGTTCGGCATAGCCGAGGGGACTCGCCCGGAAATTCGCGACGGCAAGGCGTTCATCCCGCTTGAGGCCCATGGTGTGCAGGTCATGTCCATGGCGTTCCTCTCCGATGACAAGACCCCGATGGTTTGGCGTGGGCCGATGGTATCCGGCGCGCTGCTGCAGCTGATTACCCAGACCGCGTGGAACGATCTCGATTATCTGGTTGTAGATATGCCGCCGGGAACCGGCGATATCCAGCTGACCCTGGCGCAGAAGGTCCCGGTAACGGGCGCGGTGATCGTTACCACGCCGCAGGATCTGGCGTTGCTCGATGCGAAGAAGGGCGTGGAGATGTTCCGCAAGGTGAACATTCCGGTGCTCGGTGTGGTGGAGAACATGGCCGTCCATATCTGCTCGAATTGCGGCCATGCCGAGCATCTGTTCGGCGAGGGTGGTGGTGAGAAGCTGGCGGCGCAATACAACGTCGATCTGCTGGCGTCGCTACCTTTGTCAATGGCGATCCGCAGCCAGGCGGACGCGGGCAAGCCGACTGCGATTGCCGATCCGGAAAGCCAGATCGCAATGATCTACCAAGAGGTGGCGCGTACGGTCGGCGCACGAATTGCCCAGAGCGGGCAGATCATTGCGCAGTCGATGCCGAAGATCGTGATTTCCGACGACTGAGCGATGTGTGGCGGCGGCGCCAAACGCCGCCACCTGAATCAGGCGGCAAATCGCAGGCACAAAAAAGCCCCGCCGAAGCGGGGCTTTTTCAGAGAAGACTCAGGTTAGATAACCTGAACTTCCTCAGCTTGCATGCCCTTCTGGCCGCGGGTAGCGACGAAGGAAACTTGCTGGCCTTCTTTCAGGCTCTTGAAACCGTCGCCTTGGATGGCGCGGAAGTGTACGAAGAGGTCGTCACCGGATTGCGGAGTGATGAAGCCGAAGCCTTTCTCATCGTTGAACCACTTAACGGTACCGGTTTGGCGATTGGACATTTGATGTCTCCTTGAACCAAGTTTTTGAAAATAAAGTGCGGACTGAAAGGGTCCGAACATCACTGTGTGCAAGGAGATAGGAGTCGTATCGATATTTGGATCGAAATCTAAACATGTAGCGATTCACGGTGACACATGCAGCAGCAGCCCAGTAACAATACCTTTTTTCTGGAGCAAAGCGAGCTTTATTTTGGATTTCTTTGCCAAGCGGCAGCTTCAGCCTGTGACAGGCTCTGCGCTGCACCTACCAGCCATGCTTTAACACGTGCGCGAGGCTCGGTAAGATGCGCGTCTCGCACGCCCATTTCATTCAATCAGGACGCCAGCCATGAGCATCAAATCGGACAAGTGGATTCGCCGCATGGCCCAGGAGCACGGCATGATCGAGCCTTTCGTCGAGCGCCAGGTGCGCAACGAGGGCAGCGATCGACTGATTTCCTACGGCGTCTCGAGCTACGGCTACGATGTGCGCTGTGCTGACGAATTCAAGGTATTCACCAATATCAATTCGGCGACGGTCGATCCGAAGAACTTCGATGAGAAGAGCTTCGTAGATATCAAGAGCGACGTTTGCATCATTCCGCCGAACTCCTTTGCGCTGGCGCGTACCGTGGAGTACTTCCGCATTCCACGCAATGTGCTGACCATCTGTTTGGGCAAGAGCACCTATGCGCGTTGCGGCATCATCGTCAACGTCACGCCGCTGGAGCCTGAATGGGAAGGGCATGTGACGCTGGAGTTCTCGAACACTACGACGCTACCGGCAAAGATCTACGCGAACGAGGGGGTGGCGCAGATGCTGTTCCTTGAGTCCGACGAGGAGTGCGAGGTTTCCTACCGCGACCGCGGCGGCAAGTACCAGGGCCAGCGCGGTGTGACGCTGCCCAAGGCTTGAGGATCATCAGCGCCTGATACGAAAAAGCCCTGGCCAATGGCCGGGGCTTTTTTATGAGCTGCTGCCTGCTCGTTGGAGCAGGCTACGGCGCTTGCCCGGCGAACCGGGAGAGCGCCTCCCGTCTTTACCAGCCCGGCACACCTCTCATATCGGGCAGCTTGTGCGCGATGCCTTTGTGGCAATCGATGCAGGTCGCCTCGCCATTGGCCAGGGCGGTGGAGTGGAACTCCGATGCTCGCTTGCCTTGTCGGGTGAAGTCCATGTAGCCGAAGTCATGGCAGTTGCGACATTCGAGGGAATCGTTGGCCTTAAGACGCGCCCACTCGTGTTCTGCCAGCTCGCGACGCTTATCGAGAAACTTCTCGCGGGTGTTGATGGTGCCGAAAATCGTACCCCAGACCTCCTTGGAGGCCTGCATCTTGCGCGCGATCTTATCCGTCCACTTATGCGGCACGTGGCAATCCGGGCATGTTGCCCGTACACCCGAGCGGTTGCTGTAGTGAATGGTGTCCTTGATCTCCATGTACACGTTGTCTTCCATCTCGTGACAGGAGATGCAGAAGGCTTCGGTATTGGTCACTTCCAGAGCAGTGTTGAAGCCACCCCAGAAAATGATGCCCGCGATAAACCCGCCAAGGGTCAGCGCACCCAGACTGTAGTGAACACTAGGCCGCCGTAGCACGGCCCAGTAGCGTTTGAAAAACGACTTGATCGACTTCATTCAGGCCCCCTCAGTTTCCGGAAGTGGATGGTGAGGTTTCCCGATACAGCAGCTCATCGATGTTCTTGAAGCGGTTTTCCACCAGTGGCTTCACATCGTGCTGTGGCACGTGGCACTGCGTACAGAAGTAGCGGCGCGGTGCGACAGCGGCCAGGGTCTGGTGATCGCGGTCGGTGTAGTGGGTGATGCTGATCATGGGCGCCTGCGCGCGTGCGCTGTTCGCCCTGCTGTGGCAGCTCAGGCATTTGTTGGCGTTCTTGTCGACGTGATAGCCACGGATGCTGTGCGGGATGGTCGGCGGTTGCTCCGGATAGTTGCGCTCGCGTCTGATGTCCTTGTTTTCCTCGTCATGCAGCTTCGGCGGGGTGAATTCCTTGGTGATGGTCCCGCCCGGACGGCGACCGTCCGGAGCCGGTGCATCCAGCGGATAGTTGGTTTCGGCGGCGATGGCCAGTCCGAACACCGCGAGCAGGGTCAGCGGCAGTAGGCGAAATTTCATGGCGGTTCTCCTCAGGCGATGCTGACCACTTCGATCTTCACGGCGCATTTCTTGTAATCGGTCTGCTTGGAGATCGGGTCGGTGGCGTCGAGGGTGACTTTGTTGATCAGCTTGTTGGCGTCGAAGAACGGCACGAAGATCAAACCCATCGGGGGCTTGTTGCGTCCCCGTGTTTCCACCCGCGCTTGCATCTCACCACGTCGACTGATGACCTTCACCACGCTGCCACGGCGCGCGTTGAGCTTGCGGGCATCCTCGGGGTGCATGTAAACGAGTGCATCGGGAACCGCCTGATGCAGTTCGTCGACCCGCTGGGTCATGCTGCCGGTGTGCCAATGCTCGAGCACCCGTCCGGTGCTGAGCCAGAAGGGGTAGTCCTTATCCGGTACTTCGGCCGGCACGTCATAGGGCAGGGCGAAGATGATCGCCTTCTTATCGCCATAGCCGTAGAACTGCACCTCGCTGCCGGCCTCGACGTAGGGGTCGTAGCCTTCACGGTAGCGCCACTGGGTTTCCTTGCCGTCGACCACTGGCCAGCGCAAACCGCGGGTCTCGTGGTAGGTCTCGAATGACGCCAGATCGTGGGCATGACCGCGCCCGAACTCGGCGTATTCCTCGAACAGACCTTTCTGCAGGTAGAAACCAAAGGCTTCGGCCTCATGGTTCGCGTAACCCTCAGTGATTTCGTCGCTGGGGAACTTGTCGACCTGGCCATTCTTGAACAGTACGTCGTACAGGGTTTTGCCCTTGAGCTCCGGTGACTTGCTCAGCAACTCGGCCGGCCACACTTCGTCGACGTTGAAGCGCTTGGAGAATTCGACCAGCTGCCAAAGATCGGAGCGCGCTTCGCCTGGTGCGGTGACCAGCTGGTGCCAGAACTGTGTGCGGCGCTCAGCATTGCCGTAGGCGCCTTCCTTCTCCACCCACATCGCGCTAGGCAGGATGAGGTCCGCTGCCTGTGCCGAGACGGTAGGGTAGACATCCGAGACGATGATGAAGGTCTCCGGATTACGCCAGCCAGGCAGGATTTCCTGCATGACGTTGGGACCGGCCTGCATGTTGTTGGTCACCTGGGTCCAGTAGACCTTCAGTACGCCGTCCTTGAGCTTGCGGCTTTGCTCCACTGCGTGGAAGCCGGGCTTCTCCTGGATGGTGCCTTCTGGCAGTTTCCAGATCTTCTCTGCGATGGCGCGGTGCTTCGGGTTGGCGACCGCCATGTCCGCAGGCAGGCGATGGGAGAAAGTACCGACCTCGCGCGCGGTGCCGCACGCCGAAGGCTGGCCGGTGAGCGAGAAGGGGCTGTTGCCCGGCTCGCTGATTTTTCCGGTAAGCAGGTGGATGTTGTAGATCATGTTGTTCGCCCAGACACCGCGGGTGTGCTGGTTGAAGCCCATGGTCCAGAACGACATGACCTTGACCTTCGGGTCGGCATAGAGCTCGGCTAGCGCCTGTAGCCGCTCGGCCGGCACGCCGGATTCCTTTGCAGCGTATTCCAGGGTGTAGGTTTTCAGGAACTCGGCGTAATCCTCAAAGCTGATGTCGGTCCAGGTGTTGGCCACCGCAGCATTCTCGGCTTTGAGTTCAAGCGGGTCGGTCGGACGCAAGCCATAGCCGATGTTCGTAGCGCCTTTGGCGAACTTGGTGTGCTTCTCGATGAAGTCCTTGTTTACCGCGCCGCTCTGGATGATGTGGTTGGCGATGTAGTTGAGGATCACCAGGTCGGTCTGCGGGTTGAAGATCATCGGGATGTCGGCCAGCTCGAAGCTGCGATGCTCGAACGTCGACATGACCGCCACCTTGACGTTCGGCGCGCTGAGGCGGCGATCCGTCACGCGGGTCCAGAGCACTGGGTGCATCTCCGCCATGTTCGAGCCCCAGAGCACGAAAGCGTCTGCCGCTTCGATGTCCTCATAGCAGCCCATGGGCTCGTCCATACCGAACGTACGCATGAAGCCGAACGCCGCCGAGGCCATGCAGTGGCGCGCGTTGGGGTCGATGTTGTTCGAGCGAAAGCCCGCCTTCATCAGCTTGTTCGCGGCGTAGCCTTCCCAGATCGTCCACTGGCCAGAGCCGAACATGCCGATCGCTTCCGGACCACCTTGCTTGAGCGCCGCCTTGTACTTCTCCTCCATGATGTCGAAGGCCTGGTCCCAGGTAACCGGCTGGAACTCGCCCTGCTTGTCGAACTTGCCATCCTTCATGCGCAGCAGCGGCTGCGTCAGGCGATCCGAGCCATACATGATCTTCGACAGGAAGTAGCCCTTGACGCAGTTGATGCCGCGGTTGACCTCCGCCTTCACGTCACCATGGGTGGCGACGACACGATTCTCGCGGGTGGCCACCATGACGCCGCAGCCGGTGCCGCAGAAGCGGCAGGGGGCCTTGTCCCATTTCAGGTTGGTGGCATCGGCTTCGGTAACCAGATTGCTTGCGGTTGAAGCGATCGGCATGCCGGCCACGGTTGCGGCGATGGCCGCAGCGTTGGCTTTGGCAAATTGACGTCGGGTAAGGCTCATCAGGCGTCTCCTTCGAGGAGTTCTTCGTGGTAGATCAACGCGGCATTAAGCACGCCAGGCAAGTGTTGGATGTGATCGATTGCAGAGAGAATCCGAGACTCATGCTCGGCCTCCAGAACCACCACCAACTTGCCGTTGGCATTTTCTTGATGCAGTTCAAGACCGGGCAGCAAGCGCAGATTGGCCTTGATTGCGGTCAGCAGCTCGGGACGGCAATGCACCAGCAGGCTGGCGATATGCAGGGGGTGTTCCATCAGTAATTCCGTTTCCGTTGGCAGCAGGGCGCAAACCCCGAATGGATCGGCAGTAAGCGTGTTACGCCGGCCCAGGCGGCCCGAAGATCATTTGTATGATCCAGACCATGAAGCCGTAACCGCTAACCAGAACCACACTAAGGATGGGAAATAGGAAGACGATCAGGAATACGAAAAGGCGGGTTTCGTCGCGCTTTATCGAGGTGTCGGTGGGGCGGGCGTCATTCGGCGTTACTGTCATTGTTCTACTCCGACTGGCATGTAGGGAGTTTAGTCAGAGACAAGCATACGGCAATGTTCGTTTCGATTGTTTGCAGGCCGCTGGGCATTCTGATGACTGGCGCTACGCTTGGAAGCGTCTAGGACGCGGCTGCGCGCTTGGCGGCTACAGGCATTCCCGGCCATGTCGAGGGCCTGCAGTCCGGATAGTCACTGATAGATCCAAAAGCGATCAGCAGCGTGCCTTGCGGGTGACGTATTTGCCGCGCTTGTTGCCAATAGCCGCAGCCGGGCGCCCGCGCTGATGACCCGATCTTGAGCGTGCGACGCAGATGGCGCTCCAACGGCTCTGCGCTGGAGTAGCATGCGCATCGAGTCATTTTCTACAGGAGAAGCACGTGACTACAGCACGAATCGGATTTCTGCCGGCGGCACTGATAGCCGTGGCAGTGGCGTTTGCCGGCTGGTCGGTGGGGCAGGGCGTGGAGCGTTTCCGCATGGCCGACCGCACGGTGACGGTCAAGGGTCTGGCGGAGATGGATGTGAAGAGCGACTTCGCGGTGTGGACGCTGGGCTTTCGCCGTGGTGGCGATCAGTTCGCCGAGGTGCAGAAGGGGCTCAGCGAGGATCGCCAGCGGGTGCTGGATTTCCTCCGCGAGCAGGGCTTCACCGACGAGGAACTCGAGGTGCGGCCGTTGCAGGTGCAGGACCTGCTGGCCCGCGAATGGGCCTCGCGTGATGTGGCGCTGCGCTTCAATGGCCAGGGCCAGGTGCTGGTCAAGTCCGAACGCGTCGATGCGGTGGGCAAGGCGGCCAATGCCATCGATCCGCTGATCCAGGCCGGTGTGCAGCTGGATACCGAGATGAACGGCTTTGCCGGGCCGCGCTACCAGCTGCGTGGGTTTAATGAGCTGAAGCCGCAGTTGCTGGAGGCAGCCACCAGCAATGCCCGTGAGCAGGCGACCCGTTTTGCCGATGATGCCGGTGCCACGCTGGGGCGTTTGAAGAACGCCAATCAGGGAGTGATTCGGGTGATCGATGACGATGGCAGCGATATGGACAGCGGACGGACCGTGGGGAAACGGCTACGGGTGGTGAGTACGTTTGAGTACACGTTGGATTGATTACGGGCTGGTTGGCCCTGGTGTGTTTGGGGCAGAGGGTTTTGCTTGATGGCGGTTGGCGATTGCCGAGTCGCTTGAAGGCTTGGTTTCGCCCTGCTGGGCGACTCACTTTTTTCAGTCGCGAAAAAAGTAAGCAAAAACGCTTTGCCCCTGCATCCGGCCCCGCGCTTCGCGCGGGGTTCGTTCGCTCCATCGCCGCTTCAGGGGTCGGCTTACAAGGGCCATCCATGGCCCTTTAAGCCTTTCGCCGCATCCCTGCGGCTCAACCCCCTACGCAACGATTCCGCTCACCCTCCTGAAGGGGCGTTTGGTGTCGCCTGATGGTTCGTGCAGAAAGAAAAAGCCAAGCCAAAGCAAGCATCAACGATCTTCCAGGCAACTCGGACTCCGTTCCCGTCAGGAGGCCGAGTGGAGGTGTCGCGCAGGGGGACGCGAGGCATGGAAGCCGAGCGAGGAACGAAGGGGGACGTCCCTTCGTGACGGCCCCCGGAGCGGCACCGGAAGGAGGGAAGTCTGGCCGCGCAGCGGACAGACTCGGATGTCGGGTGCCCTTCTTCTTTGGTTACTTTCTTGGCGAGCAACGAGATACGGAGCGTAGCGGAGTAACAGCCGCAGGCTGGCCCGAAGGGCGAGCGAAGCGAGTCAAGTGACTCGGCCGGAGGGCCGAAACCAGATGTGTCGGCTTACTCAGTAATCGCCTGATGTACAAGCTGCCAGCCCAATAGCGCGAGCAACGATCCCCGTTCTTTCCAGCCGGCCCGAAAAATCAATGCCCCGGCTGCCAAGGCTGCCCCAGCGACACCGGCGCGTACAACCGCGTACGGATCGCATCGCGCGACAGCAGCACCAGTACCAGAATGGTCGCCACATACGGCAGCATCGCCAGCAGGTTGCCGGGGATCGCCAGGCCGAGGCCCTGCGCCACCAGGTGCAGGATGCTGGCCAGGCCAAACAGGTAGGCGCCGAGCAGGACGCGGCTCACTCGCCAGCTGGCGAACACCACTAGGGCCAGGGCGATCCAGCCGCGGCCGGCGGTCATGTTTTCCGCCCACATCGGCGTGTAGGCGAGCGACATGTAGCCGCCGGCAAGCCCTGCCATTCCGCCGCCGAACATCACCGCCAGGGTGCGCACGCGCAGTACCGGCAGGCCCATGGCGCTGGCGGCGTTGGGGTTTTCGCCGACGGCCTGGATGATCAGGCCGATGCGGCTTTTCAGCAGCACCCAGGCCACCAGCGCGAGCAGTGCGAAGGACAGGTACACCAGCAGATCCTGGGCGAACAGCATGCGGCCGATCACGGGGATTTCGCTGAGCAGCGGAATGGCGATCGGCTCGAAGCCGGCCAGTGGCTTGCCGACCCAGCTGGCACCGACGAAGGACGACAGGCCGACGCCGAAGATGGTCAGCGCCAGGCCGGTGGCGACCTGGTTGGCGTTGAAGCCCAGCGCCACCATGGCGAACAGCAGCGACAGCAGCACACCGGCCAAGCAGGCGAACAGCACGCCCAGCCAGAGGTTGCCGCTGGCGAAGGCGACGATGAAGCCGATCACCGCGCCGAACAGCATCATGCCCTCCTGGCCGAGGTTGAGTACGCCGGTCTTCTCGCATACCAGTTCGCCGAGGGCGACCAGCAGCAGCGGCGTGCCGGTGCGGATCATGGCGTAGAAGATATTGGTCAGCAGATCCATGTCCATCGGTCAGGCCTCGAACTTCAAGCGGTAGGCAGTGGGTGAAAAGGGCAGTAGCGCAGCGCGGACGATCATGTGGCCGGCTCCTCTTTGGCGCTGACGAGCTGGGGCTTGCGTGCCCACAGCTTCAGGCGCGGGCGGTAGAGGATCAGCACGTCGCAGGCGAGCAGGAAGAACAGCACCATGCCCTGGAACAGTTGGGTGATGGACTGCGGCAGGTTGGCGGCCATCTGCGCGTTCTCGCCACCGAGGTAGAGCAGCGCCATCAGTAGGCTGGCGAAAACGATACCGATGGGGTTTAGGCGACCGAGGAAGGCCACGGTGATTGCCGCGTAGCCGTAGCCCGGCGACACCTGTGGCACCAGCTGGCCGATCGGCCCGGTGACTTCGGCGACACCGGCCAGCCCGGCCAGGCCGCCGCTGATCAGCAGGGCGATCCACACCAGCTTCTTGTCGCGGAAGCCGACAAAGCCGGCGGCGCGCTTGTCCAGGCCGAGCACCTTGATCTGGAAGCCGAGAAAGCTCTTCTGCAGCAGTACCCAGACCACCACCAGTGCCAGCAGGGCGAAGTAGAAACCGCCATGCACGCGCAGCCCTTCGATCAGCTCGGGCAGCCGGGTGGCGTCGCCGAACATCGCCGACTCGGGGAAGTTGAAGCCTTCCGGGTCTTTCAGCGGGCCGTGCACGGCGAACAGCAGCAGGTTCAGCGCAATGTAGTTGAGCATGATGCTGGTGAGGATTTCGTTGGCGTTGAACGCCGTCTTCAGCCAGGCGCAGAGCCCGGCCCAGGCGGCGCCGCCCAGCGTGCCGAGCAGCAGTGTCAGCACCAGCGCCCAGCGGGAATCCCAGTCGATGATGTTGACTGCCAGCGCGCTGCCGGCCAGTGCGCCGATGAGCAGCTGGCCTTCGGCGCCGATGTTCCAGATGCGTGCGTTGTAGACCACCGCCAGGCCCAGCGCACAAAGCAGGATCGGCAGCGCCTTGACCAGCAGTTCGGAGACGCCGTAGAGATCGCCGAGCGGGTCGACCAGCAGCACCTTGAGGGTCTCCAGCGGCGGATGGCCGAGCAGGGCGAACAGCAGGGCGCCGCTCAACAGCGTCAGCAGCGCCGCCAGCAATGGCGAAAACCAGAGCATGGCCCGTGAGGCCTCGCCGCGGGGTTGCAGGGATAACAGCATGATGGATTCTCGTCAGGCGGCAGAGGTGGAAACAGGGGTGTCGCTGGTATCGAACTGGCCGGCCATCCAGCGGCCGACTTCGACCGGGCAGGTGCTGGCAGTAGCGCGCTGTGGCGACAGCCTGCCGTCGCTCAGGGCGGCGATGCGGTCGCTGATCTGGAACAGCTCCTCAAGGTCTTCGGAGATCACCAGGATCGCCGCGCCGGCATCGCGCAGTTCGATCAGCGCGCGGTGGATCGCTGCTGCCGCGCCGACGTCCACGCCCCAGGTCGGGTGCGCGGCGATCAGCAGCTTCGGCTGCTGCAGGATCTCGCGACCCAGGATGAATTTCTGCAGGTTGCCGCCGGACAGGCTCGCCGCCGGGGTCTGTGCGTCCGGCGTCTTCACGGCGAAGCGCTGGATGACCTGTTCGGCGAAGGCGCGCACCTTGCCGCGTCGGATCATGCCCTGCTCGACCATTCCGGTCTGTTGATAGGCGGTGAGCAGGCCGTTGTCGGCCAGGCTCATGCTCGGCACCGCGCCGTGACCGAGACGTTCGGCCGGCACGAAGGCCATGCCGTGGCGACGGCGGGCGTCGGGGCGCAGGTGGGCGACATCGTCACCGAGAAAACGAATGCGCATGGCCTGTGCGGCGGACAATCGCTGTTCGCCACTGAGCAGAGCGAGCAGTTCGTCCTGGCCGTTGCCGGCGACCCCGGCGATGCCGACAATCTCGCCGGCGCGTACTTCCAGGTCCACTTCTTCGAGGGATACGCCGAACGGATCGGCGTTGTGCCAGGACAGCCGCTCCACCCGCAGGAACGGCGCGCGGCCCTCGCTCTTCGGGTATTCGGCTTCCAGCCCCTCGGCATCGCCGACCATCAGCCGCGCCAGTTCCAGGTCCGAGCATTCGGCCGGCACGCACTCGCCGGATACGCGACCGCCGCGCAGCACCGTGGCGCTCTGGCACAGCGCGCGCACTTCATTGAGCTTGTGGCTGATGAACAGGATGCTGCAGCCCTCGGCCGCCAGCCGGCGCAGGGTGACGAACAGCTCGTCGGCCTCCTGCGGGGTGAGCACCGAGGTCGGTTCGTCGAGGATCAGCAGGTGGATGTCCTGCATCAGGCAGCGGATGATTTCCACCCGCTGGCGCTCGCCGATGGACAGGCTGTGCACCAGCCGTTGCGGTTCCAGCGGCATGCCGTAGCGCTGCGAGACCTCGCGGATCTTCGGCTCCAGCTGCTTCGGCGTACCGGCCTTGGCGCCCAGCGCCAGGGCGATGTTCTCCGCCACCGAGAGCGTCTCGAACAGCGAGAAGTGCTGGAACACCATGCCGATGCCGCGTTCGCGGGCCTGGGCCGGGTCGCGCATGGTCACCCGTTCGCCCTGCCAGTGGATCGCGCCGGCGTCCGGCTGGGTGACGCCGTAGATGATCTTCATCAGGGTGCTCTTGCCGGCGCCGTTCTCGCCGAGCAGGGCGTGGATCTCGCCCGGCTGGATCGACAGGTCGATACGGTCGTTGGCCAGGCAGCCTGGGTACTGTTTGGTGATGCCGCAGAGCTGGAGGCGTGCGGTCTGGGAATCGGGCATGGAGGCGTCCGCTGGGTTTTTCATGACCAGGGTGTAGCAAAAAGCTGGCCAGGCAGTCAGGAATTTAGATGCGACGTGGCTACGGGAGCTGCGCCACCGGTTGGCCATGCGACGATGTTAGCCGGTGCATCGCTTTGGTGCTTCACTCGGTAGCGCTGTCGTGCCGACGCACTGCCATGGGGCGGGACGACCACGGGCCGGATGGGCTGCTAAGCTAACCGTCCTTTCCGCTCCCACCGGTTTGCCTGCAATGAACCAGATGGATCTTCATTCCGCCGAGGAAGCGATTGCCCAGCGTGCCGCACTGGCGCGGCTGATCGATGGCCTCGTGCGCGACGACGGCATGCACCCCACCGCGATTGACGACCTCCACCTGATCCGCTGCAGCGCGCCGAGCGAACTGGTGCACGGGCTGCACAAGCCGGCGCTGTGCATCATCGTGCAGGGCAGCAAGGAGGTGCGCCTGGGCGACGAGCTCTATACCTACGATGCGCTGCATTATCTGGTGGTGTCGGTCACCGTGCCGGTGGCCGGTCGCGTGTTGGAGGCTTCGTCCGGCGAGCCGTACCTGTGCATCCGCCTGGATATCGACCCGGCGATGGTCGCCACCCTGGTGGCCGAAAGCTCGCCGTTGAGCCAGCCCGTGGAAGGGCCGGCGCGCGGTGTCTATCTGGACCGCATCGATGCGCCGTTGCTGGATGCCACGCTACGTCTGGTGCGACTGCTCGCCAGCCCGCAGGACATCCCGGTTCTGGCGCCGCTGGCCATGCGCGAGATCTTTTACCGCCTGCTTTGCGGTCGCCAGGGCCGCCACCTGCACGAGATCGCAGTGCGCGACAGCCAGGGCCATCGCGTCACCCGCGCCATCGAATGGCTGAACCGCAACTACGTCGAGCCGCTGCGTATCGAGGAACTGGCACAGCGGGTCAACCTCAGCAGCTCGACGCTGCATCACCGCTTCAAGGCGCTCACCGCGATGAGCCCGCTGCAATACCAGAAGCAGCTGCGTCTGCAGGAGGCGCGGCGGCTGCTGATCGCCGAGGGGCTCGATGTATCCAGCGCCGGCTACCGGGTCGGCTACGAAAGCCCCTCGCAGTTCAGCCGCGAGTACAGCCGGCTGTTCGGCGCCTCCCCGGTGAAGGATTTAGCCCGGCTGCGCAGCACCGCCTGAGAGCCTATTCACGATCTGCTGCGCGTCGGCCCTTTAGCTCGCGAGATCGTGAAAAGGCTCTGATACTCAGCGCGGCGCCGGGTCCGGCACCTCGCGCAATGCCTGGGCGGCATCGATGGCGCGGGGGAAGCCGGCGGTCACGGTGGTCAGGTAGACCACCTCCTTCAGCTCCTCACGGGTGACGCCCAGGCGCAACGCGTAACCGGCGTGCACCTTCATGTACTGCAGATTGCCTTGGGCGGCGAAGGCGGCGATCACGGCCAGCTGGCGGGTGCGATCATCCAGCTCGCTGCGCCCCCAGACATCGCCCAATGCGTACTGGGTGATGCCCTCGGCGAGAAACGGATAGTCCTTGCGCAACGCTTCGAGCACCGGTTGCCCGGCGCCGCCTGACAGGTGATCCATCACCTCGACGCCACGTTCGTGGCGCTCGTTGCCGGCGGCTTCCAGCGAGGCGAAGGTCAGCGAGCCGAACACGGCCAGGCAGGCCGCGGCCAGGGTGTTGCCTGTACGAAGGGTCATGGCGGCGTCCTCAGTAAGGGCTGGCGGTGGGGCGCACCACCAGTTCGCTGACATCGACATCGGCCGGCTGGTCGATGGCATAGGCGATGGCGCGGGCGATGGCGTCGGCCGGAATGGCGATGCGGCGGAAGTCGTCCATGGCCGAGCGGGCGCTGTCATCGGAAATGCTCTCGGCCAGTTCCGATTCGGTGACGCCGGGCGAAACCAGGGTCACGCGGATATCGCCGCCGACCTCCTGGCGCAGGCCCTCGGAGATGGCGCGCACCGCATACTTGGTGGCGCAGTACACCGCCGAGGTCGGGCTCACCGCATAGGCACCGATGGAGGCGATGTTGACGAACTGGCCGGCGCGCTGGCGCTGCATCAGCGGCAGGCCGGCGGCGATGCCGTGCAGCACGCCGCGGATGTTCACGTCGATCATGCGGTTCCACTCGTCGACCTTCAGCGCGTCCAGCGGCGAAAGCGGCATCACCCCGGCGTTGTTGATGATCACGTCGACGCGGCCGAAGCGCTGTTCGGCGAAGTCGACGAAGGCCTGGGTGTCCTCGCGGCTGGTCACGTCCAGCGCGCGGCAGGCGGCGATGCCACCGCGTTCGCCGATCTCGGCGGCCAGCTTTTCCAGCCGTTCGAGACGCCGCGCGCCCAGCACGACGGTTGCGCCCTG
Source organism: Pseudomonas sp. E45-MNA-CIBAN-0222 (assembly GCF_040310405.1). Lineage (NCBI taxonomy): Bacteria > Pseudomonadati > Pseudomonadota > Gammaproteobacteria > Pseudomonadales > Pseudomonadaceae > Pseudomonas > Pseudomonas sp. E45-MNA-CIBAN-0222. The sequence continues at coordinate 64,980 of NZ_JBEOPU010000003.1, forward strand.
GGCCGCCAGCAGGCGGGCCGTGGCTTCACCGATGCCGCTGCTGGCGCCGGTGATAAGTACGATTTTGCCGGTGATGTTCGACATGGGGTTGTCCTCCGCAGATGGATTCGGGCGACGTCGGTGACGCCGTGGTTCGAATACTGCGATGGAGGACGGTGCCGGCGTTATGGCGATCCTGCCGGGCGCTTGCCTGATTCTGGCGCTGCTTACCAGATGCCTTCGTGCAGGGCGGCAGCCTCGTCCTCCAGCAGCGGGCCGAGTACCTCGACCTTGCGCTGGCCGGCGTCGAAGACGATGCGGCACGGCAGGTCCAGCGTCGGGTTTTCCGGATGGTTGCCGGTGAGGTCCTTCAGGCTGCGCTCGGAAAGACCGTACACCACGCGCCCAAGACCGACCCAGTAGGCGGCGCCGGCGCACATGGCGCAGGGTTCGGCGGAGGTGTACATGGTGCAGCGCGAGAGGAATTCCGGCGTGTAGCGGGTCGAGGCACGGGTCATCAGCACCCGCTCGGCATGGCCGGTCATGTCGTGGTCGGGCATGTAGGCGTTGCCCTGTTCCAGCAGTACTTCACCGTCCGGCCCGACCAGGATGGCGCCGAACGGATGGGTGCCGTTTTCCAGCGCACGGCGGGCGACGTCGAAGCTTTTGCGCAGCAGGGCGAGATCGTCGAGAGGCATGGCGTTATCCAGACTGAGATTAAGAGGTGGTGGGCTTCAATGCCCAGCCTTGGGCAGGCTCCAGGGAAAGAAGACCTTCTGCAGCAGCCCGATCAGGTGGAACAGCACCAGGCTGATCACCACCAGCATCAGTAACGCGGCGAACGCTTGCGGCACCTGGAACATCGAGGTGGAGAAGTTGATGAAATAGCCCAGTCCTTTTTCCGCCGCGACGAACTCGGCGACCACCGCACCGATCACCGCCAGGGTGATGGAGATGCGCAGCGCTGAAAACAGGTGCGGAATCGCATAGGGCAGACGGATGTTGCGGTACTCACGGGCTTTGGAAGCGCCGAGCGAGCGCGACAGCTCCACCAGCTCCTCTGGCGTAGCCAGGAGGCCGGTGACGCAGGAAACGACGATGGGGAAGAAGGCGATCAGGAAGGTGATGAACACCCGCGGCAGGTCGCCGGCGCCCATCACCACCACGATGATCGGCGCCACCGCCACGATGGGTGTGGACTGCACGATCACCAGCAGCGGATAGAGGGTGCGCGACATCACCCGTGAAGAGGCCAGGGCGATGGCCAGCGGGATGCCGATCAGGATCGACAGGCCGTAGCCCATCAGCGTTACCCGCAGGGTGGCGAAAATATGCTCGGCCCAGGCACCGAGGCCGACCTTCTGCGTCGCCGCGAAGATCGCGCTGGGCGAGGGCAGCACGAAGCTCGGCAGCTTGAGCAGGCGGCAGGCCGCTTCCCAGATCAGCAGCAAAACGAGCAGGGCGAGCCAGGGTGCGAAGCGGTCGGTCAGCGCCTTCAGGCGTTGTGCCCTGGGCTTAATGGTCGGCATGGCGTGAGAAGACCTTGCGGCGGATATGGTTGGCGAGCTCATTGAAACGTGGCTCCGTGAGGGTTTCCATGGACCGCGGGCGCGGCAGGTCGACGTCGATGATTTCCTGCACACGGCCGGGGCGCGCCGACATCACTAGGATGCGGTCGGCCAGCAGCAGCGCTTCGGGAATCGAGTGGGTGATGAACAGCACCGTCTTCGGGCGTTGGGTCCAGATGTTCAGCAGCTCCAGGCTCAGCTCGTCGCGGGTCAGGGCGTCGAGGGCCGAGAACGGCTCGTCCATCAGCAGGATTTCCGGGTCGTGCAGCAACGCGCGGGCAATCGCCGCGCGCTGCTGCATACCACCGGAGAGTTCGTCCGGGCGCTTGTTACCGAAGTCCTTCAGCCCCACCAGCTCCAGCAGCTCCTCGCCGCGGGTGATCTCCTGGGCGGTGACGCGGCCGTACTTGTGGCGCATGGGAAAGGTCAGGTTGTCGCGGATGTTCAGCCACGGCAGCAGGGTCGGTCGCTGAAATACGATGCCGATCTCGTCGCGCGGGCCGTCCACCGGGCTGCCGTAGATGCTGACCTGGCCGTGGGTCGGTCGCACCAGCCCGGCGAGAATGCGCAGTAGCGTGGACTTGCCGCAGCCCGAGGGGCCGAGCACCGCGATGAACTCGTGGCGGCCGATGTCGAAACTGGCGTTGTCCAGCGCCACCACCTCGCTGCCATCGGAGGAGGTGAAGACCTGGCTGACCCGGTCGAAGCTGATGTTGGGGCGCGGCGTGGCGGACAGGACGGCGGCGTTCATGGCTTCACTCGCTCAGGCTGGTGTCGATGGCACTGGCCGGGTCGAGGCTGTCGATCTGCATGCCCTGCGCCTTGGCGACCCATTCCCAGGTAGTGGCCAGGCGCTTGGCGTCGAAACCGGTGCCCTCGGCGGCGCTGATCTCGTTCTGCATCAGCGGTACCGAGGCGGCGAACTGCTCCTCGGCCTGCTGCTCGTCGACCTCGGCGACCATTTTCTTCAGCGCGGCGGCCGCTGCAGCCGGGTCGGCGATGGCGTTCTTCTGCGCCTGCTGGTAGGCCTTGACGAACTTCTTCGCGACCTCGGGATGGCTCTGCACGAAGCGCTGCGAAGCCACCAGCGACAGGCCGTAGCCCTCGAAGCCGTATTCCGACCAGGGGATGGTCTTCAGCGTCTTGTCCGCTTCACCGAGGGCACGGACGAAGACGGGCGCGACGGTCAGCCAGTTGATGGTCGCGTCCACCTTGCCGGTGGCGAGCATCGGCGCTAGTGCGCCGGGGTCGAGCTTGAGCAGCTTGACGCTGGTCGGGTCGATGCCATTGCGCTCCAGCAGCAGCGGCCAGACCACGTTGGAGGCAGAGAAGGTCGGCGTGGCCACCGTCTTGCCGACGATGTCCTTGAAACTCTCGATGCCCGAACCTTCGGTGGTGAAGAAGGCGTCCGGCTGCTTGTTGTAGATCGGCGCGACGGCGACCACCGGCACCTCGCCCTGGGCTTTGGCTTGCAGTAGCGAGGCCAGGCCGGCAGAGCCGAAGTCCGCGCTGTTGGTGGCCAGCTTGGTCACCACGTCGCTACCACCACGGGCACTGGCGATTTCCACTTCGATGCCTTCTGCGGCGAACAGGCCCTGTTCGACACCTAGGTAGATCGCCGCCTTGTCGCCGGCTGGCAACCAGTCGTTGAGCCAGCGCACCTTGTCGGCGGCCAGGGCGGTTTGGCTGAACAGCGCGAGCAGGGCGCTGGCGAGCAGGGTTTTCTTGAACATGGTGAAGCTCCTTGAAGGTTCGGCGTGATAAGCGCGATGCAATAAACGGGTCAGTGCATGGGATGTGGATGGCGGGCGAAGAAATCCACCAGGGCGGCGAGCAGCGCGCCGGGCATGGCCAGTTGCGGCGCATGGCCGCAATCGAGCAGCACCCGCTCGGCACCCGGCACCAGCTGCTGCATGCGCTGCTGCACCCGGGGCAGCACTGAACGGTCCTGGGCGGCTTCGATGTACAACCGCGGCAGACGACCGAAACGCGTGGCCGTCCACTGCGCGGCGATGTCGCGGCCACCATCGGGCTGCACCGTCAGGCGGCGCGCGGCAGTGATGGCGGCCTGTGCCGGTGCATCGTGGAAGAACACCGCGCAGGCGGCATCGCTGGGTACGCGGCTGCCGCCGGGCACCGCCTCGAGATAGGGACCGATGCCGCTGACCTCGGGAAAGTCGCGGGCGAGCTCGGCGCAGAGTTCGCCGAAGCCCATGCCGCTGGGCAGCATCATGCCGGCGACATAGGCGACCCCGGCAATGCGCTCGGCGTAACGTTCGGCCACGGCAGTGGCGGTGATGCCGCCGCCGGAATGCGCGACCAGTTGAATCGGGCCGGGCAGCGTCTCGATCAGCGCGCCGACATGTTCGACATAGCGCTGCAGCGAGACCTCGGCGAGTGGCGTGGTGTCGCTGCCGTTGCCCGGCAGGTCGAGCGCGTGCGGTCGGTGGCCGGCGCTGCGCAGGCCATCCTGCAGTGAATCCCAGACCCAGCTACCGGCCCAGGCCCCGTGGATGAGGACGATGTCAGCCATAGGTCCTCCGGTACATCTCGCGGTGGTGTTCCTCCACCGTCACCGCGGGGTAGCGCGGCGCCTTGCCGGGCGCGAGGCAGGTGGGCAGGCACTCGACCAGATGGTCCGGGTTGCCGCTGAAGAAGAACGGCACGCTGTAGCGTTCGCGTCCGGAAATGTTGACCACCCGATGCAGCGTCGAGCGGTACTGATCGTTGGTCCAGCGGGCGATCATGTCGCCCAGATTGACCACATAGGTGCCGGGCACGGGCGCTGCGTGAATCCAGCTCTTGCTGTGGCGATCCCAGACCTGCAGGCCGGGGTTCTCGTCCTGCAAAAGTAGCGTCAGCCCGCCGAAATCGGTATGCGCGCCACAGCCCTTCTCGCCGGGCGCGGCGTTGGCCGGCTGCGGCGGATAGTGCAGCAGGCGCAGGGTGCTCATGGAGTCGCGGCAGAAGCCGGCGAAATGTTCCTCCGGCAGTTGCAGCGAGAGCGCGATGGCGCCCATCAGCCGTGCCGCGAGGGCGTTCATCGCATCGCGATAGCGCTCCATGGTCGGGCGAAAGTCCGCAAGCTCGCTCGGCCACTGGTTGGCACCGTGGTTGAAACGCCCGGCCAGTACCCGCGGGTCGTCCTCGGCGAGCTCCTCGCCGATGTAGAAGCCCTCCTTGAGATCGGCCGGCGCACCGGCTTCCAGCACCTGGCCGCGCAACGGCTCATAGCCGCGATTGGCCTTCGAGAACACCTTGTCCAGCGCGCGCTTCCCGGCTTCCGGCTGAGCGAAGAAAGTCCGCGCCTGCTCGAACACCGCCTGTTGCAGTGCGGGGTCGACACCATGGTTGGCGACGCAGAAGAAGCCGACCTCGCGACAGGCCGCACCGATGCGTTCGGCCACGGCAGTACGCTCGGCAAGGTCGGGAGAAAACAGCCCGGCGATGTCGATCAGCGGCAGCGCGGCGGCTTCGAGATGGCGGGCGGAAAGGGTTTGGTTCATGGCTCGATCCTGCTCTGCCGACGCGGAATGGCGGTCGGCGAGCGCAGTATCTGGCGGTCACGCTGTGCGCAGAAGCAGAGAATATCGAGCATGGTGATGCTGTTTCGGCAGCAGGGGCGGCTGCCTTATTTAGGAGCGGCAGATGAGCACAAATGGTGCTCACGTCAGGGAGCGCGGGGGTTGTCTAGGCGGACACGATCCAGGCTGGAGCTGAGTCGTTCGCACTTTTATGGGGCGTTAGTGCAACCGTTGGCAGCCCGAAATTTTCTTTGTGGCTTTGCCGCGCGCGATTCGCACTTGGGCTCGACGCCTGCTGAGCTACGCCTTGAGCCGCGAGCTCTGTGCAGCTGGCCTAGCGGGGCTTCAACGTATTAGCCAGGCGCAACATGGCCGTTTCGATTTCAAAAGCGGTCAGTGATGCGTAACCCAATAACCAGCCTTGCTTCTTCTGCTCACCTGCGTACAGACGACTCAGTCCAGATAGCTGTATACCCGCGCTAGCCGCTTGCTGGATGGTTTCCCCCTCGCTCCAACCGTCGTGCAGCAGACAGGGAATCTGCAGTCCGCCAGGCGGGCGCAAAGCTGTAACGACACCGCCCAGATGCTTGCCGATCATGTCGAGCATGATAGAGCGGCGCGCGGCATAGAGCTTGCGCATGGCCCGGACATGGGCGTTGTAATGGCCGTCTTCCATAAAGCGCGCCAGGGTCAGCTGCAGGATTTGTGGCGTGTGGCCGTCCATCATGCTGCGCGCGTAGGTGAAGGCTTTGACCAACTCGTGAGGCAGTACCATGTAGCCCATTCGCAACCCAGGGTAGAGGGTCTTGCTGAAGGTGCCGAGGTAGAGCGTGCGCTGATACTTGTCCAGGCCTTGCACACAGGCGGTTGGTTGCCCGTCGTAGTGAAACTCGCTGTCGTAGTCATCTTCGATGACCCACTTGCCCTTCTCTGCAGCCCAACTGATCAGCTCAAGCCGGCGCTCCAGTGGCAAGGTCGCGCCGGTTGGGTATTGATGAGAAGGCGTGACATAGACGCAGTTGGCACCGCTGCGGTCGGCGTACAGCAGGTCGGTGCGTATGCCCAGTTCATCGACATCGATAGGCAGAATCTTGGCCTCGGCGGTTTCAAAGGCTTTCTTGGCACCGAAGTACCCCGGGTTTTCCAACAAGATCGGTTTGCCGGCGTCCACCAGCAATTGCGCGCACAGAAAGAGGGCCTGGCGAGTGCTGCTCAGTACCAATATCTGGTCGGGGAAGCATTTGGCCCCGCGTTCGAGATTCAAGTAGGTAGCGATGGCTTTGCGCAGCGGTTCGGCACCCTGCGGATCGCCGTGCAACAGTACGTTGGAGCGATAGTCTTTCATTACCTGACGTTGCAGGCGCTCCCAGACATTGGTCGGAAAGGTGCGGGTTTCCGGCAGACCGGTGGCAAACGCCTTGATCACCTGCTGATCATTCACGCCGGCACTTTCAAAAATCATTCGCCCTCGCTGGCTCAACCCCGCTCCCGGCAACGCCTGGCTGCTTTTGACTTCTTGCGCCTTGATGCGTCGTCGGGCTGCGCCGCGCAATTCGGTACCTACGGTTTCACGGACGTAACTGCCTGAGCCCTCGCGCCGGACGATAAAGCCATCCCGATGCAGTTGTACGTAGGCATTTTCCACGGTGTCTCTGGCAACCCCTAGTGACCTGGCAAGAACCCGAGTTGCGGGCAGTTTCAGGCCTGGCCCAAGGGCACCGTCGAGGATCAGTGCACGCAACGCACGCTGAATCCGCTGGTGTAGATCCAGCAGCTGAAACTCAGCATCGTTGAGGCGCATTTTCAGGGTTTCCAGCTCGAACGTTTTTGTCATGCGGTCTGCCTGATCTCAATAAATAGGCGCTTAAAGGCAGGCCAGTCTATTCATGGACTTCGCCCGTCGCCACGCCATTGGCGCTAGGCGAGCGACCACCCACGCTGCGAGCAATTTGGAACAAGGGTTATTCAGGTTTACCGCTACCGCGTGCAAGCGCCGTCTTGTTCGATCAATAACCTGCCGTTCGTGCCTTGCCGGCACTGTGCTGAGCACGTGAATAGCTGAAGATTGGATGCTTGAAAAACCGCTACCTGCGATAAGTGGTCTGGTGTTTAGGCTTGAAGCGTACGGGTATGGCATGCCATTTAGCGTTTATAAATCAGCTGTTACGCCAGGCCAATCACCTCGTTTTGCAAGGAGCAAAGCACCATGTCCTCGTCAGCTTCCGCGTCGCCCCTACGTCTACGCGACCTTCTGCATCCGATTGTCGCCGGATTGGTTTCAGTCATCGTCAACTATGGCGGCACATTCATCCTAGTCTTTCAGGCTGCGAAGGTTGCCGGGCTCAGCCCGGAACTGACGGCGTCGTGGGTGTGGTCGGTGTCGATTGGTGTGGGGATTACCGGACTGTTACTCAGTTGGATGAACCGTGAGCCGATCATTACCGCTTGGTCGACACCCGCTGCGGCCTTTCTGGTGGTCGCGCTGTCCACCACGCCTTACGCCGAGGCAATCGGTGCGTACGTCATATCGGCTGCTGCCTTCGTGCTGCTAGGTGTGTCCGGCTGCTTTGAGAAGGTTATCCGCCTGATTCCGCCGGGCGTGGCTGCAGCGCTGCTGGCCGGCATTCTGCTGCAGTTCGGAATCGGCGCGTTTGCTGGTATGAGCCTTGATCCCGTATTGGTCGGCTTGCTGATTGCAGCTTATGTGGTGCTCAAACGCTTCACGGCGCGCTACGCGGTCGTGGGTATTCTGATGCTTGGGCTGGGCTTCTTGCTGGCGCAAGGCCGTGTGGATCTTTCGGGGCTGTCTCTGCAATTTGCGGCGCCGCTATTCACTCGGCCCGAGTTCTCGCTCAATGCGTTGCTTAGCGTGGCGCTGCCGCTGTTTCTGATTACCCTCACCGGCCAATACATGCCGGGCATGCTGGTGCTGCGCAACGATGGTTTCAGCACCAGCGCCAATCCCATCCTGACGGTTACAGGGCTTGGTTCATTGCTGATGGCACCGTTCGGTTCTCACGCCTTCAACATCGCCGCGATCACGGCAGCCATTTGCACCGGAAAAGAAGCCTCGGAGGATCCGTCCAAGCGCTGGATCGCCGGGGTTGCCGCAGGCGTGCTCTACATCCTTGTTGGGGTTTTCGGGGTGACCCTCGCGGCCGTATTTATGGCGCTCCCGGCCGCCTTTATTACAGCGCTGGCCGGGTTGGCCCTGCTCGGTACTATCGGCGCAAGCCTGGCCAGCGCCATGGCTGACGTCAAATCCCGCGAAGCCTCGCTGATTACCTTTCTGGCGTGCGCCGCGAACATCACTCTGCTGGGAATCGGAGGGGCGTTCTGGGGATTGTTGATCGGCCTGGCGGCGCACGCTCTGCTCAATGGTCGTTTGCCATGTCGCGAGGGAGCGGTCAGCCCGGCAGCCGACGCGGTTGTCACGGCCAAAGGAGGCCACTGATGCTCGCTCTGCAAGACGAACACGGAGCGTCTTCAACAAGGCCAAGCAAGTGGCGAGTTTTGCCAGCGAGTTTCAGGCACTAGACAGTTTGCGAGTGGCCGAGGCCCTAGATCGACGCCTGCACATCGAGGGGCGTCAGCCGGATGTACTCGTCCAGGCCAATACCTCCGGCGAGGCCAGCAAGCCCAGGCGAACGCCGCGGTATTCCTGTCCTTGATCAATCCAGGCGATACGGTGATGGGCAGGGCGTGTTCGAATGCGAGCAACTGGCGGGCTGGTTGTGCGACGTACTGGACGCCCTGGCAAACGGCGAGTTTTTTCTTACTTGCTCTTTTCAATTTCTGCCTTTAGCTGCGCAATAGTGTGCTGGCTAAATACCTGGATGCCATTGCGTTCCAAAAGCTCTGTGGTAACTCCTCGGCCTGGAATTTTATTGCCTGTGAATGTGCCGTCGTAGATTGAAGAACTACCACACGATGGGCTCGATTCCGCCAGAATCGCATACTTGATTCCATGCACCTTGCAGAACTCCAGCGTCAGCTTAGCACCGCGTAAAAAGTAGTCGGTGACATCAAGCCCGTCGTTTCCAATAACCTGAGAACCCTGATCCAGTACGTCTTTTCCCGTACCGATCAAAATTTCAGCTGGGGCTCTCGGCGTGGGTAGGCCTGATGCAACTTCAGGGCAAAAGCGCATGATTTCGAAGTTACTATTCAACCAGTCCATGCTCTGGTCAGCGATGTTAAGGCAGCCACCGTTGTATCTTACTTTTTGCCCGGCAAGACACGAACTGACCAGTATTTTATTCATCAATTTACCTTGCCTATACAGCGCGATTACAGTCGAGCTGCGCAAAGGCCGTTAGATTCATGGTCATCAGCGCTCCTTCCTTTGGCAGGTCAGCAATACAGATCACTGTGCGGGCCGGTTGATGGTCGCCGAATTCTTCCGAGTACGCGCGGTTCATTTCTTTGAAGTCTTCAACTCGCTTCAGAAATACATGAACATGCATTACGTCATTGAGTGACGCATTAACTTGGGCCAGCAAGGACCTTAGGTTCCGAACGATTTGCTTGGCCTGGCTATATGCGTCGGCCCCAGCAAGCTGAGACGTAGCAGGGTCGACACCGGGTGTTCCGGAGATTGTTATGAAAGGGCCGGCTTTAGCGATATGACTATACGGACCGATCGGTTCAAACATGTCTGCTGGCGAGAAAGTTTCGACTTTCATGGGATTCCTAGGTTTGCTGGGCGAAGGCCGTTGCCCTCGGTGGCACGATGATCGGCCCTGTCCAATCTGTCGCCGTCAGGCCAGATTATGGCGCGGCGAGCGGGTAGTTAAGCCAAGATGCTTTTGTGTTGTATGTTTTTATGATTCAACCAGGCGCTCCATATATAATTCATCGAAATCAATAATTTCTTCTAACTTGATCGGCTTTGGCAGCGTAAGTCTTTTCCAGGTTTCCTTGAAGTACTCGTCACCGCCTTCCGCATCCTGATTTATGTTTTCTCTTGTCAGGATTTTTTTGGTCAGAAAGTTTATGCTGACCTCTCTTTCAATCAGAGGCCCACGGTTTTGGCTGCTGTCGTAGCCAATCAGCTCGAAGTTTGAGTTCTGATAGCGAAAATTATAAGACCAATAACCGTATCTGCCATGGCCATAGCTGATGAATAGACTTCCTTTGTGAACGCTTATGCTCAGGTCTGGAGCGAAATAAACACCTCCGTCTTCATTCTCAGGTGAAAAGCAATCGAGATTTTTCAGGACGAGTTCATATTCTCCGTTGCTTTCGAAGGCGATGATAATGCCCCTGCGGTTACGATCCAATGCTCCAAGGTATTCGTGGTCAAAAAACTTTTCTTTATCCGTTCCCTTTATTAGCAGCACATAGTCCGTTTTACCGTCTTTGTTCATATCCCCTTGGATTGTCTCTACGAGCACATATTCGCTAGGGATCAAATCGGTGGGCGACTTTACGAATGTAGGTGCTGCTTGTCCTATGGCTGGCGTGCCAAATACCAGTAATATCAAAAGGGCTATTCTAGTCATTCAGGGACTCGTTAATTTCGTTTACGGGAGTAGCGCGCTTGCCGGCGCTCATTCGGTCGTTATATTGGCGGGTCATGCTCCGGGCGCTCATCGGATCTCGTGCAATACGGTGCGAATAAAGTCCGTTTTAGCCGCCGTGTAGGCCTCCCTATCGTGAGGATGCGTCGCCGCTAGTTCCGCCTTGAGTGCGGCGTACCTTGTTGCGAGCGCTGGACTTGCCCTTAGGGCGTCGCGAAATTTAAGGCGTTCGCGCCAGACACAACCGTCATGGACGACAAGATGAAGATGATGGGTCCGGTGACCGTTTTCCCAGCGCATGAACCACTTGCGGTCTTGCAGGGAGTCGTTGAATTCCGAAGAAGTGGTGTAGCCGGAGTTGCATAACGGCAGCGCCAGTTGTTCAGCAATGGTGATGGACTCAACGCCCGCAAGAATGTCGATGATGGGTTTGGCACTGAGCCCGGGGACCGCGGTACTACCAATGTGCTGAACGCCTTTGAAGACGCCTGGAAATAGACATAGAAGACGATCACGCTCGTCGTCGAACGCTTGAGGCCACGAGGCTTCATAGGCGTTCAGATTTACGCCTTCATGGATGGCAGCGAGAAGCGATTCATCTTCCGTCATGACGGGTTCTCCGTGCGATCGTCAAGCGCATACCAGGCGGCTGTGGATGTCAGGTGAGTCTGCTTCTGCTTCGTTGGTGTAAAGGTGCTGTCCAGGCAGCCCAGCGCGATTGAAACCCAGTCGGAGTAGTCGCCGTGGTCCCGTGACCAGAACAGCGAAGAGCCGCAGCGAGCGCAGAATTGCCGTGACACCGATTCGGATGACTCGAAGGACGTGATGTTCTCTGCGCCAGCCTGGATGCGAAGGTCGCTGCGCGGGACACTGCCGTAACTGGCAAACGCGGCTCCATGACTTTTGCGGCATTGCTGACAGTGGCAGTGGCTTACTGCTTTTGGTGGGGTAAGCGTCTCGTATCTCACGGCGCCGCAAAGGCAGCTGCCTTGAAAAGACTCGGTCAATCTGTGGCGCTCCGTTCAAAAATGCCGGCCGTTCGACGACGGTAATCGGACCGCTGTCTCGCTCTCGTTGCGCATATATCGGTCATCAGGCGATTGGCTCAGTCAAGCAAAGCTGTCTCTTGCTTGAAAATGCGAAAGCCGCGTGCCTGGTAGTTTGCAAGTGCGGCAGGATGGTCCAGGGTGCAGGTATGTACCCAGACTCGCCGTGTCTCAGGCCAGGCCCAGGCGCTCTCGATTGCGTGACTCAGCAGTGGGCCACCGAAGCCTTTACCCAGAAACTGCGGTGCCAGGCCAAAGTAGCGAATCTCTACGCTGAAATCTGCGGCCTGATGCAGTTCGTAATAGCCGGCGATGGCGCCTTTGTAATAAGCGACCCATGTTCTATGGCAGGTTTGTTCGATCAAGGCCGCCCAGTCAGCGATGCTCCAGGTATCCAGATCGCTCCAGCCCCATTGCTTTCCTACCAGTTGGTATAGGAAACGGTTGAGTTCCGGTTGAGGCACTTCGCATTCGATGATCTGAAGCTCGGCAGGCTGGGGCTTGGGTCGCAATTGAGTTGCGGACGTCATTTCCAGGTAATAGGTGGTGTATGAGTTGTCCATCTGGAGCCTTCCGTAGATTCAGTGGTTCAGCCTAACACCAGAGGGCGCAGCGACAGAACGTGCAGGGCACAGTGCTGCAAAGTGCGCGAATAAGTACCGCGGTTGTAGTTCCAGATTCAGGGTTGTTGTACGGCTATTTGCCGTACTTAGTGCCTGCGGCTGAGACAGATTGCTAGCCGACCCTGCTGGTGACCGCGCTGGCACCTTCAATCGCTTCACGCAATGCGGTGGCCAGTTCTTCGAGACGATAGGGCTTGGCCAATACGTGCACACCTTCGGCAGCCGCGGACTTCTGTGCAGCTTCGGCGTAGCCGCTGGTGAGCAACACCGGCACTCCCAAGGCGCGGGTGCGGATTTCCCGGGCCAGTTCAACGCCGTTCATGCCGCCAGGCATCATCACGTCGGAGAAAACGATGTCCACTTTGCATGCATTCGCCAGCGCGCCCAGGGCATCGGTTGCGCTCGCGGCATGGGTGACGCGATAGCCGAGGTGTTCGAGCATTTCACCTACCAGCGCCGCCACTTCCTCGTCATCGTCCACGAGCAACACGGTGCCGACTGACGCGTCGGCCGCGGTATCTTCGACGAGCTCGTGGCCATCCGGTAGATCGGGAATACGTTCCGAGCGTGGCAGCAGCATGATTACGCTGGTGCCGTGGCCGCACTCGCTTTCGATCCACACGGTACCGCCCGACTGCCGGGCGAAGCCGTAGACCTGCGCCAGGCCAAGGCCCGAGCCTTTGCCGATCTCCTTGGTGGTGAAGAAGGGGTCGAATACGCGGGTGCGAACCTCCTCGGGAATGCCGGTGCCCGAGTCGGTCACCGTGAGGCGGACAAAATCGCCGGTGATGCCCAGCACCACTTCGCCGGGTGCATTGCTGGCTTCGATCAGGATCGAGCCACCATCGGGCATCGCGTCGCGGGCATTCACGGCCAGGTTGAGAATGACTAGCTCCAGCTCGCCCGGGTCCACTTCGACCGGCCAAAGGTCCGGCGTGAACCGTACACGCACTTTTACATCGCCACTCAGACTGCGATCGAGCAGCTCGCGCATGCGGCTGATGCGCAGCACCAGATCGACCGATTCCGGCGCCAGCGACTGACGTCGGGAGAAGGCGAGCAGTTGCCGGGTGAGGGCGGTTCCGCGTTGCGCGGCCTGGCGCATGCCGTCCATCAACCGTTCGCGGCGTGCAGGGTCGGCGCGGCGGTCGAGCATGTCGAGACCGCCGGAGATCACCATCAGCAGGTTGTTGAAGTCGTGGGCGATGCCACCGGTGAGCTGGCCGATGGCTTCGATCTTCTGCGCCTGGCGCAGGGTTTCTTCGATCTGAGCGCGTTCGTCCATTTGCGTGCGCAGTTCCTGGTTGGCCTTTTCCAGTTCGCTGGTGCGCTCGACTACCAGCGCTTCGAGCTGATTCGAGGCGCGCTCACGGGCTTCGAGCAAGGTCCTGACTTCGTACTGGCGATGCCGCCCGCGCAGTGCGGCTTTTACCGCGCTGGTCAGGGTAATGCTCTGTACCGGGCGTTCCAGCAGGGAAACGTTGCGCAGCGCCGCCACCATGCGCTGGCGCCACGCGGCGACCGCGGGCTGTTGATGTTTGCTGGTGAGGACGACGAACGGAAAGTCGGACCAGGCCGGTTGCCGGTCGACCCAAGCGGAGAGCGCTTGAAGGTCCTGGCCGAAGAGGCCTTCCTCGGCAATGAATACGGCGTCGGCATCGGTTTCGGCGCGACGCAGCACTTCATCGACACTGTGGCAGACAACGGCATCCATGCCGCTGCGGCTGAGCAGTTCGGCCGAGGCGGGACCGTCCCGGCCGATGGGGGCATAGACGACCACGATGGGGCCTTGTCGTTTAGTGGACGTCGTCATACTCGTCAGTCAGTAGATGAGTCGCATCACCGGTGTATTCCGGTGTGCCCGATAGAATGCCGCTGAAGTGGCTCAGCGGTGGCCCGACCTCTAGGCCAGCGCTGCTGAGGCGATACTCCCGAACGGTGTTTTCATGCCGTCCGCTGCGCTTTTTCACCACTGACAAGGCCCGGCGAACGACGCCGGCATGCTCGAAGTAGCGCTGCATGATAACCGCATCGCTTAGATAGCTGATATCCACTGGCGTATCCATCGGCCCGACCAGACCATGCTGGGCCAGTACCATGATGCTGATCACGCCTTTCTGGCCTAGATAGCTCAAGAGTTCGTGCATCTGCAGAATCAGGAATCGGCCGTCCGGCATCGCATGCAGGTAACCGTTGAGGCTGTCCAGAATCACCAGGTTGGCACCTCGTGTTTCCACGCTTTGGCGCACAGCGGCGGTGAACTCACCAGGTGACAGTTCCGCGGGGTCGACCTGTTGCAGATGCAGCAGACCCTGGTCGATCCAAGGCTCCATGGGCAGCCCCAGCGCACGACCACGCGCCAGCAGGGTGCCGATGTTCTCATCGAAGACAAAGAAGGCGACCTGCTCGCCGCGCTTGCACGCGGCAACCGCATAGCTCAACGCCAACGAGGATTTGCCGACGCCCGCAGCGCCAACCAGCAGCGCGTTGGTCCCGCGCTCCAGCCCGCCACCGAGCATCTTGTCCAGCGCGGGATTACCAGACGAGGCCAACTCGCCGGTAAACGGAGAGTGATGCTCCGCAGCGATGAGGCGCGGATAGATCTGCAGTCCGCCCTTGCGGATGGCGAAGTCGTGATAGCCGCCGCGAAACTGGATGCCACGCATTTTGATGACCCGCAGTCGCCTGCGTTCGGCACCGTAGTCGATGGCCAGCTGCTCGAGCATCACCACGCCATGGGAGATCGAGTGCAACTGTAGGTCGCCCATCTCCGAGGTTTGGTCGTCGAGCAGAATCACCGTGCAGCGGCGTGTGGTGAAGAAGTGCTTGAGCGCCAGCACCTGCCGGCGATAGCGCAGCGGGCTTTGTGCCAGCAGGCGCATTTCTGAAAGGCTGTCGAAAATCACCCGTGTTGGGTTGGTTTTGGTTACACGGTCGAAGACCTGCTGCGTGGTTTCGCTCAGCTCCATTTCCGCCGGATGCAGCACGGTCAGTTCAAGGTCAGGGTCGAGGCTGGCTTCCGGCGAGACCAGCTCGAACACGTCAATGCCGTCGAGCGTCCAGCCGTGGCGCTTGGCAACCAGCTCCAATTCGGCCTGGGTTTCCGACAGCGTAACGTAGAGAACACGTTCGCCCTGGCGCACGCCTTCGAGCAAAAATTGCAGTGCAATGGTGGTTTTACCGGCGCCTGGGCTGCCTTCATACAGATACATACGGTTGGGGTCGAGACCGCCGCCGAGGATGTCGTCCAGCCCCTCGCTGCCGGTGGAAATACGTGGTGCTTCATCGTCTGGTTGGAAGGGAAGATCATTGAAATCGGTCATTCCGTTCTCCTTAACGCAGGCTCCGCTGCGTGTTTCGTTCCGGCACCTGTGCGTCCACGTAGGACGAAGTCTGGTGGGGAACACGCCCGTTCTTTTGCCTTGTAGGCTGGTCGGGCCATAAGCCGCTCAAGTCATCGCCGAGTGCTGCGTCGTGCACGTTAAATAGGTGCTTTCGACAGGCGACAGCTGAGGGGCGCAGTCATCTAATCCGACTCATCTTGTGCCGCCCCGTTCCGCATGAGCGCATGCTGGCTGTCGCCTCAAGCGCCAATTTCAGGCGGCTCAAGCGGTCTCAAAGCCCCGCCAGCTGCCGCTTCGTTTGTTTTGCTCGGGGCGCTTTGAGCGAGCCGTTTGCGCAACAGACTGCAACCATTCACCCTTGGCTCACGGCACGGGCTGGCCCATGATCGGCCTTTGCCTTCACAGGTTGCTGGCATGTCTCGATTCTCTCGTCCATCGGCTTCGGCGCTGGGTCGCTTTCTGCAACTGGGTGGCACCGGTGCGCGCATCGCCGGCAACCTGCTGGTGCAGCGCATCACGCCGGGCAAGACGCGTATCGACTGGGTGCCTGTTGGCGAATTGCTCGGTGATGCGCTTGGGCAGATGAAGGGCCCGGTGTTGAAGCTCGGTCAGCAGGCCTCGCAATGGCAGGATCTGCTGCCCGAGCCGATCAGCGCCGCGCTGGCGCGCTTGCAGAATCAGGTGCCTTCGCTGCCGTTCGATGCGCTGGAAGCCAATCTGCAGCGCCTCTACGACGGCAAGTTGTACGAACTGTTCGAGTCCATCGAGCCCGAGCCAGCCGCGGCCGCCTCGTTGGGGCAGGTGCACCGCGCCCGGGATCGGCAGGGCCGGGCGCTGATCATGAAGGTCCAGTACCCCGGCATCCGCGCCATCTGCGATGCCGACTTGCGCCAGTTGCGGCGCTTGATGCCGCTGGGCCGATTGTTCGGCACGCCGCCCTCGCGTCTCGATGCGGTCTATATCGAGCTGCAACGGGCTATCGACGAAGAATTGGACTACGACGCCGAGCGCGCCAATCTCGAAGCCTTCCGCGAGCACTTCAGCAACTGGCCGGGCATCCGCATTCCCTTTGCCGCGGGCGAACTCTGCCGGCCCGGCGTGCTGGTGCTGGAAGACCTGCCGGGCCGCTCCATGGCCGAGGTCGAACAGGCCCCGGCGGAGGTGCGCCAGCGCCTGGCCGAAACCCTCTGCGAATGGCTGGCCGAGCAGGCATTCGGTCTGCAACGGCTGCATACCGATCCGCATCCCGGCAACCTCGCCTGGACCGAGTCCGGCGAGCTGGTGGTCTACGATTTCGGCAGTGTGCTGCGCCTGGAACCGCGTTTGCTGGCGGGCTACGTACAGATATTCGAAGCACTGCGTGGTACCTCCAGCGAGGCGCTGGAGCCCGGTTTTCAGGCCCTGGGCGGACGCCAGCCGGGAAGCACGCCGCCGCACGGGCTGTACCGAAGCATTCACCTGATGCTGCACCCGCTGTTGCAACCCGGTGCGCAATGGGACTTCCGCGAAGCGGCGCTGCATCAACGGCTGTCCGAGCTGTTCCCATTGATGATGTCCGCACTCGGCAGCCTGCAACCGGCTTCCGGCACCTTGCTGATCAACCGCACCCTGGAAGGCCATTACTGGAACCTCTACCGGCTCGGCGCTTGCCTGCCCATCGCCGACCTGCTCGCCGAGCATATCGAACGCTGGCGCAGCGAAGCCGGCGCCCGTCGACCGTAAATCTGGAGATCGTCATGCCGTTGGAATCATTCCCCGAAGGATTTCGTGCGCTCGTCATCGGCGCATCCGGTGGCATCGGCGCCGCATTGGTCGATGCCTTGCGCAGCGATCCGCGCTGCGCCTCGGTCATTGCGCTGAGTCGCTCGTCCGGGCCGGCGCTCGACCTGACCGATCCCGCCAGCATCGAACAGGCCGCGGCCAGCGTGGCGGGGCAGGGGCCGTTTCACCTGATCATCAACGCCGCCGGCGTGCTGCACGGTGGCGACTTCATGCCGGAGAAGCGCCTGGCCGATCTCAACCAGGCGCAGCTGCTCGCCACTTTCCAGATCAACACCCTCGGCCCGGCCATGCTGCTGCGCCACTTCAGCGGCCAGCTCGACCGGCAGCGCGGCGTGTTCGCCATGCTCTCGGCCAAGGTCGGCAGCATCGGCGATAACCGCCTCGGCGGCTGGTACAGCTACCGCGCCTCCAAGGCCGCGCTGAACATGCTGCTCAAGACCGCCTCTATCGAGGTGCGCCGTAGCCAGCCGAATGCCGTGCTGCTGGCGCTGCATCCCGGCACGGTGAACTCGCGGCTTTCACAGCCATTTCGTGGCGCCGAAATCGGCAGGCCTGCGAGCGATGCCGCGCGGGATCTGTTGCAGGTAATTGATGGTCTGGGACCGGAGGCCAGTGGTCGGTTTTATGCGTATAGCGGGGATGAGTTGCCCTGGTAGGGGTAGCCGCTGGGGCGGATGCTCGCGGATAACCAGCAGCCCGGGGCACCAGCTAGCGTTGAGCGATCCATGATCTCTCATTGGAAGCGTCGATGCAGATCCGGAAAGATGTCTTGGGCGAACCAGGAGGGTAGCCCGGGTTCGACCGTTCGCGACTTCGGCGTACGGCTGACCACGATGCCGGCCTTGATCAATCGTGAAAGCTCGTCGATGGCAGGTCGTGACGAAAGCCCGGTGAATGTCTTGAACTCACTACGCGGCAACGAACCCTGCAGCAGAAGCGCCAATACAGCTGGTGCGCTTTCCTGGCGTATGCCCACATCGAGCAGTTTCTCATTCGTCTTGAATGCTCTGATGACCCGCTCCCGAAGCTTGTCGCGGTTTAAGGCTTCGGTCATGTAATCCACTTGGTCGTGACACACGTCGAGCATGAACTCGATGAATGCGAAGTAGTGCTTCTGGGACATCTGGCCTCGACCGTCGTAGTCACCTTCCCGGGGCCTGTCGGCCATGGCCAAGGTTCTATAGTAGTCCTCGTGCCGGCGGGCGAGGCCACGTGACAAAGACCAAAGATGAGGTTGCAGGCCAAGCTGTACGAGCTGCAGGTGCGTGATCATTCGAGCCACACGGCCGTTGCCATCCAAGAACGGGTGTACCCACGCTAAGCGGTGATGATTAGCGAGCGTAGCAATCAGACGGCGCCTAGGGTCCTGGCTAGCTCCATAGAACCTCTGAAGATGTTCCAGCATTGCCTGGACGGCAGCAGCAGCGGGGGCGGCATGGTTTCCAACGACTACCTCGTCTGCTGGCTGGCTACGCAATTTGCCAGGTACCAGCACTCTGCCATCTGACAGGCGACGGCTGTTTTCATCTGTCCCGTCAAACAGGCGAAAATGCACCGCGCTGATCAACTCGGGTGAGAACATGGCGTGGAACTCCGGAGCCTTGAGGCGCAGGGCACGCTCGAACACGCGTTGGACTTCCATATGCTTGACCGCAAGATCCTTAAGGAGCTGGCGCTCTCTCTTGGGAGCGTTCTGCGCCTTCTGCATCGCCGCGGGCTCGGTGTACTGCCCTTCTATCAGGTTCGAATAGTAGGTGTTGGTGATGAGCAATAGCTTGCCCAAACGAGCAGCAGTTTCGGGGGCAACTCGGCCAGCAAGAAATGCTACCTTTGCTGGCAGCGAATCCGCCTTCTCGATGATGGAACTCGGCAGCTGTTCCGAGAGCACAGGATCAAGCCAGGTCTTGGATGTAATGAGCGTCATGACGATGACATTTCGCTTCGGTCAGGAAATTCGGCAAGTCTAGCACTCATCGCTGCACATTTTTTTTCACAAATATCCAGTCTGCATGCCCCGCCAATATTGAGGCTTGGCTTTTTTAATCAAGCTCCGCCTGCATATTTATAAGCACATTTCGAAAGCACCAGTCATCTCTCAGCCCGGCGCGGCATTCTCCCCAGGCCGATATGCACCTACGCCTCGTCCCCATTGTCTATGTTGATGATTACCGCCCAGGCCATCGCCGGGGCGGCGGTGACCACAACAATAAGGATGAGCACGATGCGTTTGCTTCAGATCAGCAGATTGACCCTTGCCGTGGCGATCGTTGCCACGGGCCACATCGCCGACGGCGCGATTCTGGAAGGCGGGGCGGTCGCAGCTCCGGATGAGTACAGCGCCAAGGTGGCCGCTCAGGTGCTCAAGGCCGGCGGCAATGCGGTGGATGCCGCGGTGGCGACCGCCTTCACCCTGGCCGTCACCTACCCCGAGGCGGGCAATATCGGCGGCGGTGGCTTCATGACGCTGTATATCGAGGGCAAGCCGTACTTTCTGGATTACCGGGAAGTCGCGCCCAAGGCCGCCAGCAAGACCATGTACCTCGACGACAAGGGCGAGGTGATCGAGAACCTGAGCCTGGTCGGCGCCAGGGCCTCCGGCGTGCCCGGCACCGTGCTGGGCATGTGGGAGGCACACCAGCGCTTCGGCAAGTTGCCCTGGAGCGAGCTCATCACCCCGGCGGTGGGCTATGCCCGTGAAGGCTTCACGGTGGCCGACCAGCAGTACCAGTACCGCGACGACGCCCTCGGCCTGTTCAAGGGTACGACCAATTTCGAGGATTACTTCGGCGCCATGAAAGCCGGTTCCACCTTCCGCCAGGCGGAGCTGGCCGAGACCCTGGAGCGCATCGCCGACAAGGGGCCGGATGATTTCTACAGAGGCAAGACCGCTGACCTGCTGGTGGCCCAGATGCAGCGTGACGACGGGCTGATCAGCAAGGAGGACCTGGCCGCCTACCGCGTCAAATGGCGCGAGCCGATGCGTGTCGACTGGCAGGGCAACAGCCTCTATACCGCGCCGCTGCCAAGCTCCGGCGGCATTGCCCTGGCGCAGCTGATCGGCATGAAGGAGCAGCGCGCCGCCGACTTCAAGGGTGTCGAGCTGAATTCGGCACGTTACATCCACCTGCTGGCGGAGATCGAAAAGCGCGTCTTTGCCGACCGTGCCGACTACCTCGGCGACCCGGACTACTCCGACGTGCCGGTCACGAAGCTGACATCGCCTGATTACCTGAAGCAGCGCGCGGCCGAGGTCAATCCAACGGCCATCTCCGAGACCGAGAAGGTGCGCCCGGGCCTTGAGCCAAGGCAGACGACCCATTTCTCCATCGTCGATGCCGACGGCAATGCGGTCAGCAACACCTACACCCTCAACCTGGATTACGGCAGCGGTGTGGTGGTCAAGGGCGCCGGCTTCCTGCTCAACAACGAAATGGACGACTTCAGTGCCAAGCCGGGCGTCGCCAATGCGTTCGGTGTGGTCGGTAGCGACGCCAATGCCATCGAGCCAGGCAAGCGCATGCTGTCCTCCATGAGCCCGAGCATCGTCACGCGTGACGGCAAGGTCAGCCTGGTGCTCGGTACACCGGGCGGTTCGCGCATCTTCACCTCGATCTTCCAGGTGCTGAACAACGTCTACGACTTCGACATGCCGCTGGAAAAAGCCGTGGCCGCGCAACGCGTGCACCATCAGCTGCTGCCGAAGGACACCATCTACTACGACGCCCACGCACCGCTGACCGGCAAGGTGGCCGACAAGCTGAAAGCCATGGGCTACACGCTCGAGGATCAGGGCTGGCTGATGGGTGATATCCAGGCGATACGCGTCGACGGCACCCGCTTGCAGACCGGCTCAGACCCGCGCGGGCGTGGCGTCGGGATGATCGTCAAACCCTGATGGGTGAGGGGAGAGAGCAAACGGAGGGAATTGCTGCCGTCTTGTGATGCTTCATGCGCCGCAGTGATCTACGGCGCATGAGGTTGAGCTTTCACCGCCGCACATGGGCTGTGCGGCGTTGAGCGGGACGCTTACTGCGGGCGGTAGATGGCGCACAGCTTGTTGCCGTCAGGGTCGCGTACGTAGCTGAGGTGCAACGCGCCGAGGCTGGTTTCGCGCAGTCCTGGTGGCTCCTCACAGGTGGTGCCGCCATGGGCGACGCCGACATCGTGAAACGCCTTGACCTGCTCGGCCGAGCTGCACTTGAAGCCAATCGTGCCGCCGTTGCCGACGGTCGCTTCTTCACCATTGATGGGTTCGGTCACGCCGAACAGACCGCCATCGTGACGGTAGAACAGGCGCGTGTGCCCGGACGGCGCCACATTGCGCAGCGGCTCGCCTGCGCCGAGTACGCCGAGCACGGCATCGTAGAACCGCTTCGCTCGTTCAATATCATTCGAACCGACCATTACATGGTTGAGCATGGGGGCCTCGCTAGGTGATTTGGATTTGTGCGGCTATGGAGCGAGCACTCTAGCATCGGGATGAAGAGGGCGGGCAATGGTGGGTTGGGCGGTGAGCGCTGATGTTGGTACCGACGATCACCGGCAGCTTTCGGCCAGAAGCAGTCATCGAACGCTTGATAAAATTTGAGTGATTCAGGCGCATTACCCACGACGACTACTTCGCCATCGAGTTGATGGGTATTAGCCTTGTTCAACTCCCGGCATACTGTTCGAAATATAGGGAGCAAGATGATGAGCGATGAGCTTTATATTTCCGTCGATGTCGAGACTTCGGGGCCGGTGCCGGGCATCTATAGCCTGCTCTCCATCGGCGCTTGCGTCGTCTCAGAACCCGCTCAGTCAATCTATCTCGAACTTCAGCCTGACGGCCTACAGCACGATCCGGAGGCGGTCGCCGTAACTGGCCTCGACCTCACCAGGCTCGAAAACGAAGGGTTAGCCCCACAGACGGCAATGCTCAAGCTGGAGCAATGGTTGAGCCAGATATGTCCGGCAGATCAGAAAGTCGTTTTCGTGGGACTGAATGCCCCGTTTGACTGGTCGTTCATCAACTACTACTTCCACAAGTATTCTGGGACGAACCCCTTTGGGTTCACCGCACTCGACATGAAGGCGTATTACATGGGGGTTACCGGATGCCGCTGGAGGGAAACTAAATCCTCCCAAATGACCGCTCGTTTCACCCCCCAAAGCGCTCCCAACCATAACGCGTTGGACGACGCACGATTTCAGGGGGAGCTTTTCGCTCTCATGCTGGAAGAGGCACGTAACCGCTAACCTGGCCAACTGCCCCGGATGGCCTCAACATAACACCCATCCCTGAAAGACCAAGCCTTTATGCCTTCGTTGCTGCTGGAGTTGCCCACAATGATTGCTAGCGGGTGCGGCAGCTGTTGGGTGTAGTACGCGGCGAACCTGGAAAAGCTCCCGATATCAGTGGGGGAGATCATAGGAATGCTTTGCGGGTGCGTATGCCAGTACCCCACCAGGCGGAGACCTGTGGCGTTAGCCTGCTCAATTTCCTTTCGACAGCGACGAGCATTCAAATCCAGCCAGGCCCTACCAGCCCGATCATCTTTATGAGGAGGAGTTGCCAAGGCCAGTACCAATCCGGCAGCGCCTGAAGGGTCAACGAAGAGCTGTCCTCCACGCTCTACATCAAAGTTTTTCTGTCTGTAGCTCTCCAGCAGGCTCGCAACCTCCTGCGATACCAACAGAGAAGTGTTTAGCCCGGGCCAGGTCCATTGCCAGGCGATCGCCGTCATTTACTTCTCTCCGATATTTCTGGCCAATCGCGCTCCAGCTGGGCCTGCTGCATTCCGGCAGGTAGCTCAGGCCCGAGATAGTTACCTCCCAGCGTAACCACGTCATCAGGTCGATTGATGCTGCTGACCCAACTCGGGCTACCGATGTTGCCATTCAACGCTCGTAATGCAGCTTGAGAAACCATCGAAGCAATGTTCACCATCCCAAGTGAGCCTCCCGGGATGAAACTCTCCCCGCAGGCGGGAAGGGCGACGACCCCTCCTTCCGGCCACTCGGTGAACTTGTGCTTAAAATCACCGTTGTCTGTGAATAGGCCTCGAGCATCAAATGCACCAGATGGCGCAAGGAGCACATGCCCCACCTGTGTATGAGGTTCACTCCAGGCCTGGAGTAACCCCCAGGAGGTGCCATTTGACTTGGCCCCCCACAGCGCCACCTCCGACTGCCAGTCTGCGGTAGTAACCACTACCAGATCCGCTTTATCAAAAACCTCGGGATTCTTGTACATCACC
This sequence comes from Pseudomonas sp. E45-MNA-CIBAN-0222, assembly GCF_040310405.1. Taxonomy (NCBI): domain Bacteria; kingdom Pseudomonadati; phylum Pseudomonadota; class Gammaproteobacteria; order Pseudomonadales; family Pseudomonadaceae; genus Pseudomonas; species Pseudomonas sp. E45-MNA-CIBAN-0222. The sequence continues at coordinate 88,607 of NZ_JBEOPU010000003.1, forward strand.
ACTTCGGCGAAGGTGGCGAACGCCGCGACTTCCGTGGTGGGCAGGTCTTTGCGAATTTTTTCCTGAAGCGCTTCGGCCTTGGGGAGACCAAGGTCATCGGCACCGAGCACATGTCTGCCAAGATTTGCCGAGACCAAGTGGTCCGGGTCAATGAGTGTCAGATGACCAACACCCGAACGCGCCAACTGTAGGGCAACGGTGCTACCCAATGAGCCTACCCCAACGCAAACGACGCGAGCTCCTTCTAGCTTCTGCGCCACGCCACTGAGGTCACGGGACAAAATCTCCGTCCTATCCAGCACATCCAGCGTCGTTGCTCGGATCAGAACTGGGGGATGATTGACTGCAACTGCAGGCCGGCGCCGCGCTGATCGCAGGTAAAACCTCGATCCTCGATCCAGCTGTGGGCCGTATGCGCGAACGTTCAGGCAGTAGATTGGGGCGCTGGTATCCCCGGGTAGCTCCAAAGCGATCCAGCGGTTGGGCAGTGAGCCACGCTCATTGAACCAAGCCACCAGCTGCGCTCTGTCATTAGGAGCAAGATGCGGCAAAAGCCATGTGAGCAGTAGCTCAGGGGCGGGAAGACGCAGGTCCGGATAGCTCCGAAGCTTTGCATAGAAACCTGGGGCCTCCGGTGCTCGCATCCTTGGAGATCGGCCAATCGTCCGCCAGCAGTGCCTTTTCAGGGATGCCAGATCCGTGGCGAACCAGACTGTTTCTTGTCCAGATGGTAACGTTTGCCGAGGATCGCTAAGGGCATACAGCTTCGAGGCAGCTTGAGGGCGATCCAAAAGGATAAGGTTCTGTAGAGATAGCCCTTGCTGCCTAGACCAGTACGATGTGATTTCGCGACGAAATTCGGCATCCCGGGTAGCCGCACATGAACCCATCCGGGACAAATTTACGATCTTGCCTAACCGCGCCAGGCTATCCGATACCACATGTTCAGGGGTGCCCATCACAGGGCGCTCCTGGAAACCATGCAGGCAGAGTCCGACTTCCATAGCATGAGGCCATAAAAGCCATGGCGAGGGCTCGACTGTAAGCCTCAACCCACTGCGGGGGAAATTCCTCGGAAAGCCGATGCGTAGCCGCCGCTCCGTGCCCGTATAGTCAACTGGCAGAGGAAAGTAGTAGCTCGCAGCTTCACCGGTCCGAGCGACCGCAGGCTGAAGCAGTGCCAGTGCGGCATCTTCGCCAAGAGCACCTCGCAGCGCGGCTATACCACGCTGCAGAGACGTATCCGTCTGATCAACCAAGACGCCCAACTGGCTTCACATCCTCTTGAGAGCTCGCAGTCCCGCTCACGCCGCCAAACATGGTGCCCATTAACGTGGCGTTTCGGGTGGTGCCATCAGGCCGGCCAGGCATCGTCCAGTTGGGCGGAATTTCGCTATTCACTGCCGAAATGAAGGTAGGGCCAATGCCGAAGTTTTCATTCACTGCTTTGGCAAACGCTTCTGCGGACTCGAAGCTTTCAAGTCCCAGCGAGACCGATACGCTGGCATTCTCGTGCCACTCCTGGAATGCCCGGCGGTAGCGATGTCCATCGAGCGGCCTATTCCATTTTTCAGCGAAGTTTTCGCCGCTATCTGCCGGGTTGCAAACCTGGCATTCGTTGCCCCGGTACTTAACGTGATCCGGCATCCTTCGCACGATTTCGAGGATGGCATCTAGCGGCCTTAGCGGCGTCGACTGGGACTCTTTCGCCACATCAAGGTAGGCGTGGGTAGCGAGAGTGGTGATAACTGCCGAAATCGGACGATGATCCGTATTTTTGGTGCGGATGGCCCACTCATCCCGATGTCGCTTCAGCAGCTTGATCGTTGCCCGAAGTGGGTCTTGATCGAGATAGTCCTGATACTGCGGCAGCGGATCCTGAGTGGCGGCATCAAAAGCGCGCTGGTTTTTCGCGACAGCCATATGTTCCGCCAAGGAAATGGTTTGCGTTGACGCGACCTGCAACCATTTTGAGTAGGGGATCGGGCTACTCGCCTTCCACCCAGTCTCCCGATCGGGTACCTCCAGCTTACCTTCGCCATTGCCTTGAAAATTCCCATTGATGGCTCGCGCTGGCGTGACATCGATGTGGAATCCAGGGTTTTCGTCAGCATAGATAATCCGGATGCCTCGGCGTAGTTGCTTGATTTCCTCCTGGACACGGCTGCCAGCCTTGAAGCGTTCCTCAATGGCATCCAGAACCTCTCGAGCTCCAGCACCCTGGGCATGAGGGAGCCAAATAATGGCGTCCGCGTCGATGGTGTCCAGATCCTCTGGGGCGCCAGAAACGGGTTTGATCGTTGTCTTCAGGCGCATGGAGCCTTGAACAAAAATGTGCGCCTCCGCCAATAGTGGATTGTCGGAAGCGTTGAGGATCTTCTCAAGCTGGGAGTATCGGTCGTTGATCTTCTCGTACTGTGCTTCGGACAGTGAGATCTCCTTCGCAGCGCGGAGCAGAAAGTGCTCCCAGCTTCCGCGCTTGGTCTGTTCATTGCTCATGGACATCAACGAACCTCCTGGGCTTGGTGGCCCAACTGTAGTGTTGGCGTGAACCTGTTTTGGTTGTCCTTATCTCGATCGAAAATCAGGTAAGCGTGTTGGTGTTGCGTAGTAAGCAAGGCCCCGAACTCAATTGCCAAAGCAGCGGGAATCGCCGCGAACACATGGATCGTGTCTGCAGTCATGGCCTCAAGCCGGCTCAAGTGCGTTTGTAGAGCGTCGCGAAACGCGTGTATCACGCGACGGTTCTGAACCATCGCATAGCTGGGCACTGGGATGCTCAGCTCAGCGATACGCGCACCAGGTAGTGCCTCTTCGACATCGCGAGCTGGGACTTGCGCGGAGATAGACAACACCAAAGCCAGCGGGCCTTCTCCATCCGAGGGCGGGGTGAACACAAACTTGGGAGGTTCGGCTGACTGGTCAGGCCAACGTAGCTGGTGTTCGCGGTTGAACGAGAAAAGCAGGCGCTTGGATCGATCTCCTAAGGACTGCCCCAGCATGATCAGCGCTGGGATGTCAGCTACGCCCACTACGGCCAGCGCAGGAGCATCACCATAGGCTCCTCCGCGGCGCTTTAGCTGCTGCTCTAATTCGTGCTGAATGTTGTCCTTAATGCTCTGCCAATAGTGGGCATCCCTGCCACGATGGCTCGGGGCAGGAAAAGTGATCTTGATAGGATGATCGAATGCAGTCAGTCCCTCTGAGGACATTGCCACCAACAGGTCACGGACGGGGATGTCGTTGTTCGTTGCGAAATGCTGGCTTTGAACAATTACTGGAATCGCTCTTCCACCGTCAGGAGTGGTTGCCGCCAGCCGGACTCGCTCCAGGTATGCTTGGTGCAGGCCGCTAAGATCGCTTTCCGGATATCCATCAGCATCCCGATCGATTTTGTCATGGCAACCAGGGCAGAGAAGCATGAGATTGGCTGGGTCGTTGGTAAGCGACGCAGCCTTGGCTTCGTCATGGTCAGATCGACCCCGTGGGCCCTTGGGGCTAGCTGGCAGGATGTGGGCTACCTCGCCCCATTTCATGGGCTTACCTGCACGATAGTCATACATGAGGTCGGTGCCGCACAGCTCACAATGGCCTGCAGCCTGAGTCCACACGACACGCTTTGTCACTTCGTCGGTGTCGTAGCGACCGCTGGCAATATTGGCTTTTCCTTGTTTTTCCACGAATCCTCCTTGAAACATCAGGAACACTGATGCGCGTTAGCTCTTTGATGTCAAGTAAGGTCGATAAATTGGAAATCAAGGAAGGAGGATAAAATAAGTGCGTACCTGAAGGATCGGCCACGGCCAAGGCACTGGATTACAGCTTAAAACGCGGGGTAGCGCAGACGCGCTACCTAGATGATGGTGCTGTGCCCATCGACAAGAATGCGGTCGAGAACCAGATCCGGCCGTGGGCGCTTGGACGTTCGAACTAGCTCTTCGCAGGGTCACTGCGCAGCGGCAAGCGGGCGGCGGCAATCATGAGCCTGATCCAGTCGGCACGGATGAATGGGCATGACCTCTCTCGCGGCATCTATCAATGCTTCAAATACCGCGCGGTTTGCATCGCCTGGCAAAGAGCGCTCGATGCTCATGCTGTGCTTGTGATCCAAGAGATCTCCCCACTCAACTCGCTGAGCTGGCAGAACGCCTCTCGGTTGACGTAAGGGTCGTGCCCGAGACTTAAACCCGGGGCGATTCAATCGGCCAGAAGCAGTAGTGCTAAACCTCTCCGCCAATTCTCCATTACGCCTCTCTCAGCCAGGACAACAACCCCAGGTGATAACCATCGCAACGCTTGCGAGCCAACGAATAGGCGTACTCGACCTTCTCGTACGTCACTTCAGGCTCCACAGCCTCGAGATCCTTCATTGTCTTCTCAATCGCATCATGGTGTGACTTACAGACAGCGCGATTGGCAAGACAGCTTAGACCTCGAAGCATCATCTCAATGGCCTTTGGCCCTGTTGCCAATACAAGGTCTTTCGTCGGTGGAAGAAGCCAGCTGAAGTCCATCTCTTCCCGGCGTCCTTCAGAAGGAACTCGCCCCTCAATCAGGTCGGTCCAGTCCTTTTCCAACTTGATGGAGTTCATACGACGCGCCAGTTCGAAACGTAGGGTATTGAGTGGTGGCATCGGAGCATTACGGTCAAGCACGATTACCAGAGCATCCTGAACTGGCCAATCGTCGATCATCACCGCGGTTTGCTGGGTATCAATAATGGTGAAAGGAGGTGCCCCCCCCCAATCGGATGGGTACCCTCGCGGGGCAGATCGGCGCTGTTTTGATGACCTTCATTTCCGGACAATTGGCATCCTGAAGAGGCTTGCTGACTGTCCCTATGGTTCCTTCCCACTTGGACTCCTTGCGCACGTCATCATCAGTGATGAAGTACCACCAGTCCGCCAGCTCAATCATCGAATTTACGTGTGAGAAGTCTGCCAATCGAAACCCACGTGAGAGTCTGAGAGACTGGCCGACGTCAGAGATCCTTTTTCCGAAAATCTCCAGGGCATTATTGACGGACCCGCAGTGAAATTCGATGTGATCAACGCCACTCAGGTTGACCTGCAGCTCGATATCAACCTCCCTTTCAACTGCGTCAAAAACGATATCGGGTCCGTTTTCCAGCACCTCCATATCTGAATCAGGATTGTTCTCGAAGAAGAGCTGTAGCTCCTCGCGGAGCAAGCAGAGCTCAGCAAACTCTTCTGGCTCCTCTCGCCTGGCCTTTTGTTGAGCAATCTCAAGCAGGAAGATCCGCTCTAGCTGGTCCATGACGAAGAGTTCGGAAGGCTTATGGTTCGGACTAGGCATGAGCTGGCTGCCCTGAAAATCGGGTTTCCCATTTTGGGGTGGTGGCCGAATGTGCCGGATTTGTATCGTCTTCTCAACCGGGGCAATTACGCGACCGGTACAGGAACACGACTAAGAGGCGATCCATGGCAATCCATTCCCCGTTCTACCGCGAGCTGAATCTGGCGCGCGTACAAACCCTGCTCAAACGCAACTACAGCTATGACACGATTGTCCGGGTGGTCCGCGACGAGACTGGGGTAAGCATGACCCCAACCAAGCTTCGCCACTACGTTGAGGTAAACGAGCTTGCCTCAAAACAGATGCTGTTGAGCAGCAAGGCGATGCAATCTCTGGAGGTGCAAGGCGATCCTCAGATATCTTGAGAGGAGTGCCCCTAGGGCGGTGTTCGCTAGAGAGTACCTTGGGTCTTTGGAGGGGCGATATCCCGGTCGCACGTCATGGGCTGTCAAAGCCGTTGACGTTGGTCGCACCGGGAACCGCTACAGCAAAGGCCGCACACTAGCGATGTGCAGGACCTACTTCGGTCTCTTTCGCCCGTCCCCAGCCCCAGTCCCCGAATACAAGAACTTCGACCCGCAATGCCCGCTTCTGGCCGATAGCAGTCAGCCGCGACCCTAACCCAACCCCGGCAACCCCCTCTCCAACCTAAGACAAACCCACTCCACAAACGCCCGCACCCTTGGCGATAGCTGCAAGGCGTGGGGGTAGACCAGTTGGATCGGCAAGTCCTTCGGCTCGTAATCCCTGAGCACCCTTACCAGACGGCCATCAGCCAGTTCATCGGCGACCTGATAGTGCATCAGCCGCGTGATGCCGAGGCCTTGCACGCAGGCCAGGCTCGCGGTGCGGATCTGGTTGCAGGTCAGGCGTGGGGTGATTTCTTCGGCCTGTTCCTTCTCGCCGTGGCGGTAGTACCAGTGGCGGCCCTGGGCGGCGAAGAGGATGCAGGCGTGGTCTTTGAGCGCCGCCGGGGTGTCGATGGCGGGGGCGGTGTTCAGGTAGTCGGGACTGGCGCAGGTGACAAGCCGGGTGCTGCCGATCTGTCGGGCGACCATGGCCGAGTCGGGGAGGTGGCCGATGCGCAGGGCGAGGTCGAGGCGTTCGTCGAGCAGCGGGACGATCTGGTCGCTCAGGTTCAGCTCGACGCGGATCTCTGCATGTTCCTTGAGAAATTCGCTCACCAGCGGCGCGACGTAACGTTGGCCGAACTCCATAGGTGCGGTGATGCGCAGCAGGCCGCGGACGGTGCCATCGCTGGCCTCCAGTTGCTGCTCCATGTCGGCGAAGTCCGCCAGCATGCGCCTGCTCCAGGCCAGGTATTCCGCACCCTCATCGGTGAGGGCCATGCGCCGGGTGCTGCGGTTAAGCAGGCGCACGCCGAGGTGCCGCTCCAGCGCGGCAAGTGAGCGCACCACCGATGCCACGGATTGCCCGGTGGCATCGGCGGCCGAGCTCAGGCTGCCGTTGTCGACGATGCGAGCGAAGTTGGCCATTGCCTTGAGCTTGTCCATTGCCACCCCGGGATTTGTGCGATTGCTGCATAGATGTTGTCAGGCCCGCGGCATAGGTGAAACCCGTGTGGCGGCTGACACTGCAGGGACTGAGGTCTTTTGGAGTTTCGCACATGAATCAATCAGCCAGTCCCGCTCGCATTCTCGCCTACGACCACATCGGTATTCGTGTCAGCGATCGGCCGCGGGCGATGGCCTTCTACCAGACGCTTGGCTTCGTCGAGAGCGCCAGCTTCCCGCTGTTCGAGGCGAACGAGATGCTCAGCCCGGATGGCGTGCGCATCAACCTGATCTTCAACGGTGCGCGTGCGCCCGACGCACACAACGTGCTGCTGGATGCGCCGGTCAAGCGGCCCGGTATGACCCATCCGGCCTTTATCGTCGATGACCTCGCGGCGCTCCAGCATTGGCTCGAGGTGCAGGGCATCGTCATCACCGAGGGGCCGCATCCCATCGGCCCGCGGCGGATCGCGCTGTTCATCCGTGACCCGGACGGCAACGTTCTGGAATTCAATCAGCTCATCAGAGGAGGTGCGCAATGAAACTGTACGACCTGGGTCCGTCCGGCAACTGCTACAAGGTGCGGCTGTTCGCTGCGCTGGCAAACATCGACCTTGAACGGGTGGCCGTGGATTTTGCCAATGGCGCGCACAAGAAGCCGCCGCTGTCCGAGCTGAACCCGCTGGGGCAGTTGCCGATTCTGGATGATGGCGGGCATATCGTCCGCGACTCGCAGGCCATTCTGGTTTACCTCGCCGGCGCTTACGGCGGCCTGGCGTGGTGGCCGGACAATCCGCGCGGGCAGGCGGAGATCGTGCAGTGGCTGTCCTTCACCGCAAACGAGATCCAGCAGAGCCTGAATGCGGCGCGGCTGGTGCAGAAGTTCGGCTATCCGCTGGACAAGGCCGCGGCGCTGGCCAAGGCGCCGGCGGTGCTCAAGCTGCTGGACGACCATCTGCAGCGCCACGATTGGCTGGCGATCGACCGGCCGACCATCGCCGATTGCGCGGTCTACCCTTACGTGGTGCTAGCGCCGGAAGGGGATGTGGATCTCACGCCGTACAGCCATGTCGCCCGCTGGATGGAGCGGCTGGAAGCGTTGCCGGGGTATCTGCCCAAGCCCTGAGTGTCGATCAGGTAGGCAGGTTTACTGACAAAACCGCTGTCGGCCAGCATTCCGAGTTACGGCCTACCTGCTAAGAAGATACCGCGGGATGTGGGCTGCTCGTCGAGTTAGCTGTTGGCGGCAGCTCACCACCCATAAGCTCAATGTAGTGATCAAGTTGTTCCGTTATCCAGCTCTTGAATATATTGCACTTGGAACTTTCATCCAAAGCTTTGGGTGATAAAAGGCAATATGTTGAACCGTCTCGGATAAAGCCATACGGCGCAACTAGCTGGCCGGACTCCAGTTCGGCTTGAACCATAAATAGGGACGCCATTCCTACTCCTAATCCTGACGTCGCCGCCTGAATGGACAGGTAGAAATGCTCATAGTCGACCTTTATAGAACCAGAGAGATCCACTCCCGTAAGGCGTAGCCAATTATCCCATGCCATCGGGCGAGTCTTGCTGTGTAACAGGCTTAATTTGTCCAGCCGTTTCTTGTCGGGAGTATTTGGCGGCGTACAAACCGGCCCGATCCACTCTTCGCAGATTTTCACGCTGTGTACAGAGCTGCCCCAATGAAAGTCATCGCGGCGGATTGCGAGATCAGCCCCTGAGCGGGCGAAATCAATCGGCCCGCCGGCGGCCAATAATTGGATCTGCAAGTTCGGATGCGCTTCATGAAAAGCAGGAAGTCGAGGGATCAGCCACTTCATGGCGATGGTGGGCTCACAGGAGAGCACAAGGACGTCTTCTCGACCCTCTCGCTGTAAGCGATAAACGGCATCTTCCAACTGATCGAACAGGGGCGCTGTCACGTTAAGAAGGAGGTGGCCTGCCTGGTTGAGAAATATTGCCCTGTTGCGCCGATCAAATAACTCGACCCCGATAGCTTCCTCCAGCAGCCGCACCTGACGACTAACGGCGCCGTGAGTTACGTGCAGTTGCTCAGCTGCTTTGACGAAGCTCTGAGTTTTGGCTGCAACAGTGAAAAATCGAAACGAAGCTAGCGGAGGTAAATTCATATAGACGACGTTTTCTCACAGATATCGGAAACGATAAATCGTTTTTCTAATTGCTTGTAGGTCCGCAAGATTTCTGCTGCCACTTGAGTCAAAGCGGTGGTATTGCCCATCAGGAGGACCTATGAATAACATGCGAAGCGATATACAAAATGCCGTCATGTTTCACCCTCAGCTCACCAACCCGTCGCCTGAAGTCAGAAATCTGTGCGAAAAAGTAGCACAAAAAGATTTCATTTTCCTTGCTGGCCGAAAGACTACCAAGCTGCTGACTGCAATGGACCCAGACGTCATGGATGATTGGCATGCTTTTCAGGAGAGCTGGAATCGCCTTGAGCAGGACGCGTATATGCGCGATGGCGGCACGTACCGTTTCCGCCGACATGGGACATACAGTGCTGGTCCTGGCATACAGTGCCCCGTTATGGAACCGCACCAACCGCACTTTCAGAGCACTGACTACAACAGCCTCAACGGCGGTATTCCACGATACTTTGCTCCGATAGAGGGCGAAATAAGCGAAGGGAAAGTGTTGCGCTCTGCATTGAAGCTATGTTGTGCCAGTTTTAGTAGCCTAGCTCCGTATTATTCTTGGCACATCGAGGTTCACCAGTTCAGAATAAATGCTTCACAGCTTCCAGCCTCACCAACTCCTGAAGGCATTCATCGTGATGGGGTAAACTTCGTTTTCATGATGCTGGTTAATCGCGTCAACATCGTTAATGGAGAAACGTCTATCTATGACCGTGATAGACGACCGTTGAGTAGTCTTACACTTGCACATGAGTTGGAGGCCGCCATCGTGAATGACGAGCGTGTGCTGCATGGTGTAACACCGGTCATTCAGATAGATCCAGAGTTGCCCGCTTATCGAGATGTATTGGTTATCACCTTCAGTAAGCGCTGATTAATAGATCCTGGCGGTAGGCTAGTCTTACCGCCTCGGAGAATGTAAATGAACGAATTGTTTGCAGTGGCCGCCATTACTGTCTTAGCTGTTGTCAGTCCAGGTCCCGACTTTGCCATGGTGACCCGCAATAGTTACTCGTTCGGGCGGAAGAATGGTTTGACGGCTGCGCTAGGTATTGCTTGTGGCGTGCAGGTCCATGTTTTTTACACGGTTTTCGGAATCGCTGTAATAATTACCCACTCACCCATACTGTTCATAAGTATGAAGATGCTCGGCGCTGGCTATCTCATTTACTTGGGAATTAAATCGTTGATGAATGCTGGAGCCCTGACGATAGGGGAGGCTGACGGACGTGAGTCTACAGCTTGGAAAGCATTTCGGACTGGTTTTTTTACTAATGCGCTCAATCCAAAAACAATGTTGTTTGTGGTTGCAACTTATAGTCAGGTAGTGCGCGCCGATAGCTCTCTATACGTTAATTTTGCTTACGGTATATTTATGTCGTTGTCTCACTTGGTTTGGTTTAGCTTAGTGGCGGTATTCTTTTCCGCTGAGGCTCTGCGTAGACGCATACTGAGAAAGCAGCACATTGTTGACCGGGTTATTGGTACCGCGCTGATTGGTCTTGGCGCGAGCTTAGTATTGCCTGGCGTTGGGCGATGATTCAGGAGAGGCTTATGAAACTGGCCTGCATAGATCTAGAGGGTGTTTTGGTCCCGGAGCTTTGGCCAATCATTGCCGAGCGTACAGGCATCGATTCCCTGGCACTGACCACGCGCGAGGTGCCAGATTACGATTTGTTGATGCGAAATCGCATTGCGCTTCTGCGTGACAACGGCTTAAGACTCAGCTGTGTCAGCCGAATACTATCCCATGTTGAGCCTGTTCCCGGCGCCAGACAGTTTCTTGATGAGCTTTCTTTTAATGAGTACGAGATAAACATTATTTCTGACTGCTTTCTCGAGTTGGCAAATCCGCTCTTCGACTTGTTAGGCGGGCCGACAGCTATGTGTCATCGCCTGAATGTGGATCGTTTTGGCTTTGTGACGGATTGCAGTTTTTATAAGCGCGCCGGTAAGGAAGACCATGTGGCCCAGGCGCTTTCTGAAGGGCGTTATGTGTTGGCAGTAGGTGATGCCTTCAATGATCTCGCGATGTTGCGAATGGCGAATAAAAGTTATTTAGTCAGCCCGTCTGCAGCGACGCGCGCAGCTGCTCCAGATATTAAAACTGTGGCAAGTGTCGATGAGATTATTCCTTTGCTCGTTCATGAAAGAGCTGCGCTGGAATGAAGCGGCTGGAGGCGCTTCCGGGCTATCTGCCCAAGCCCTGACCTGCGCTGAGTCAGGCCCGCTCTTGCCCCTCGGCCTTGAGGAAATCGACGAAAGCCCTGAGCGGCGAGGGCATGTGGCGGCGGCCGTGGTAGTAGAGATAGGGGCCGTCGAATGACTGCCACCAGTCTTCGAGGATGGGCGTCAGGCGGCCGTCGGCGAGCGGCTCGCGGATGAAGTCCTCGAAGGTGTAGATGATGCCCAGGCCGTTGATCGCCGCGCTGGTCTTCAGGTCGTGGGAGGAGGTGACGAGCTGGCCTTGTGGCGGTATGCGCAGGGTTCGGCCGTCCTTCTCGAACTCGAAAACACCCACCTTGCCGCTCTCGAAACGATGGCCGAGCAGCTGGTGCTCGGTCAGCTCGGACGGGTGCCGCGGTGTGCCATGGGCGGCGAGGTAGCTGGGCGCGGCGGCGGCGACGAAGCGTTGCCGGCGCGGGCCGATGGGGATGGCGATCATGTCCTTGGCGAGGCTTTCCTCGTAGCGCACCCCGGCGTCGTAGCCCGCCGCGATGACGTCGATAAAGGTGTTCTCCATCACCACTTCGACGTTCACCGCCGGGTAGAGCTTGAGGAAGCGGCTCAGCAGGTCCGGCAACAGGAAGCGCGCCACCGGCACCGGCACGTTCAGCTTGACGGTGCCGACCGGCCGTTGGGCGTCATCGTCCAGGTCGTTGAATGCGGCGCTGATCTCGTCCAGCGCCGGGCGCAGGCGTTCCAGCAGGCGTTCGCCGGCGCTGGTCGGGGTGACGCTACGGGTGGTGCGGTTGAGCAGGCGCAAGCCCAGATCGCTTTCCAGGCGGCGCATGCAATCGCTCAGCGAGGACGCCGACATGCCGCGTTTCTGCGCCGCGGCGCGAAACCCTCCGGCTTCGACCACAGCGGCGAACAGGGCTACATCACTCAGGTTGGGTTGACGCATGGGACCTCCTTGAATGATCGAACTGTACGAATGGTCGAACAGCCCGTCCATGTTTGCCTGGATTATCAGCCTGTGATCGTACGCTGATACTTCCTCCGTCGGCCGCCTCTGCCTGAGGCAGGCCATTCACGACGACGAGGAAACGATCATGGCGCAGAGAAACGCAACCGGGCCGGGCAGTAATGCTTGGCCTCTTATGAAGCTGGCCAGAGCGCTGATCGCCGGGGTGGCGCTGGCTGGAACGCTGACCGTCGAAGCCGCCAACCGACCGGCGCCGACACCGGACTGGAGCCTGGCCGACATGCCGGCCCAGACCGGCCGCATCGTGCTGGTCACCGGCGGCACCAGCGGTATGGGCTACGAAGATGCGCTGGCGCTGTCACGCGCCGGCGCCGAGGTGATCATCGCCGCGCGCAACGCCGAGCGCGGGCAGGAGACGATCGAGCGGATAGGTGAGCAGGTGCCGGATGCCCGCGTGCAGTTCGAGGCCGTCGATCTGGCCAACCTGGCCTCGGTGCGCGGCCTCGCTGAGCGCCTTCAGGAACGCTTGCCGCGCCTGGACGTGCTGATCAACAACGCGGCAATCATGGCGCCTCCTGAGCGGGGCACTTCCGCTGACGGCCATGAGCTGCAGCTGGCGACCAACTACCTCGGGCCGTTCGCTCTGACCGCGTTGCTGATGCCGCTGCTGCTGGAAAGCGACGATGCCCGGGTGGTCAGCCTGTCCAGCATTGCGGCGGGTCGAGGTCGCCTGAACTTCGCGGACCTGCAGGCCGAGCAGGACTACAACCCCTACGCCACCTACGCGCAATCCAAGCTGGCGGTGCTGACCTGGGCAATGGAGTTGCAGCGCCACAGCGATTCCGCCGGCTGGGGCATTCGCAGCATCGCCGCGCACCCGGGCGTCGCGGTGACCGAACTGGTCAAGCGCGGGCCGGGGCTGGATAGCGAGTTCGCTGCCAACTGGGCCAAGGATCGCGACAAGTACCACTCCGCCGCCCAAGGCGCACTGCCGACCCTGTATGCCGCGACCGCGCCGGAAGCGGTCGGCGGCGCCTATTACGGGCCGACCGGCGAGGAGGAGAAACGTGGGCCGCTGGGCTTTGCCAGGGTTCCCGAGGCCGCCGCGAACCAGGCGGATGCCGCCGAGTTGTGGCAGCTGTCGGAACGCCTGACCGGCGTGGGCTACCCCTGAACCCTCGGGCGCGGGCCGCCTTGCGCCCGCGCCCGGTTACCTCTCTTCCTTTGTCAGGAGCGCGCCCATGAGCACGCCATCCGTTGTGCATCGCCTGAGTGCCACGATCAATGCCGAAGCGCATGAGCTGCGTCCGGCGCTGAGTGGCTTCCTGCTGTTTTTCTGTCTCTTCGCCGGCTACTTCATGCTGCGCCCGATCCGCGAGTCGATGGGCATCGCGGCGGGGGTGGAAAACCTGCAATGGCTGTTCACCGCGACCTTCTTTGTCATGCTGGCTGCCGTTCCGTTGTTCGCCTGGCTCAGCTCCCGCGTACCGCGGCTGCATTTCGTCGATTGGGTGTACGGCTTCTTTTGCCTGAACCTGCTGCTGTTCTCCGCGCTGTTTCTACTGCAGGGCGAAAACCCCTGGCTGGCGCGGGTGTTTTACGTGTGGATATCGGTCTACAACCTGTTCGTCGTGTCCGTGGCCTGGAGCCTGATGGCGGATGTGTTCGATAGCGCCCAGGCCAAGCGGCTGTTCGCCTTTATCGCCGCCGGCGCGAGCGTCGGCGGGCTGGTCGGGCCGGCGCTCAGTGCGTTGCTGATCGGCAGCCTGGGCGAGTCGGGGTTGATGCTGCTCGCCGCCTTGTTGCTGGGCGCGGCGCTGGCGCTGAAGTTCTCACTGATGCGCTGGCGCGAGATCGGTGGAGCAGGGCGCCACGGCGCGGCCCCGGCGGAAAGCACGCGCAAGCCGGTGCCAGGCAACCCGTTCAGCGGGATGACGCGGGTGCTGCAGTCGCCTTATCTGCTCGGCATCGCCGGCTTCGTGGTGCTGCTGGCCACCGTGACCACTTTCCTCTATTTCGAGCAGGCGCGCCTGGTGGCCGAGCTGTTCCCTGACCGGGCCGCCCAGGTTCGCGTGTTCGGCACCATCGACGTGGTCGTCCAGGCGGGCGCGCTGCTGTCGCAACTGTTCATCACCGGGCGCCTGGCGCAGAAGCTTGGCGTGCGCGTGCTGCTGGCCATCGTGCCGCTGCTGGTCTGCGTCGGCTTTATTGGCCTGGCGCTGATGCCCAGTTTCGCCGTGCTCGCCGCGCTGATGATCGTGCGCCGCATCGGCGAGTACGCGTTCGTCCGGCCCGGACGGGAAATGCTCTTCGCGCCGCTGGATGCGGAGAGCAAGTACAAGGCGAAGAGCGTCATCGACACGGTTGTCTACCGCGCCGGCGATGCCGTCAGCGGCTGGGGGAAGACGGCACTGGACATGTTCGGTCAGGGCGCCGGCCTGGTAGCCGTGGCCGGCGCACTCTGCGCGCTGCTCTGGGGCTACCTCGGCTGGCAGCTCGGCAAGCAGGCGGACAGGCGAGTGGAAGTACCGGCGATGGCAGAGGTCGCTTGCCGATGAATTCCACCTTGCTTCGACTCAGCGTTCACCACCCTGCGCGGCGATATCGAAGGCGATGCTCCAGTTGTGCAGCGGGTAGGGCTGGTGCACCAGTGCCTTGATGTTGGCCTCGGCAGGCATGAGGTCGGGCAGGTATTCGTAGGTGGCGTCGGCGCGCATCGGGTCGCTGTCGCGTAGCTGGCCGGCGCCGCCGACCTGGTGGCTGGCGTAGCTGATGCGTGGCTGGCCGCTGAGGTCGCGACCGGCGCGCAGGCGCACGATGGTATCGGCGACGATGTCGACAGCGTTGATGGGCACTTCGCCCTGGTCGTCACGCAGCACGAAACCCTTGTCCTTCACGTCGCGGGCCTGGTGGCCGATGTAGGGCTGGTCGAACGCCAGGGGCGGGTGCGGCACGAGGAAGTCGATCAGTACATCGCGGCCGTCCAGCGTGGCCTGGCGCGGTGCGAGTGGGGTCCAGCCTTTACGCTCGACGACGACGTGGTGGTAGACCTTGCCGAGCATCTGGCCGAACCACCGATAGCCGTTCGCCGACAGGTGCACGCCCTTGTCGGTGTAGGGGTAGACCGGTCCGACCAGGTACCAGCCGGGTTCTTCCTGGGCCAGTTCCCACTGCGCCATGCCGATGGCCAGCGAGCCGTCCTTGACCGAGGACTTGGCGTCGGTCTGGTAGCTGAAGAAGGCGGGCATCTTTTCCTGTCCGGCGATGGCCTTGGCGGTGTCGGCATAGAGGTCGTCGCGCAGCTGGCGCAGTTTGGCCTTGTAGTAATCCTTGTCGTTCTTGCCGCCGTTGGTGTGGGAATAGTCGAACTCGCCCTGCAGCCAGAAGAACGCGCTGATGCTGTAACTGGCCTGCTGCGCGTCGGCCAGTGCCTTGGCCTGGTCGACGGCCTGGGTCACACGGCGATACTCGTTGGTGCCGCCGCTTTTCGACAGCTGTGCGACGGAGCGGCCGGAGGTCGACGCGTTGCTGGCGACGAGCAGGTGATCGGGGTCGGTGTCACGGCCCAGGTGATGCAGATACAGCCGCCGCGCCATGTTCAGCGCGCCGACTTCCACAGATTCACCTTCCTCCTGCGCCTTCGGGTCGAGTTTGGCGACCTTTTCCGTATCGAGCAGCACCGCCGCATTGCTCTTCTGCTGCACCACGGCGCGCAGTGGTGTGAACGCGGCGTCACCGACCGGTTTGAACGTTGCACCGCTGAAGGCGGCCGATCGCGGCGAATCGCCGAGCATCAGGTTGTCGTAACGCGGCGCGACGGACAGCGCCGGCCAGCCTTCGGCCGCCGATGCCAGCGACTGGCCATAGGTGATGACGTGGTTGTACTTGCTCTCCAGCGGCTGCGTCAGCTCGTTCCGCTTGGCCATGAGCTCAGCGGTCAGGCGCTTGTTCTCGGCGTCGCGGGCAGTCATTTCGCTGTCCGACAGGGCGGCCAGGGCAGGCGCGGTGATGGTCAGCAGGGCTACGGCGATGGCTGTGCGCAGACGTGGAGTAGTCAGCTGTTGGGGGCGATGGCGAAGCTCGAGCATGAGATTGCGGTTCCGGGACGGCACTGGATCATCGTGTACGGCAGGTTGCAGGCGAGCCGTAGGTATTGGCGGACGCGCTTTCGACGGTACTAAAGGACGTAAGTTCGCGGCAGCCACGTCGATGGCGGATTGGCTATGCTGTGGCGCATTCGAGCGGCGCTCGTGCAGCGATGCGCAGCAGGCTTTGGCAGGTCGAACGATGTCGTTGCCGTCCGCTCCCATGCAGGTCATTCCATGAGCAGAGGAGAACGCCATGAGCCATAAAGCCATATTCGTGCAGCCCGGTGGCGGCTACGACCGGGTCGTCGTCGGCACCAGCGAGGCCGCCACGCCCGGCGCCGGCGAGATCAGCGTGCGCCTGCGCGCGAACTCGCTCAACTATCACGACTTCGCGGTGGTCAGCGGCATGTGGGGGCCGAGCGAGCCGCGCATTCCCATGGCCGATGGTGCCGGCGAAGTGGTGGCGGTGGGTGCAGGCGTGACCGAATTTGCGATCGGCGATGCGGTGGTCAGCACCTTCTTCCCCGACTGGCTGGCCGGTGAGCCGCTGATCGAAGGTTTCGCCACGGTGCCGGGCGATGGCGTCGATGGTTACGCACGGGAAATGGTCACCGCCCGCGCCACCTCGTTCACCCATGCACCCAAGGGTTACAGCCATGCCGAGGCGTCGACCCTGACCACCGCCGGCCTCACTGCCTGGCGTGCGCTGATGGCCGACGGCAAGCTCAAGCCCGGCGACAGCGTGCTGATCCAGGGCACCGGCGGCGTTTCCATCTTTGCCCTGCAGTTCGCCAAGATGGCCGGTGCCACGGTCATCGCCACTTCGTCCAGCGACGCCAAGCTTGAGCGCCTGCGCGAGATGGGCGCCGATCACCTGATCAACTACCGCAGCACGCCAGCCTGGGGTGAGACGGTGCATCAGCTCACCGATGGCCGCGGCGTCGACCACGTGATCGAAGTCGGTGGGCCGGCAACGCTGGAGCAATCGATGGTCGCGGCGCGCATCGGCGGGCATATCTCGGTGATCGGCATTCTCACTGGCGTTGCCGGCGAGCTGCCGCTGGTACCGGCGCTGGTGCGCCAGCTGCGTCTGCAGGTGTGCTGGTCGGCAGTCGCGCTCAGCAGCAGGACATGATCCGCGCCATCGACGCCAACGGCATCCGCCCGGTGATCGACAAGCACTTCGCCGTGGACGATATCGTCGAGGCGTTCCGCTACCAGGAAACCAACCAGCACTTCGGCAAGATCTGCCTGGATATCTGAAGCCTGGCGTCGGCGGCGGCTGCGTTTAGAATGCGCGGCCACGCTGCCGACGATGCCCGCCCATGACGCCCGAACACCTCTCCACCCTGCAAGATCACCTGCTCGACGCGTTGGCCAACCTGCCCGACGAGACGCGGCGGTTGTTTCACGGCCGGGGCCGCTGCTATCCGGGGCTCGAACAACTCACCGTCGACTGGCTGCAGGGTGTGGTGCTGGTGGCGCTGTTCCGTGATCCAGGCGAGGCGGAACGGGCGGCGCTAGGGCAGATGCTCATGGCGCTGACCGAATCCGCGGCCTGGCAGCAGAGCCAGGCGCAGCGCTTGCTGCTGCAGCATCGCTATCTGCCGGACGCGCCGACCGAAGCGTTGCTGGGCGATATGCCCGCCGAGTGGCAGATCAGCGAGAACGGCCTGCACTACAAGCTCGATCTCGGGCGAAAGCAGAACAACGGTCTGTTTCTCGACATGCGCTACGGCCGACGCTGGGTGCAGGAACAGGCGCAGGGCAAGCGGGTGCTCAACCTGTTCGCCTACACCTGCGGCTTCTCCGTCGCGGCGATCGCTGGTGGCGCCGAGCATGTGGTCAACCTGGACATGGCGAGCGCGGCGTTGACCCGTGGGCGGGAGAACCATCGCCTCAATGGTCATGATCTCAGCCGGGTGAGCTTTCTCGGCCACGAGCTGTTCAAATCCTGGGGCAAGGTGCGCAGGCTCGGGCCCTATGACCTGATCATCATCGACCCGCCGTCCTTCCAGAAGGGCAGCTTCGCCCTGACCCGCGATTACCAGAAAATCCTGCGCAAGCTGCCGGAACTGCTGAATGCTGGCGGCCAGGTGCTGGCCTGTGTGAACGACCCGGATATCGGCGCGGACTTCCTGATCCAGGGCATGGCTGCCGAGGCGCCGCCGCTGCGCTTCGAGCAGCGCCTGGAAAACCCGCCGGAGTTTCCCGACATCAGCCCCGAGAGCGGGCTCAAGGCACTGCTGTTCGTCGCAGACGATTTCGGCGACTCGGTTTCGGAGTAGACCCGGCGGCTTTCGCCGCCGGGTGACCATCAGATGTCGTAGGCGAAGCCTACGAACAGCGTGCGGCCCATGAGAATGTTGTCGACGGCCTGGGCAACTTCGTCGCGCTTCTCGTTGGTCAGGTTGTTGAGCCCGCCGTTGAGTGTCAGTTGCTTGGTGGCCTGGTAGCGGGCGCCAAGATTCAAGGTATGGAATGCACCGGTTTCGAAGGTCCCGGAGCGCGCTACGTCGTACACGTACTGGCTGCCGGTGTACTGGTAGTCCAGGTTCAAACCGAGCTTCGGCAGCGCCTGCCAGTCGGCGCCCAGGTTGGCGACATGTTGGGGCGAATTGCGAATCGCCTCGTCGGTATCGCGGTCCTTGGCATCGGCGTAGGTGTAGTTCGCGCGCAGGCCGATGCTATCGCTCAGCAGATAGTTGCCCTGCAGCTCGTAGCCCTTGATCCGCACGTGAGGTTGGTTGTAGGTGGTCAGCACCGGATCTTCGGCAACGATCTGGCCGTTCACGCGAATCAACCGTGTCGTTTCGGTGCTGATCATGTCCTCGATGTCGGTCTGGAAGAACATGATGCCGGCCTGCAGTCGGTCGCTCTGGTAGAAGGTGCCGAGCTCGTAACTGGTAGCAGTCTCGGGTTTGAGGTCCTCGTTGCCGACCGTCACGCAATAGCCGCGACAGGCAATTTCCACATAGGTGGGATCGGATTGCGCGATGCTCGGTGCCTTGAAGGACTTGCCCACGCCGCCCTTGATCACCCAACTGTCGCTGAGGTTGTACACGCCGTAGGCCCGCGGGCTGAACTCTGTGCCGTAGCTTTCATGGTCATCCAGGCGTGCGCCGAGCGTGATGTCCAGCTGGCCCAGCGAGAATTCGTCCTGCAGGTAGAGCGCCTGCTGATCGACCTGGATGTCCGAGCCCAGGTTGTTACTGTGGCTGAGTTCGGTGCGGCGCAGTTCGCTTCCTAGGGTCAGTAGGTGGTTGCCGAGAAACGCGCTTACCTGGCCGTCGACCGTATGGTTGGTCTGGTTGACGTCGCTGATTCGACCGCCACGCAGGTTGGTCATGACTTCTGAATCGTCGGTCAGATCGACATCTTCGTAGTAATAGCGAACACGTGAGTTGAAGCCATCCCAGGTGCCGCTGTGGGTCAGTCCGAACGTGCTGCGCTTCATCTCCTGGACATTGGTCGGGAAGGCAAAACCCGAATTGCTCCATGTGGCTTTGCGATCGTCTTCGCGATAGCTCACGTCGAGATCGAGCGTCTGGCGCTCGTCCAGCAGCCAGCTGAGGGTCCCATAGGCGCTGCTGTTCTGGCGCTTCTCTGCCGCGTCAATCAATGGTGATGTCGTCTGGTCCGAGCCCCAGGCAGCCTGGTCGGTACCCTCGATGATCAGATTGCCGAGCAGCTTGTCGTCGATCAGCGAGCCGCTGATGTAGCCGCTGGTCTTGTGGCTGTCGCCGGAGTCACCCTCGGTCGGGTGCTCGTAGCCGTAGGCAATGCCGGCTCGGGTATCGGCGGTCGGTTTGCGCAGAATTACGTTGACCACGCCGCCAATGGCATCGGCACCGTACAGCGATGACATCGGCCCGCGGATCACCTCGATGCGCTCGATGGCTGCCATGGGAATCGACGACAGGTCGAAGTCGTTGGCGTAGTTGGAAACCAGCGCCTCGCGGGAGTTGACGCGACGGCCATTGACCAGCAGCAGCGTGTAGTCCGAATCCATCCCGCGCAGTTTGATTTCCTTGCGGCCGTAGGCCGAAGACGGGTTGATGTACACGCCCGGCAGGTACTTCACCGCGTCGGCCAGGTTGTACACCGGCAGCTTGTCGAGGTCTTCGCGGGTGACGACCGATACACTGGCCGGCGCGCTGAGCTCGCTATGGGCGGTCTGGGTGGCGGTGATCACCTCGTGCTGCAGCGTGATTGGCTCGGCAGCGACGGCAAGCATCGGCAGCAGAGTGCCGAGCAGTGTGAGCGAGAGGTGACAGGGACGACCAACAGATCTTACTAAGGGCATTGCAGACTCCATTGCGACTATATGCGGATGTGAGTCTCATCAGGCTTACGGCTGCGGGCTCAGGCCCGGCTTGTTATTGAGGCGGATGGATGCGTCACTGGCGCTAGGCACCCGCGCACGACCACGCTCGACCACCGCCACGAAGGTGCAGCCGGTGGTCGAAGCGGCCGTATGGTAGGCAAGACAGGAATCTATTACAAATGGTAATAATTATTGTTTGATAATTGCGGGGAGGGAGGTGCGTCGGGCTTTAGCGCGAGTGCGCGAACGCACTGTTATGCGGCCTCGGTAATGCGGGGTATGTGTAAAAGGTGAGGCCGCCGCTCGCGCGGCCAAGTGCCGCGTCGGACGCAATCGTGGCTTAGCGTTCGGCCAGCTCTTCGCAGGCCGGCTCGATGGTGAAGGTGCGCGCCGAGTCCACCGGGCCGAGCTTTTCCAGTGTGCGTCGGCCGAGCAGGACGGGGTAGTTCATCTCGTCGCGGTCGCGAAGCGAGAACTCCTCTTCGAGCAGGCGATCGCCGATACAGACCTTCATCAGCACGACGGGCCTGTCTTCTTTGCCACCGGCGCCGCGCACGGTCATCTCGCGCTGCAGTTTGCGCTCGATGCGCGACTTGATCAGCTTGTCGTGCTCCACGTCCTTGAGGTCCAGATCGAAGCGGACCCACTTGTCACCGTCCTTCTCGAAGTAGTCGACATCCTCGGCGTGCATGGAGGAGGTCAGGGCGCCGGTGTCGAGCTTGAACTTCACGGTGACTTGTTCGGGGAGTATCAGACCACGCTCGACCCAGCCCAGCGGAGTGCCCTCGGCGGCATGGCAGGAGAGGGTCGCCAGCGAGAGAATCATTGCGGCAGGCACAGCAAGCAGGCGGGATGACATCAGGGGTGCTCCTGAGCGTTGGGTTCGCTAAATAGAGCGACAGCTGCGGCGGACGTTCAGCTTGTTTTCGTTGCGCTGCTCGCGACGCCATTCTGCGCGGCCTCCCGTATGGCGATTTCTTCGCTGAGCGCCCGGACGAAGGCATCGACGGCCACAGGCAGGTAACGCGAACTGCGCACATAGACGCCGAGATCGCTGAATACCGCGCCACTGTCGTTAAGCGGAACGTGCATCAGGGTGCCGCTGGCGAGCTCTGCCTCGATGCCGATGCGCGTCTGGAAAGCGACACCGGCGCCGCGCTTGGCCATCTGCAGGGCTAGCTCCACCGAACTGGTTTCCAGTGGCGCCTTGTGTCGCGGACGAGTACGCGCCAGCAGCGGTGCCAGCAGGTGATGGATTGAGAGGTCACTCTTGGCCAGGATCAGCGGATATTCGGCGCAAGTGGCGAAGCTGACGTCCGCGCGTTCGGCCAATGGATGCGCCGGGTCGACGATGGCGCCCAGACGAAAATGACCGACGCCCAGCTGCTGCAGATCAGCGGTGCGTGGCAGTGCGAAAGCCAGGCCGATGTCAGCCTGACCGCTGATTACCGCTTCAGGAATCGCCTGCGAGCCAAGGCTGGTGACGCCCACCGTGACCCGAGGATAGCGCTCGCGCAGTTGCTCCAGCACCCCGGGCAGCAAATCGGTAGTTACGCCCGATACGGTGGCAATCTCCACATGGCCAGTGCGCAGGCCCTGGAGTGCGTCCAATTCGGAGCGCACTCGCTCGGTATCCTGCAGTACCACGATGACGTGACGGGCGAAAATCTCGCCGGCTGCGGTCAGTCGCAGTCCGCCGGGCAGGCGTTCGAATAGCGGTGTGCCGATCTCGTCTTCAAGTTTGAGGATCTGTCGGTTTACCGCCGATGAGGCCACGTTCAGCCGCCGCGAGGCTTCGCGAATCGACTGGCAGCGCCGCACCATGTCGAAGTAATGGATGGCCGGCGAGTGGATGCGCAGCTTGCGCGCCACGCTCTGTCAGCGCTCCGGTGTTGGCGGCGGCGTAAGCCCGCAGCCTTTGAGGATGACGGCGATCAGGTTGTCGCTGGCGCGAGCGAAGTCTGCGCGGGTCATGCGCTTGCCGTTGATGCGACGGATCTGATCGGAAAAGTCGGCGTAGTGCTGAGTGCTGCTCCAGATCATGAAGATCAGGTGCATCGGGTCCACTGGGTCCATCTTGCCGGCAGCGATCCATGCGTCGAATACGGCGGCACGGCCACGAAACCAGTTGCGGTAGTCCTTGTTGAAATGTTCGGACAGGCATTCACAGCCGCTGATGACTTCCATGGCGAAGATCTTCGAGGCCTCGGGATGGCGCCGCGAGAACTCCATCTTGATGCGGATGTATTCGGCCAGGGCGGTGGCCGGGTCATCGTCGACGGTGAGGTCGTCGAAGGCAGTGTCCCAGAGCTCGAGAATATGCCGCATGACTTCGACGTACAGCCCCAGCTTGCTGTTGAAGTAGTAGTGCACGTTCGCCTTGGGCAACCCGGCACGGGTGGCGATGGCGTTCATGCTGGTGCCCTTGAAGCCATAGCGGGCGAACTCTTCGGCGGCGGCTGCGAGAATCGACTCCTCGTTCTTCTGGCGAATACGACCTGCGGGTTTGCCGTGGGCGGTGTAGAGCGGCTGCGGTGCGTTGTTCTTGTCCATGGTCCCTGTCCGTGAGCGCGCTGGCGGCCGGCCTTCAGTTATGAGCGTTAGCCCGGCATTGGAGGCCGTCATCGGTTTCGGTGGGCTGAAGCCCACCCTACGGTTCAGGCCACGAACCCCAGAGTAAGAGGCGGTGAACCGAGTCAGGCGGATTCTGCACGAGTTTTGTTGCATGAGCAGCCGTTGCGCTTGTCAGGATCAACAGTCGCCCTTGCAGGCAAGCGCCGCCCGGGCATTCGGGCGGCGAGCGCGTCAGAAATGCGCTTTGACGATGGCGCTGAAGGTGTTCTGGTCGGTTGGGCCAACGAAGTTCTCGCTGACGAAGCCACCGTCTTCGATGCCGTACTTGTTCGACCAGTAGTCGTATTCGATACCGACATAGAGCTTGCCGGGCGTGTAGTCCAGCGCCTTGCCGAGGTCGTACTTGATCTGCGGGTTGAAGTGGAAGTTCTTCTTCAGCTCGGTGTTGCTGTTCTTCTTGTCGTTGACGACCCAGTCGATATAGCCGTCGAAGAGAATATCCGATTTGCCCACCGGGAAGGTCATGGCCCAGGTCGGAGTAATCTGCCACTGACCGCCCGGCTTGCCGGTGGTGCCGTCGGGCTTACGGTAGTAAGTGTTCAGCGAGAAGCGGTCGAAACCGGGAATGGCGAGATCGACTGCCGGGCCGAGCAGGTAGTTCTGGTTGGGCGTACCGTCGTCCTGGCTTTCTCCGCGCTCGTAGGTTGCCGAGATGAGCACGTCCTTGATCGGACCGAAGGACAGGTCGGTACCCGTGATCTTGCCCAGCGAAAGGCGCGGGCTGAACTCACCGTAGTAGGTGTGACCGTCGCTGCCGGAGATGCCGTTGTACCACTTGTTGTCGACGAACAGGAACACGTCGCCCCACGTCCAGCCGCTGGCGTGTTCGAAGGTGATGGTCTGCTGGATGTCGCCGGCATCCACCTTGTAATCCTTGCCGTACAGGTAGGTCAGGCTGTTGTTCTGCCAGAGCATTGGGCTGGCCATGGCTTGGCTGCTGAGGATGAACCCGGCCGCGAGGGCTGCGGTGGTCAGGCTGCGCTTCATTGATGTGTACTCCGTGTTGGCATTTGAGTGAGCTTGTAAGTTGTCCAAGCGGTCAGGCTTTGGTCCCAAAGCAAGCGCCGCGCCAACACCAGGATGCCGCTGTAACGTTCAGTTAATTATTTGATTAATAAAGGGTTATTTATTCCTGCCGGTTCGACTTATGGCAAATCGAGCGCCGGTATGGGCGAACAGATGCGCCTGCCTGATCTGACCGATGCGTCAGCTTGCTTCAGTTTGGGGCGCGGAGGGTGGCCGATTGCCAGGCTCGCCACCGAAACGGTGCGCGGGTCGTGAAGCCGTGAGGGGGGATGGGAGCGGGGCAGCGGCAAGGCGGGCGGATAAGCGCGACTGCCGGCACGAGGCCGGCAGTCTTAGGGGCGTGGATCGAGTTAGTGCTGAGTGACGAGGGCGCTGTTGTTCGTGCCGTTCTGGGTGATGTAAGCGGCGTTGCCATAGCCGGCCTGGCTGGCGATGGCCTCGTTGCCGAAGCCATGCTGGGTCACCTTGATCAGGTGGTCAGCGCCACTCTGGCTCAGCATGACGTCGTTCAGCGAGCCTTCCTGGCGGACCGTAGCCACGTTGTCGCGACCGTTCTGTTCGATATCGCTGCTGTTAGCCCAACCATAGCTGACACCGACTATTTCGTTATCGGTGCCGTTTTGCACGGCATTCAACTCGTTGCCAACGCCGTCCTGGTGGAAGTGCAGATCGTTGCCGCGGCCTTGCTGGTCGACGGACGCAACGTTGTAGCTGCCTTCCTGGATGGTCTTGGCGGTCTGGTTGCGGCCGTTCTGATAGACATCGGCTTCGTTGCCAGTCCCGAACTGCTCGGTGGTGGCGGTGTTGTTGCCGCCGAACCAGCCATTGGTCTGCACGATGCTGGAGTCGTTACCGGTGCCGTTCTGCAGTACGAATGCGTTCTGCGCGTTGCCGTTCTGACTCACATCGACGGCGTTGTTGCTGCCGTCGGACAGAACGTACGCCTCGTGCTGCACGCCGGTCTGCGAAACCATGGCGTCGTTGCGCCAGCCGATCTGCTCGACCTCGGCAATGGAACCGCTGCTGGCGAGTTGCGTGACATGCGCGTCGTTGTCGGTGCCCTGCTGATCGATTGTCGCGCGGTCGACCATGCTGGCCGCCTGGGTGATGCTGCCGTTATTCAGATCGCCATTCTGCGTAAGCGTGGCCTGGCTGGCGTAGCTGGCCGATTGGGTGACAAGACCGTAGTTGTCCTTGCCAGTCTGGTCGGTGGTGGCGTTGGTCATCGTCGCTGCGGTCTGGAAGGTTTCGGCGACGTTTTTGATACCGTTCTGGTTTTGCGTGGTGCCGGTCTTGTAGGTGCCGGTCTGCTCGACCAGCGCATCGTTGCCCCAGCCGCGCTGGTTCTGCGTCGAGCCGGTCATCGAGGTAGCGTTCTGCTGGGCCTCGGCAACGTTGAAATTGCCAGCCTGGCTCTGCTTGGCAGTTGTTTCGTAGGCGCTGTTCTGTTCGATCATCGCGTTGTTGCCGAAGCCGCTCTGGCCCTGGGTGGCCAGGTTGCCCGAACCGCCGCTTTGCAGCACTTCTGCGACATTGTTGATGCCGTGCTGGTTTTGCTCCGAGGTGTTTTCGGCGGCAAAAGCCTGGGCAGTGGCGACGGTCAGAATGGCTGCTACAAGAGGTTTGAACTTAAACATTTTTGTCACTCCATGGATGTTTTAAGTACAGCGGTATTTCCCTGGGATTAGCGGTACTGGCGAACCACTACCGTCAGACCTTGGCCGCTCTGGCTGACATTGCTGTTATGCCCGCTGCCGGTCTGTTCGATGAGGGCGCGATTGCTCGCGCCCTGCTGTGCGATGGCGGCGCGGTTGTCCGAGCCGTTCTGTTCGATAAGCGCGTCGTTGCCAAAGCCGTTCTGGCTGATCAGCGCGGTGTTGCCCTGACCAATCTGCTCGATAGAGGCGCTGTTGGCGTAGCCGCTCTGGATGATGTACGCCTCGAGTTCCGCACCGGTTTGTACGATGCGCCCGGCCATGTCCTGGCCGGATTGCTGAACGACCGCGAGCGCGCCTTGGGCGCCGGAATGGGGGAGGCTGGGGGAACCGCCGCTGGCGAAGGAAAGTTCGCTGGGCGCAAGATCGGCCGCGATGGCCAGATCTGCGTGGCTGTAGGTAGCCAGCAGCAGAACAGCGGGTAAAAGCAGATCATGCGCAATCCGTTGCGAGCGGGTCATGGCGTCCTGTCCTGATGGGCTCAGATGACGCCATATTTGCCCTGAATCGGGTCGGCGACCATCCATCCAATGATTGAAAGTGCGGTGATCTGGTGCGTGATGGGTAGTGACAGGCGTTGTTCGTCGGTGATCTGCAGAACATCGTTGCCGCATTTGCGTGCATGGACCCGCCTACGGCATTGCCACGAGGCGTGCCGCAAACAGGTCATCGAGACGGGTTTTCGTAGAAGGTAAACCCTCGTCGGCATTGCGCCGACGAGGCGCCTCAGTTCAGTTTGCTCAAATACTTGCTCAGTTCCGGATGCTCGCTGCCGTGGCCCTCGGCGGTCTGCCATAGGCGTCGATCGACACCTTGGGCGATCAGGTGCGCGACGGCGGCCTCAATCGCGGAAAGCACGCAGAGCTGCGCCGGCTCGTTGGTGGTGTAACCCGCCTCGGCTTCGAGCAGTTCCTTGAACTCGATGAACTTGTAGACGTTGGCGCTGCGGCCGACGGAGAAGATCGTCTTGGTGGTCATCACGTTCGACAGCACCCTGCCGCTGCGCACGTCGATGGCCCGCAGGTTCACCGTGACCTGATCAACGCGGTATTCCTGCGACAGTCCGATGCCCAAATAGCGCGCACCCTGGCCGCCGCTGCGCACGTTGGTCTCGTAGGCGACGATGGCGCCTTCCATGATGATGTTCGCTGCCAGCAGTGATGGCAGCTCGGACTGGATGTTAGGTGCCACATCCGGCTTGGCCTGCGATGCGCGGATGATTTTGCGTTCGGTCAGTACGTTCTGCAGACCTTCGCGCTCGAGCACCACGAACCAGCCGCTGGCCTGCATGGCATCGACCAGCATACTCGCTGCGCCCTGGGTCACCGCGGTGGAGAACGAGCTGGCTGGTGTCGGCTTGTACTGGCCGGTTTGGTCGCGGAAGCCGTACACGGCAGCCACTAGCGGGCCTTTCGGGCGCGGCAGGGCGAGCAGATCCTGATAGGTCGAAGTACGTGGGGTCAGGGTTGGCGGGTGTTGGTCGGCAGACATGGGCTCGCGTACGGCGCAACCCTGAAGTACAGCCATCATCCCTATGGCTACGAATAGGCTTCTCATGGCCTTTGTTTCTCCTGGGGTCAGTTCTGTCCGACGATGATTTCGGATATTTCGCCGGTGAGGCGGTCTTTAATTTCCACGATCAGCATGCCGGCATCGCCGTTGTAGACGCGCACGACGAAGTCGTCGGTGGTAACCATGCCGGTCTTGCCGTCCTTCACACCGTTGAGCAGGTCGCCGAGCACGCGGGACTCCAGCTGACTGGTGAAGCGATCCAGCGCGGATTGATTGCCCAGCAGCGATGAGCGATCCAGTGCATCCGGGTCCTTCTTCTTGTTCTGCGCCTGGGCGTTGCCCAGCAACCATGCACCGTTGAGGGGGCTGCCGCCGAAGGATGGGTTGACTGGGGTGTACACCAGCTCAGTGGCATGGGCGCCAACGCTGAGCAGCAGGCTGCCTAGCAGCGTGCCAATCGTTCTAGGAATGTGCTGTTTCATAACTCGTCCTTGGCCATGTCAATGTTGTCTTCGAACAGCGCTTCGATCTTGCGCCGGTTGATTTCCTGCACCACGAAATCGGCGGCCTCGTAGGCCGGCTCCTTCATGTCTGCCACGTTGGGCTGCAGGAACCGGCGATACAGTGTCTGGTTCTCGTGCTCCACCCAGACCAAGACGCCCCAGCGGGCTGATGGCCTTTCCTTGATGGCGAGGTTGAAGTCCAGGCCGCTGATGTCGTTCAGGCGCTCGCAGAAGCGCACGTAGAATTCGTGTCCGGAGCGGGAGATGGTGTTGTTGGTAATGAACCCCTGCAGCTCGGCTTCGTCGGCGTGAGCAGTCAGGCCCAACAGCAGCAGAAGCAGTGCGGCGGTGCGTGTCACGACACCGCCTCGCCAACGTGAGCCAGCACCAGCGATGCGCCCTGCGCGCGATTGCTGGCGCCGAGCTTGCGCAGGGCGTTGTGCACATGGCTCTTTATGGTGTGGATGCTCAGGTGCAGCCTTTCACCGATGGCTGCGTTCGACAGGCCCTGGCCGGCGAGGGCAAGAATCTGTTTTTCGCGCAGCGTCAGTTCGTCGATGACCTGATGCGCGTTGCTGAGCTGGCGGTAACGGCATAGCAGCGTTTCCATTAGCTGCCTGGGCAGCCAGTCACCGCCGGCGAGCATGGCCTGTACCCCACGCACGAAGATGTTGCGTGGGGTCGCGCGGTAGAAAACGCCGCGGATCCACGGATGCGTTTCGACCAGCCGCCGGGCCTGATCCGGTTGCGCGTTGATCAGCGCCATGGGTGCATCGCCGAACTGTCGAAGCAGATGCACGCAGGCGTCACGGTCGAAACTGGCTACATCGAGCAGGATCAATGCCGCGTCGGCCTGCTCGGGTCGCGGTGCGATCATGTGGACGAGGGTGCAGTCGGGGCCATCGTGGAGATGCTGGCGCAGCGTGCTGTGGAGCAGCTTGCTGGCAGAGAGCAGCATTACGCGGGGTTGGGCTGGCTGATAGGCCGACACAGCTTGATCTTTCATTCGCATGTCCTTTGCTGAATGGGGATGAGAGTCCTGGATTTCTTGTACTCGTCTGATGCCACGTTACGGTGCGCAATTGAAAATAGTTCAGCTATGCGACAAAAAAAAGTCAAAACTAAAAATAAGTGTCAGCTTCCCGACGAAGAGCCGCGGGAGAATCTGCTGGCAGAGCTTCGCCATTTGCTTCTAGAGTCTGGCTTCTCGAATGGACGGTCGTGACGGCGGCCAATGTGGAAGGAGATGGTCATGGCTGATCCGCTTTTCTGGCTGGTGTTTTTCTCGGCGGCGCTGGCGCTGAACCTGTCGCCCGGACCGGATCTGCTCTACGTGATTTCGCGTACCCTGAGTGGCGGCCGTCGCATCGGCATCATTTCCGCCTGTGGCGTATGCAGCGGTGCGCTGGTGCACGTGGCGTTCGCCGCGCTGGGTATCTCGGCCATCCTCGCCACTTCGGCGCTCGCGTTTACGGTGGTCAAGTACGTCGGTGCCGCCTATCTGCTGTATCTCGGCTATCAGGCACTGCGCTCGGCCGGTAGCGGAACCGTGCTGGCCCTCAAGGCGGCGCCGCGAGCGTCCGCGTGGAAGGCCTACCGCCAGGGCGTGCTGGTCGATCTGCTGAATCCCAAGGCGGCGATCTTCTTCATGGCATTCCTGCCTCAGTTCGTTCGCCCCGAGCATGGCGCCGTGCCGTTGCAGCTGCTGGTTCTCGGCGTGCTGGTGGTCGTGGTGGCGATCATCATCGAGTGCATTGTGGTGCTGCTGGCTGCTCGCGCCACCCAGGCGCTGCGCGCCAATCCGGCCATAAGCCAGTGGCTGGACCGGGCGCTGGGCTCGATGCTCATCGCGCTGGGTATTCGCCTGGGCTTGAGCGAACGCCTCTGAAAGGGAATTGATCGCCCCTGTGCGGCTCTCATGAGAGAAGGGCAGCCCTTCGGCAGCCCATGATGGGAGCTGTGTATGTCTCAACAGAGCAAGAACACCTCGGCCAGCCTGATTCCCTGTCTGCGCTATCGCAATCTGACCACCGCCATCGACTGGCTGTGTCGCGCTTTCGGCTTCGAATGCCAGCGTCAGTACCGCGATGAGCAGACCGGCATCACCCACGCACAACTGGCTTTCGGCAACGGCATGCTCATGGTCGGGCCGGTGGTGGATTCCGAGTACGGCCAGCAGCTGCGCCAGCCCGACGAGATTGGCGGCGCATCGACCCAGGGCATCTACGTAATCGTCAACAGCGCCGATGCGCTCTACGCCCAGGCCAAGGCGGCCGGTGCGCAGATCGTCGTCGAACTTAAGGATGAGGACTACGGCGGTCGCGGCTTCACCTGCCGGGACCTCGAAGGGCATCTGTGGAGCTTCGGCACCTACGACCCCTGGGCCGACGAGGCCGCCGGGACGGTCGCTCAGGCCTGAGCGCGCCGACCATCGGGGGGAATGATCTCGCCGTTGTCGCTGTCACCTTAACTACGACAGCAGACTGCGGAGGAACGGCGATGGCCTATGGAAAACTCTACGGCGCCCTGGTGGTGCTCACCGGTGCGTCCAGCGGCATCGGTCGCGCCGCTGCCCAGGCGTTTGCCCGCCAGGGCGCGCGACTGGTGCTTGCCGCGCGCGACGTCGAGGCTCTGACGGAAACCGCCGATGAGTGCCGGGCGCTCGGTGGCGAAGTTCTGGTAGTAGCCACCGACGTCACCCATAGCGACGAGGTCGAAGCGCTGGCCAGCGCCGCGGCGGAGTTTGGTCAGGGGCGTATCGATGTGTGGATCAACAATGCCGGTATCGGCGCCGTGGGCGCGTTCGACGAGACGCCACTGGATGCCCATGAACAGGTGGTGCAGACCGACCTGCTCGGCTATCTGCGCGGTGCCCATGTGGTGCTGCCGTACTTCAAGCAGCAGCAGAGTGGTGTGCTGATCAATACGCTGTCGGTCGGCAGCTGGGTAGCGCAGCCGTTTGCGGCGGCCTATTCGGCCAGCAAGTTCGGCCTGCGCGGCCTGTCCCAGGCGCTGCGCGGCGAACTGGGCGCCTGGCCGGGGATTCATATCTGCGATGTGTATCCCGGCATCGTCGATACCCCCGGCTTTCGCGACGGCGGCAACTACGCCGGGCGCTCGTTGCAGCCGCCACCACCGCTGCTCGATCCGCGTCAGGTGGCCGACGCCATGGTCAGTCTGGCCCTGCATCCGCGTCACACCACGTCGGTCGGGGCGACTGCCTCAGTGCTGCGCCTGGCGCACTTCCTCACCCCGGGCTTCGATCGTATCAATGGACTGCTGACCGGTTTCGCACTTGGCCGCGCGCAGCGAGTGGCGCCTTCGTCAGGCAACCTCTTTCATCCGCCGCTGGGCCAGCGGCGCATCGATGGCGGCTGGCGCTCGTCGCCGGATGATGACAAGCGCTGGCTGTTGATCGGTGGAGTGGCTGCCGGATTGATCGGCCTTGGTATGTGCCTGGCGCGGCGGCGCTGAGCGGCTGTCAGCGCACCTTCGGCGCGGCGCTGACGCCTTCGAGCGTGGCGAAGGAGGTGTCCTTGGCGGTAAGCAGGAAGTCGCGCATGAAGGGTGAATCGAGCATGTCGGCGCGGATGCCCGCATAAAGCGTGGCGAACAGCCCCTTGTCGCCCAGTCGTTTGGCGGTGACGTAGCCCCGCGAGCTGTACTCGTGCAGCGCCCAGTTCGGCAGCGAACAGACACCGCGTCCCGAGGCCACCAGCTGCATCATCATCACCGTGAGTTCCGAGGTGCGGACCTGCGCCGGTTCGATGTCGGCCGGTTCGAGGAAGCGGGTGAAGATATCCAGGCGATCACGTTCGACGGGGTAGGTGATCAGCGTTTCGCTGGCCAGGTCTTCCGGCCGGATGTACGGCCGCGCGGCGAGTGCATGCTGGTTCGCCACCGCCAGTAGCGCCTCGTAGGTGAACAGTGGCACGTAGGTAATGCCGGGCAGCTCCAGCGGATCGGAGGTGACCACCAGATCCAGATCGCCACGCGCCAGGGCCGGCAGCGGGGCGAAGGAGAAGCCCGAGGCCAGATCCAGCTCGACTTCGGGCCAGGCATCGCGGAACTGGTCGATGGTCGGCATCAGCCACTGGAAACAGCTGTGACATTCGATGGCCATGTGCAGGCGGCCGGCGGTGCCGCCGGCCAGACGGGCGAGGTCACGCTCGGCACTGCGCAGTTGCGGCAGCATCAGATCCGCCAGTTGCAGCAGGCGCAGGCCGGCACTGGTGAAACGCACCGGACGGGTCTTGCGCACGAACAGCTGCAGGCCGAGGCGCTCTTCCAGTTCCTTGAACTGATGGGAAAGCGCCGACTGCGTCAGGTGCAGGCGCTCGGCGGCTTCGACGAGACTGTCGGTTTCCCGAAGTGCATGAAGCGTCTTCAGGTGACGAATTTCCAGCATGTCGAACTACCTTGCGAAGCGGGAGCATGGTGCCGCTGAAAGGCAGGCGCGGCGTCCCGGAAATGGATATGCAAATGAGCGATGCTCATCCGCCGCAAGTGTCTCTTAGCATTCGGATGCTGTCGAGTCGCCGCTATGCGTTGGGGCTGCGCACCATCAGAACCAGAGCCGCGAAACCATGTAGGCCAGACCAAAGAAGAACAGCAGCGCGGCAAGGATCATCGCGCCGTCGCGGGCCATCATGCCCAGCCCCAGCACGC
This sequence comes from Pseudomonas sp. E45-MNA-CIBAN-0222, assembly GCF_040310405.1. Lineage (NCBI taxonomy): Bacteria > Pseudomonadati > Pseudomonadota > Gammaproteobacteria > Pseudomonadales > Pseudomonadaceae > Pseudomonas > Pseudomonas sp. E45-MNA-CIBAN-0222. The sequence goes on from NZ_JBEOPU010000003.1 coordinate 121,220, forward strand.
TCAACGCCGCGCCGGCAGTGGAGTTGCCGAACGGGATCAGCTCCAGCGGCGGCATGGTGGCCGCGATTGCCAGGCACAGCACGGCATTCAGCCGATTCGCCAGGCCGTTGGTAAGGAAGGTCAGCCGCCGCTTGAGCAGCCGGTCGACGAAGCCGGCGATGCGATGCAGGAAGGCTATGGCCTTGTCGTACTTGCTGCGCGAGGCGCTACGCCGCAGCAGCCATTTGGGCAGCCAGAAGTGCTTCCGGCCGATCAGCAGCTGAATCGCGATCAACGAAACCATCACCGCGAACACGCTGGGCAATCCGGGAATTCCCGACAGCGGCGAGAACACCAGCAAGCCTGGCACCAGCAACAGGGCACCGAAGCTGCGCTCATCGGTGGCTTGCAGCATGCACTCGATGGTTACCGGCTGGTCGGCTTCGCCGGCCTGTTCGAGACGCTGCAGCAGGCTTTCGAGATTCTGCGGTGGCTGATCCGGGTTCATGAATACGCCTGGTAGGGGAGGTTTCTTTTAGAGCCCTGAGGCGTCGAAATGCTCCTATATGAATATTTCTATATTTCAAATGTAATTACGTGAGTTTGTTTCACGCAGTCATGGCGCGGACAATCAGCCCATTCATGCAGAACGACATTTGGAGTGAGAAATGGCTGTAGCGCACAACCTCGGTTTTCCACGCATTGGTGCGGACCGCGAGCTGAAGAAAGCCCTGGAGGCATATTGGAAGGGCGAGCTGGACCAGCAGGGGTTGCGCCTGGTTGGTCGTCAGCTGCGTGCACAACACTGGCAAGCCCAGGCCGATGCCGGTATCCAGCTGCTGCCGGTGGGCGACTTCGCCTGGTACGACCAGGTTCTTACGCACTCGCTAATGTTCGGCGTGGTGCCGCAGCGCTTCCGCCCGGCCGATGGCCAACCGACGCTGGACACGCTGTTCGCCATGGCCCGTGGCGTGACGAACAGCTGCTGCGGTGGCGCCCAGGCCCAGGAGATGACCAAGTGGTTCGATACCAACTATCACTACCTGGTGCCGGAGTTCAGCGCCGATCAGCAGTTCCAGCTGTCCTGGTCGCAACTGTTCGAGGAAGTCGAAGAAGCGCTGGCGCTCGGCCATGCGGTCAAGCCGGTGCTGATCGGCCCGCTGACCTATCTCTGGCTGGGCAAGCTCAAGGGCGAGGCTGCCGAGCGTTTCGACAAGCTCGAGCTGCTCGAACGACTCTTGCCGGTCTACGGCGAGGTGCTCGACCGGCTGGCGGCGCAGGGCGTGGAGTGGGTGCAGATCGACGAGCCGATCCTCGCCCTCGACCTGCCGCAGGACTGGAAGAACGCCTTCGAGCGCGCCTACAACCTGCTGCAGCGCGCCCCGCTGAAGAAGCTGGTCGCCACCTACTTTGGCGGACTGGAGGACAACCTCAGCCTGGCGGCGGCGCTGCCGGTGGACGGCCTGCACATCGATCTGGTGCGTGCGCCGGAGCAGTACCCGCTGATTCTCGATTGGTTGCCGACCTACAAGGTGCTGTCGTTGGGGTTGGTCAATGGGCGCAACGTCTGGCGCTGCGACCTGGAGAAGGCTCTGGAGGTGGCGCGGCATGCCGCCGAGCGGCTGGGTGATCGTCTCTGGCTGGCGCCGTCCTGCTCCCTGCTGCACAGCCCGGTGGACCTTGAGCGCGAGGACCGGCTCGATCATGAGCTGAAAGGCTGGTTGGCCTTTGCCGTGCAGAAATGCGCCGAAGTGGCGACCCTGGCCCGAGCCATCAACGAGCCGACGAACGAGGATGTCGACGTCGAGCTGGCGCGCAGCCGTGCGGTGCAGGCGGCACGTCAGCACTCGCCACGCATCCACAAGCCGCAGGTCCAGGCACGCCTGAATGCCATCCAGCCACAAGACAGCCAGCGTACCTCGGTGTTCGCTGCGCGCATCGAACAGCAGCGCGCGCGGCTCGACCTGCCAGCGTTCCCGACCACGACCATCGGCTCGTTCCCGCAGACGCCGGCCATCCGCCTGGCGCGGCAGGCCTATAAGCAGGGCCGGTTGTCGCTCGGCGATTACACCGAGGCGATGCAGGCCGAGATCCGCCATGCGGTGGCGGTGCAGGAGCAGATCGGCTTGGACGTGCTGGTACACGGCGAAGCGGAGCGCAACGACATGGTCGAGTACTTCGCCGAGCAGCTCGATGGCTATGCGTTCACCCGTTTCGGCTGGGTGCAGAGCTATGGATCGCGTTGCGTGAAGCCGGCGGTGATCTACGGCGACCTCAGCCGCCCGCAGCCGATGACCGTCGACTGGATTCGCTATGCACAGCAGCAGACCGACCGGGTGATGAAGGGCATGCTCACCGGGCCGGTGACCATGCTGATGTGGTCGTTCGCTCGTGAGGATGTATCGCGTGAGGTGCAGGCACGGCAGCTGGCGCTGGCGATCCGTGACGAGGTCTGCGATCTGGAAGCCACCGGCATCCGCATCATCCAGATCGATGAGGCGGCGTTCCGCGAGGGGTTGCCGTTGCGTCGCGCGCAGTGGCAGCACTATCTGGACTGGGCGGTCGAGGCGTTCCGTCTGTGTGCCAGCGGCGTGCGCGACGAGACGCAGATCCACACGCACATGTGCTACAGCGAGTTCAACGACGTCATCGAGTCCATCGCGGCGATGGATGCCGATGTCATCACCATTGAGACCTCGCGCTCGCAGATGGAGCTGCTCGAAGCCTTCCGCGCCTTCGACTATCCCAATGACATCGGCCCGGGGGTCTACGACATCCACTCGCCACGCGTTCCGGATACTGCCGAAATGGTGCAGCTGCTGGAGAAGGCCGCCGAGCGCATCCCGGCCGAGCGGCTCTGGGTCAATCCGGATTGCGGGCTGAAGACCCGCGCCTGGCCGGAGACCGAGGCAGCGCTGGTGAACATGGTGGCTGCGGCCCGTCAGCTGCGCGCCTCGCGCAACGCCAAGGTCGCCTGAGGTCGACGCGGGCGCAGCGCTCCAGTGCGGGCGCTGCGCCGTGGTGCGTCAGCCCTGGGCGACGTGGTCGAAGTGGGTCAGGCGCTCGGCTGTCCGGCTGTCCAGATAACGCTGCAGCAGTGCGACTTCCGCGGGCTGCATGAACAGGCCGAGCTTGGTGCGGCGCCAGAGGATGTCTTCTGTCGTCTGCGCCCATTCCTCGACCATCAGGTAGTCCACCTCGCGCGCATGCAGGCCGGCGCCGAAGCATTCGCCAAGGTCCTGCAGCGCATCGGTACCCTTGAGCAGCAGCCAGCTGCGGCTGCCGTAGGTGCGCGCCCAGCGCCGCGCAATCGGACCGGGCAACCATGGATAGCTGGCGCAGAGCGCGTGGGCCAACGCCGATGGCTCGTCCAGATGCTCACCGCCAGGCAGGGCGGCGTCATGCGTCCAGGGCTGTTTCATTTCGGGAAACAGCGGCGCCAGCTGTGCCAGTGCCGCTTCGGCGAGCTTGCGATAGGTGGTCAGCTTGCCGCCGAACACCGAGAGCAACGGTCCCTCACCGGCGCTATCGCTGAGTGTGAGCGTGTAGTCGCGGGTGATCGCCGAGGGCTGGTCGGACTCGTCATCGCACAGCGGTCTGACCCCGGCATAGCTGTAACGGATGTCGGCGCGGTGCAGCTGCTGCTTGAAGTGCGTGTTGACGATGGCTAGCAGGTAGTCGATCTCCGCGTCGGTGATCTGCACTTGCGCCGGGTCGCCGTGGTACTCGTGATCGGTGGTGCCGATCAGGCTGAACTGGCCGAGGTACGGCGTGATGAACACGATGCGCCGGTCCTCGTTCTGCAGGATGTAGGCGTGATCGCCCTCATAGAGTTTCGGCACGACGATGTGGCTGCCCTGAATCAGGCGCATGCCGTGAGGCGAAGTCTGCCGGAGCTGCTCCTGGATGAACGAGGCTACCCACGGTCCGGTGGCGTTGACCAGCGCGCGGGCGCGGATCGAAAAGCGGCTGCCATCCTCACGTTCCAGATGCAGGTGCCAGAGCGCTTTGCTGCTGCGCGCACTGACGCAGCGAGTGCGGGTGTGGATATGGGCCCCCAGCTCGCGTGCCGCCATGGCATTGAGAACCACCAGCCGGGCGTCATCGACCCAGCAATCGGCGTACTCGAAACCATGGGTGATTTCGTCCTTGAGCGGGCTGTCGGCACCGAAACGCAGACTGCGCGAACCGCCGAGCTTCTCGCGCTTGCCGAGGTGATCGTAAAGAAACAGGCCGATACGGATCATCCACGACGGCCGCAGGTGCGGGCGGTAGGGCAGCACGAAGCGTAGCGGGGTGATGATGTGCGGCGCCTTGGCCAGCAGCACTTCGCGCTCGGCCAAGGCCTCGCGGACCAGGCGCAGTTCGTAATGCTCGAGGTAGCGCAGCCCACCATGCACCAGCTTGCTGCTGGCGGAGGACGTATGGCCGGCCAGGTCGCCCTGTTCGCAGAGGAACACCGACAGGCCGCGCCCGGCCGCATCGGCGGCGATACCCGCGCCATTGATGCCGCCGCCCACCACGGCCAGGTCGTAGACTTCCGCGAGCGGTGCAAGAAGAGGATGATTCATGGGCGCTTATAACTACCGATTCTCTGTTGCGTTACGTTACCGCCATTCATCAATCATTAGCACTACAAAGCCATGACACCTGCCATCGACCTGTTGAAAAAAGCCCGAGCCGAACACTCCGTACACAGCTACGAGCACGATCCCAAGTCTGCGTCCTATGGTCTGGAGGCGGCGGAAAAGCTTGGGCTGGAGCCCGCGCGGGTATTCAAGACGCTGCTCGCCTGTAGCGAGAAGAGCGAGCTACTCGTCGCCGTGGTGCCCGTCGCCGGCACCCTCGATCTCAAGGCGCTGGCCCAGGCGGCCGGCGTGAAGAAGGTGGAGATGGCCGATCCGATGGCTGCCCAGCGGGCCACCGGCTATCTGGTCGGAGGTATCAGTCCCCTGGGGCAGAAGAAGCGTCTGCGTACCTTTATCGACAGTTCCGCGCAGGCGCAGGCGAGCATCTATGTGAGTGCTGGGCGTCGCGGGCTGGAAGTGGAACTAGCGCCGGCGGTCCTGGCGGAGCACGCCAAGGCGCTATTCGCGGCAATCGGACGTGGTTGAGGGAACCACACGGACTTTGCAGGGGGATGGTTAGCGTGGCCGGATCGGCGACGAGTAGATTTCTTCGCTAGCTGTGATGGCGACGGGCTATATTCAACGTTGTCCCGGTCGCCAAGCGAGATCGCTCTTGATTCCTTCCGCGGTTGTTGCCAAGCCAGGCTCATTTGCGCTGCGTGCGTTCTATCCGCGCGCAATCGGGCTGGCGGTGGGTTTCTTCTGTGTGGCGGCCGTGCTGTGGGGACGCGACACACCGCCTTGGGTGTGGGGGTTGTTGGTCGGTTTCTGTTTCGTATGGCCGCTGATTGCGTTGAGTGTGTCCCGACGTGCGCGCTCTGCCGCTCTCAGCGAGAGGCGGCACGTACTTTTCGATTCGCTGATGGGCGGGTTCTGGATCGCCACCATGGCGTTCAATGTGCTGCCCTCGGCGGTGCTGTTTTCAATGCTGGCGTTGAACAACAGCGCTACTGGCGGATCGCGTCTAGTCCTCAAGGGCCTGCTGGTCCAGCTCCTGGGTGGGGGCATTTCAGTGCTGCTCCTGGGTTTCGGCTTTGCGCCAGAGACCAGCGAGTTACAACTCTACGCATGCCTGCCAATGCTCGTCGTCCATCCGGTTACTACTGGTATGGTGCTCTATCGTCTGGCCGATCAGCTCGGCGAGAACAAACGTGCTTTGCGTAGCCTTAGCCGCACCGACAGCCTGACTGGCCTGTTCAACCGCGGGTATTGGAACGAGCTGTTACAGCTCGAGTTTTCCCATTGCAAAGCTACTGGCGGCGTCGCCAGCCTGGCATTGATCGATCTGGACAACTTCAAGCTCGCCAATGATCGGCATGGGCGCGCTGTGGGTGACGAACTGCTCCGCCAGGTGGGCCGTTGCATTCACCGCAACCTGCGCGCCGGGGACATGGCTGGACGTTATGGTGGCGACGAGTTCTGCGTCGTGCTGCCCGGCGCTCGCGCCAAGGACGCGTGGGAGGTGCTGGAGCGGCTGCGGGCTGAGATTGCCGAGCTTGATTTCCCATTGGCGCCCAGACTGAGGGCAAGCCTGAGCATCGGCATCGCTGAATCCAGCCCGCGGATGGATAGCGTGCTCGCCTGGCTGCATGTGGCCGATCAGGCTCTATACGAAGCCAAGCGCCTCGGCCGCAACCGGATCGCACTGGCCGAGCCGCTTAGTGGGCGCTGAAATCAGCGTTGCGGGTAGTTTACCTGGTCCGGCCAGTGACCTGCGCAATGCCAACAGCTGATGCTCAGCGGGTTTCTGTCAGGTTGAATCGGTTGCTGGGTCGTTCACTGCTGCCCATCACGCAGTGATGCTGTGCTGTAGCAACGCCTCGGTGTCGGCCGCACCCATCATGCGTGCGGCAGTCAACGCCGTAGCACCGCCGGCATCCTGAGCCAGCGGATCGGCGCCCTGAGCCATTAGGTACTCGACGACGGCGGTGCGGTTGAACATTGCGGCCATCATCAGCGCGGTCTTGCCATCCTCGCATGGGCTTTCGACATCGGCACCTTGCTCGAGCAGCAGTCTGATCATCGCCAGATCGCCTTTGAAGGCTGCACCGGCAAGCGGTGTATGGCCGCGGCGATTACGCAGCTGCGGATCGGCACCGTGCTGCAACAGCAGGAGGCTGGCCTCCAGGTGACCGTGGTAGCTGGCGAGCATCAGCAGGCTATCGCCGGCGTGGTTGCGCAGGTTCGCGGGCATGCCTTGGCCCAGTAACTCGGCAAGACGAGCACTGTCGCCGCTGCGTGCGCTGTCGAAGACCTGCTCGGCAAAGGCCAGGGTGGCTTCATCCAGTTCCTGTGATTGATTGGGCGCGTGCATCGCGTTTCTCCGTAGGCAGGTGGCTGGCTATTCGCCGTATCAAGTTCATTGTGTTGGCCGGCGTAACGAGAAGCCAAACAAGGCTTTCTATGCCGCGGATAGTGGCCTTGTATGCGGCGCGGAGGCACGTACGAGGCGCCAATCATCTTCTGCGGCGGTGTGCAGATCGTGGCCGCCCCCTTTGCGCGCAACGATCCAGGCGGTTGTGGCAGTATTCGACAGCCCGATATGCCGACGACCATAGCGATGAAGCCCGAAGATCTCGAACGCCTGGTGACTCAGACGATGCCCTACGGTAAGTACAAGGGCCGGTTGATAGCCGACCTGCCCGGTAATTACCTCAATTGGTTCGCCCGCGTGGGATTTCCTCCCGGCAGCCTCGGCCAGCTGCTGGAGCTGATGCACGAGATCGACCACAACGGGCTTTCGGCTTTGCTTGAACCATTGCGTCGGCGCAACGCCTCGCGGGGCTGATCGCCGACGAAGCCGGCCGTCACGGCTGCTCGGTTTGCTCGCGCAGCGCGTCCAGTGCTGGCGCGGCGTAGAGGCCTACCTCCACCGCCAGCTCCATCAGCCGCGGCACATCGCAGGTGTAGACCAGCACCGCCTGCAGCTCATCGTCCAGCGGCTCGCTGAAGTCCACCAGCACATAGCCGCCTTTTTCCGGATACAGGCTGCTCAGCTGCACCTGAATACGGTTCAGTGCAGTCAGCGGCTCGGTCTTGGCGAGCTGTTTGGGCTTGAGGATGAAGGTCACGCTGTCGCCGAAAGATGCAACGATTTCGCTGAACAGCGTCTGGTAATCGTCCGCCTGAAACAGCACTGTCTCGGGCAGGCTGCCAATCACCACCCATTCGCCAAGCGGGATGGGAAAGCTGTCATCGTAATTGATGTCCGGGTTGGCCAGCAGGAAGGCCTGCGGGTCGGCATACGCTTGCGCAGCCTCATCGGCTACCCGATGAATTTCCTCGTCAGTCATGCAGCCCGAGCTGATGAGAGTGATCAGTTCGGCAAGTTGGTCTTTCATGGGCAGTCCTGGGTGGTGGGCGTGAAAGGATAACCAAGGCAGCGGCCCCGTGCTTGTCCCATCAAGTACGCCGTTAATTAGGCATATGCAATTAAGTTCTAAGCTTATTCTGTTTCTAGAGGCCTCATCGCCGATGTGGTAGCGTTCTGATGCGACGAGCTGTCGCAACTTCGTCGATTAGTAAGGTCGTACCGACCCGTGGCGAAAGCATAACTACAACAGCTGATGAGGCCCTTCATGAAACCAACTCGCTGGCCTCTGGCCGGTTTGGCTGCGTTGTTGCTGACGACGCAGGTACAGGCTGCCGATGGGCAAACGATCTATACGCAGGGCGGCGCCAACCCTGCAGCAATGGCTTGCGGAACCTGCCACGGGGCGGATGGCATGGGGATGGCGGCAGCAGGCTTTCCGCGCCTGGCCGGAATTGACGCCGGATATATGCGCAAGCAACTTGCCGACTTCCGTTCTGGTACCAGAGCGAACCCGATCATGCAGCCGATTGCTGCTGCACTGAGTGATGAAGAAACCCAGGCCGTTTCCGCCGCCCTGGAAAAAATGGCCACACCGTCCTACGCCATGATCAGCCGCGCGGAAAAAGCCGATAGCGTCGGCGCCACGCTGGCACTACGTGGTGCGTGGGGGCGCAACATTCCTGAGTGCGTGGCTTGTCATGGGCCAGGCGGCGTGGGCGTCGGCGAGAGCTTCCCGCCGCTGGCTGGGCAGTCGGCGCAGTATCTCAGCGCGCAGCTCAACGCCTGGCGTCAGGGGACGCGCAAAAATGATCCGAATGACCTGATGGGGCATATCGCCCGCTCCATGACCGATGCCGAGGTTCAGGCGGTATCGGAATACTTCGCCAGCTTGGGATTCAAGGAGACCAGCCAATGAGAGCGCACCTGATGCTCGGCCTGCTGGCCATGGCTGTCGGCAGCCCGGTATATGCCGCCGAGATCAAGATGGATGACCAGTCGCAGCTGACTCAGCAGGCGTCAAAGGACGCTGGCGATCAGTATTTTCAGCCACCCAAGGAGAGCGATCTGCCCGCCAATGCCTATGGCGAGCTCGTGCAGCAGGGACGGGCGATTTTCGTCGACACCCAGAGGTACGCAGCCGAATACGTCGGCAATGGCATGAATTGCACCAATTGCCACATCGAACAGGGACGCAAGGCTAATTCCGCGCCGCTATGGGGCGCATATCCGATGTATCCGGCCTATCGAAAGAAGAACGACAAGGTCAACAGCTACGCCGAGCGAGTGCAGGGGTGCTTCCAGTTCAGCATGAATGGTAAGCCACCGGCAGCTGATAGCCATGTCATCAACGCACTGACGGCCTATTCCTATTGGCTGTCTACTGGTGCTCCAACTGCTCAGGAATTGCCAGGACGGGCCTATCCCGAAGTGCCCCAGCCCAAGGCGGGTTTCGACCTCGCCAAGGGCAAGCTGGTCTATGTCGAGCAATGCGCGATCTGCCATGGCGACAACGGCCAGGGGCAGAAGGCGGGTGATGGTTACGTCTTCCCGCCGTTATGGGGCAGGGACTCGTTCAACTGGGGCGCCGGTATGCACCGGATCAATACCGCCGCGGCCTTCATCAAGGAAAGCATGCCGCTAGGCAAGGGAGGTTCGCTTAGTGATGAAGACGCCTGGCACGTTGCGGCTTACATGAACAGCCACGAGCGGCCGCAGGACCCACGGCTGGTCGAGGGTTCGGTGGAAAAAACACGGGTGAAATACCACGCCAACGATGGCGTGAACCTATACGGGCAAAAGGTAGATGGTGTGGTGCTTGGTCAAGGCATCAAATAAGGACTCGCCAATAACATTGCGGACAGAAGAGGGCGCCATTCGGCGCCCTCTTCATATTCCGACCAATTAGTCACGATTTGTAGGGTCCAACGGCTTAATTACAGGCTTGTAATAAGAGCAATGTTACGGATTCTTTCAGCTTTTCATGCACAATAGCGGCCATAAGAAGGCGCTGGAATGATCGTGACTGGCCGAGTCCTGTTGCTGCACCGTCCCATCGTCAGAACGATCAAGCCATATTTGAGCCATATTTGAGAGGAACGACCGTGTATAACGTCGTCATCAGCGGTACCGGCCTTTACACCCCTGCCAGCAGTATCACCAACGATGAACTGGTGGAGTCCTTCAATACCTACGTTCATCGCTACAACAGCGAGAATGCCGCTGCCATCGAGGCCGGCGAGATCCAGCCGCTGCCGGAGTCCAGTTCCGCCTTCATCGAGAAAGCTTCCGGGATCAAAAGCCGCTATGTCACCGACAAGGCCGGCATCCTCGATCCCGAGCGCATGGTTCCGCGCATTCCCGAGCGCAGCAATGACGAGTGGTCGATTCTCTGCGAGATGTCGGTCAAGGCCGCCGAAGAAGCGCTTGCCCGTGCCGGCAAGACTGCTGCGGACATCGACGGTGTGATCGTCGCCTGTTCCAACCTGCAGCGCGCCTATCCCGCAGTTGCCATCGAAGTGCAGGCAGCGCTGGGGATCAAAGGCTTCGGCTTCGATATGAACGTAGCGTGCTCGTCGGCCACTTTCGGCATCCAGAACGCGGTCAACAGCATCAAGCTGGGCCAGGCGCGCGCGATCCTGATGGTCAACCCGGAGATCTGTACCGGGCATATGAACTTCCGCGACCGTGACAGCCATTTCATCTTTGGCGACGCCTGCACCGCGGTAATCATCGAGCGCGAAGACCTGGCGACCTCGGCGCAGCAGTGGGACGTCATCAGCACCAAGCTGGTGACCGAATTTTCCAACAACATCCGCAACAACTTCGGCTTCCTCAACCGTGCCGCCGAAGAGCACATGAACGATCCGGACAAGCTGTTCATCCAGGAAGGGCGCAAGGTGTTCAAGGAAGTCTGCCCGATGGTGGCGGAGCTGATCGGTGAGCACCTGGCTGAGAACGACATCGCTGTGGAATCGGTGAAGCGTTTCTGGCTGCATCAGGCCAACCTGAACATGAACCACCTGATCGTGCGTCGCCTGCTGGGTCGCGATGCCACCGAGGAAGAAGCGCCGGTGATCCTCGATACCTACGCCAATACCAGTTCGGCCGGCTCGGTGATCGCCTTCCACAAGCACCAGGACGATTTGCCCAGTGGCACCCTCGGTGTACTCAGCTCTTTCGGTGCGGGCTACTCGATCGGAAGCGTGATCCTGCGCAAGCGCTGATCGTCCGCGCTGGCCGTAGGCTGCTCGTGGGGTGGGCTTCAGCCCACCATGACGGCCGCGGGCAGCGGGCCTGATCAGCCGGTCAGTTCACACATTCGTTGCAGCACGGCATTCATGCCGTTGCTGCGCGATGGTGACAGTTGTCGTGACAGCCCCAGGCTGGCGAACCAGTCGGCCATATCCACCTGTGCCAGCTTATCCGCGTCCAGGCCATTGACTCTCGCCAGCAGCACCGCCAGCAGGCCGCGGATGAGTCGGGCATCACTGGCGGCACGAAAATGCCAGCAGCCGTCTTGTCGTTCGCCAACCAGCCACACGCGACTTTCGCAGCCCGATACCTGATTCGTTTCGCTGCGTTCATCTTCATCCAACGGTTCCAGTCGCTCACCCCACAGCATCAGCAGGCGCGCGCGCTGCTCCCAGCCGGATGCCTGAGTGAATGCCTCCAGCGCTTCGCAAGCGGCTTGCGGCAAGTCGCTCATCGCAGCAACTCCAGGGCCTGATCCAGGGCGCTGAAGAAGCGCTCGAGGTCGGCACTGTCGTTGTACAGTCCGAGCGAGACGCGTGTCGCGCCATCCAGACCGAGGTGCTTCATCAGCGGCATGGCGCAGTGAGTGCCGCTGCGCACCGCGATGCCCTGCTCGGTGAGAAGGTGCCCCAGGTCGGAATGATGTATGCCTTCGACAACGAAGCTGGCCAGCGCAACCTGCGGTGAGCCGAGCAGGCGGACGCCGTTCCTCGCGGCAAGCCCGGCGAGCAGCTGAGCGTGCAGTGTCTGTTCGTGGCGGTCGACCGCGGCAGCATCGAGTCCAGCCAGATAGTCCAGCGTGGCGCCGAGGCCGATCGCGCCGGAGATCGGCGGTGTGCCCGCCTCGAAGCCCAGGGGCGCGGCATGGAATTCGGCATTTTGGTAGTCGGCGATGCGTACCATCTCGCCGCCGAACTGCCAGTGGCGCAGCTGCAGCAGCGATTCGCCGCGGCCGTACAGTGCGCCGACGCCATCCGGCCCGTAGAGCTTATGGCTGGACAGCACGTAGAAATCGCAACCCAGCGTAGTCATGTCGTGACGACCGTGCACCACACCCTGCGCGCCATCGACGATGGTCAGTGCCCCTTGGGTCTTGGCCAGGTGCAGCAGGTCATCCAGCGGTTGCCAGCTACCCAGCACGTTGGACAGCTGACTCACCGCCAGCAGCCGGGTTCGCGGCCCGATCAACGCGGCTGCCGCGGCCAGGTCGATGCGGCCGGCGGCATCGATGGGTAGCACCTGCAGTCTGGCGTTGCGCCGTTTGGCCAGCTGCTGCCAGGGCAGCAGGTTGGCGTGATGCTCAAGGGCGCTGATGACGATCTCGTCACCGGCCTTGATCAGATGTTCCAACCCGTAGGCGAGCAGATTCAAAGCTTCCGTCGCACCACGAGTGAAGACGATTTCAGTGGGCGAAGCCGCATTCAGCCACTTCGCTACCTTGATGCGCGAGTCTTCGTAAGCGCGAGTCGCGCGTTCGGCAGGTTGGTGCTGGGCACGGTGCACATTGGCGGCGCCGCAGGTGTAGTAGCCGCTGAGGGCATCGATCAGCGCCTGCGGCTTCTGAGCCGTGGCGGCGCTGTCGAGATAGGTCTGGCCTTGCGCTTCGAGCACCGCCAGGGCAGGGAAGTCAGCGCGCCAGGGAGAAAACAGGGCCATAAGCGGCAAACCTCCAGCTGCAGGGGATGCGGCAAGGCAGGCGCTCATGGCTCGCAGCTTGCCGCTGCTCCTGCTCAGTTATGCGCGTGCAGCGCCTCGTTCAGCTCGATAGCCGACTTGTGGGTCTTGCACTCCACCGCGCCGGTCTGCGAGTTGCGGCGGAACAGCAGGTCGCTCTGGCCGGCCAGCTCGCGCGCCTTGACCACTTTGACCAGTTGATCGCCGTCGTCGAGCAGGCTGACCTTGGTTCCGGCCGTGATGTACAGGCCCGACTCCACGGTGTTGCGGTCGCCCAGCGGGATGCCGATGCCGGCATTCGCGCCGATCAGGCAGCCTTCGCCGACGGAGATGACGATGTTGCCGCCACCGGACAGGGTGCCCATGGTGGAGCAGCCGCCGCCGAGGTCCGAACCCTTGCCGACGAATACGCCGGCGGAGACGCGGCCTTCGATCATGCCCGGGCCAGCGGTACCGGCGTTGAAGTTGATGAAGCCCTCGTGCATTACGGTGGTGCCTTCACCCACATAGGCACCGAGGCGGATGCGCGCGCTGTCAGCGATGCGTACGCCGGCCGGAACCACGTAATCGGTCATCTTCGGGAACTTGTCCACCGAGAAGACTTCCAGCAGATCGCCCTTCAGGCGCGCTTCCAGCTGACGCTCGGCCAGTTCGCTCAGGTCCACGGCGCCCTGGTTGGTCCAGGCGACGTTCGGCAGCAGTGGGAAGATGCCGGTCAGGTTCAGACCATGCGGTTTGGCCAGACGGTGGGAGAGCAGGTGCAGCTTGAGGTAGGCCTCGGGGGTCGAGGTCAGTGGCGCGTCTTCGGCGAGCAGCGTAGCGACCAGCGGCCGCTGGCTTTCGGCCAGGCGGGTCAGCAGGGCGTACTGAGTAGCATCGAGCGGCTTGAGGGCATCGGCCAGTTGAGCCGCTTGTGTGGTGGTGATGCTGATTGCCTGATTGCCGCCGGCATAGCCGAGCAGCGGGGCGACGGCAGCTACCAGCTCGCCGGCAGGTTGCAGCAGGGGTTGCGCGTAGAAGACTTCCAGCCAGTCGCCTTGGCGGTTCTGGGTGCCTACGCCAAAGGCGAGGCTGAATAGGGTTGCAGACATAGGATCATCCTTTTGTTGGCCGCGCCGTCGGTTGGGCGGCTATCAGTTCGGCGCTGCCACTGCGGCAGCGTAAAGATCAGGCTTGAAGCCGATCAGGGTTCTATCGCCCAGGTCGAGTACAGGGCGTTTGATCATCGACGGTTGGGCCAACATCAGCTCGATGGCCCGGGCCTGGTCAAGATCGGCCTTTGCAGCGTCGTCCAGCTTGCGGAAGGTGGTGCCTGCACGGTTGAGAACGGTCTGCCAGCCGTGTTCTTTGCACCAGGCTTCCAGGTGCGCGCGGTCTATGCCGACGCTCTTGTAATCGTGGAAGTCGTAGCTCAGTCCGTGCTGGTCGAGCCAGGTACGGGCCTTTTTCATCGTGTCGCAGGCTTTGATTCCGTATAGGCACAACCGCAGATCTGATTCGGACATAGAACGACTCTCCAAGACTCCTGCAAAACTGGACGGCGGATTATGCCACGCCTCGCCGGACGATGGAGGCCGAGCATGCCGCTGATGCAGTAGTTGGTGACTGGCCGGTCGTCAGCCTTTTCCCTTCTGTCCCAATGCCTGCTCGATTGCGTGGGCGTTCTCCGGGCGCACCACCCGCGCCAGCTCTTCGCCGTTTTCCAGCAGGATCAGGGTCGGCCAAAGCTTGACGCGGAAGGAGCGCCCCAGCGGGCGGCCCGGGCCGTCCTCGATCTTCAAGTGACTGATGCCCGTTCGGTCGGCCAGCGCCTTGGCGATAAATGCCTGGGCAGCCTGGCAGTGGCCGCACCAGGCTGTGCCGAACTCCAGCAAAACCGGCCCCTGCAGAGCGTCGACTGCGGCACGGCTGGGTTCGTTCTGCGTGTACTGCTCGGTCATATGCATGGCGGGATTCTCCTAGTGCTGTTCAACGTTCGAGCCTGCCGCCGTACCCTCGGTTCAGCTAGGGACTTCGACCTTTTACGCCGATGGTGTTGTCCATTGATGACAATCGCAACGGTGAGGTGACGACTAATGGCACGTAAGCATTTTGAGAATTTCGAGGCGATTTCTTCGGCGGTGCCTGCCGACGATGCGTTCGAGGCGGTGATCGCCATCAAGCGACGCGACAGTGATGAGCACGTACACGTGTTCAAGATTGCCGATGGCCGTCGTTATGACTTGGCGTCGGAAGCCGACGCGATTGCCGAAGCGGCATTGACTAAGGTTATGGAGGTCAGCGACGAAGGGCAGCTGATCTGGGAAGAACATGCCATCTGAACAGGAGGCAGCTATGAGCGATGACGTCAAGCGTAGCGAGGACGCACATGCCAGGGAGCATAAAGCTCCTCTGGACGAACACCCAAGGCCGGATCTGCCGGAGCACATGAAGCCTGAGAATCTGGAAAAACTGCGCGATTACGGCAAGGACTCGATCCCGCCCGGTGTCGCCTGAGGCAGAGCACGCCGGGCAGCGAGACTGCCTGGCGAGCTATCAGAGCGTTTCGATGAAGTGACGAATGCGCTGCGCTGCTTCGACGCATTCTGCCAGCGGTGCGACCAGCGCCATGCGAACGCGGCCGGCGCCAGGCGAAACACCGTCGATCTCACGTGACAGGTAGGACCCCGGCACCACGGTTACGTGCTCGCGGGCGAACAGTTGTCGGGTAAATTTCTGATCATCCAGCGGCGTTTTAGGCCACAGATAAAAACCACCGTCCGGGCGTTGCACGTCCATAACTGGGGCAAGTATTTCCAGCGTTGCATCGAACTTGGCGCGATATAGCTCGCGGTTGGCGCGCACGTGGATTTCGTCGTTCCATGCGGCAATGCTCGCCAACTGAGTCTGCACGGGCATGGCGCAGCCGTGGTAGGTGCGGTAGAGCAGGAAGGCTTTGAGGATATCGGCATCGCCAGCGACGAAGCCAGAGCGTAGCCCCGGCAGGTTCGAGCGCTTCGACAGGCTATGGAACACCACGCAGCGCTTGTAATCGTTGCGGCCCAGTGCGGCACATGCGGTGAGCAGGCCTGCAGGCGGATTTGCTTCGTCGAAGTACAGCTCGCTGTAGCATTCGTCGGCGGCTATGACGAAGTCATACTGGTCGGCCAGCGCGATCAGCTTTTTCAGCGTCTCCAGCGGTACCAGCGCGCCGGTCGGGTTGCCCGGTGAGCAGAGGAAGAGGATCTGGCAGCGCTGCCAGACGTCCGCCGTTACGGCATCGAAGTCGGGGTTGAAGCCATTCTGCTCGAGGCATGGCAGGTAGTGTGGTGTCGCGCCGGCGAGCAGGGCGGCGCCTTCGTAGATCTGGTAGAACGGGTTGGGGCTGACCACCAGGCCATTCGCTTCGCGATCCACCACGGCCTGGGTGAAGGCGAACAGTGCTTCGCGCGTACCGTTGACCGGCAACACATGCTGCGCCGGGTCCAGTGCCTCTGCGGCAAGACCAAAGCGCTGCTCACACCAGCGCGCAATGGCTTCGCGCAGGGCAGGAATCCCAAGCGTGGTTGGATATACCGCCAGCTGATCGAGGTTGTCGGCCAGTGCCTGGGCGACGAAGTCCGGCGAGCGGTGCTTTGGCTCGCCGATCGACAGCGCGATGGCGCGCTTGTCAGCCGGAGGCTGTGCGCCAGCGAGCAGACCACGCAATTTTTCGAAGGGATATGGGTTCAGCAGATTCAGGGCGTTGTTCATGGATGCAGTTCTTTCAGGATGAGCGCGGCAAACGCCCCGCATTCGTGAGATCAGTCGTCGCGCGCGCCACCGTAGTAGGCGCAGCCGCGTAAGGTCTGGCCATCGAGGCGCAGTTCGGCGCTCAGGTGATTGATCGTGCCGCTGGCACTGTCGACGCAACGCTGGGGCGCCACCCAGAGGTCAAGGCGCTGTTCGTTAGCTTCGCTGGTGAAGCTGAGCTGGCCGCCAGGAAGCTGCTCTTCGAGATAGGGCAGGGCGACGGGGGACTGCCCGGGGCGTACGAGCAGCATGCCGCGGGTGGTCACGGTCAACATCCAGCCTGGCTCTTGACCGCTCGCACGGAGAATCAAGTGTTTGAAGTTCTCCTCGTCGCAGCTGTGGCCCTCACGTTGCAGGCGGTATACGCGGGTCAGCGCAAACTGGCCAATGCTCTCGGGCCCCGCTTGGCTGAGCGTGCCGCGCAGATCGGCGAACAAACGGTCCTGGTCGTGGGCCATCAGCGCTTGCGCGTCGTCCTCCAGCCCAGTGTCCTTACTCAGCAATTGCAGTGTCCGCTGGCCGTGGCAGCTCTTAAACTGCATCTGTCCATCGACTTGCTGAATCTCGCCCTGAAGGCGTTCGGTTGCCGCTTGGGGCGGGGTGCGATCGCCGAAGAGTGTCTGGCAGCCCGCCAGGGACAGGAGCAGCGCAATCAGGAGGGGGCGTGAAGGGGCCATCGGTGAACTCGGAGGGTGGAGGAGAGGCGGCAGCCTCAGCGGCTGCCGCTATGACTCAGTTGCCTTTGACCGTCTTGCCGCCGACGCTGCCCTCTTCGAGCATGATCTGGTACTCCTTGCCGTCGGTTTCTATCTGGTGCAGGCGGACCAGCAGGTAGTCCCAGTCCTTGGCGAACCAGAGGATGGTCTCGCGCTTGCTTTGAGTCGGATCACGCACGCGCTCCACCTTGATCGCGTCTACTTGGCCGGCCTTGGTGCTGACTTTCTCTTCACCCAGCACGCGGAAATCGTAGGTTTCGATCTCGTCGCCGTCGACGACTTGGTAGCTCATGCTCTTCTTGCCGGCCGCTACTTCGTGCTGCAGTGCCAGCTGGTAGGTCGACTTGTCCAGCAGGCCGCGATGCAGCGGCAGTTTCACCGGATCGCCGCGGTCAGAGCCCTCGACCTGCTTGTTGTCCCAGTCGAAGCGATGCTCGACACGCTTGCCCTTGCCCAGACCGCTACGCTTGAGGCGATAGCTCTGCGGCAGGAAGGTGTCACCTTCGGTGCGGAAGGTGCTGCGCTCGTTGAGACTGGCGACCAGCATGGATGCCTCGAAATCCAGACGCCAGTTGGCATCGTCCAGCTGTTCAAGGCTGCGCTGGGCGGTACCGCTGACCGGCACCTGTTTCCAATCGGCGGTGTAGCGTGCGGAGAAAGGCTTGAGCTCCAGCGCATGGACCGGCAGGGCCAGCACGGCTAGAGCGAGCAGCAAGGCGCGACGCATGTTATCTCCTAGATTCTGATCTGATAGCCGGAGGCCGGCAGGGTGGCGCCATCCAGCATCGCGCCTTGTTCGGTGAGGCGCAAGCGTCCTTCGGCAAACCAGTGCATGGCCAGCGGATAAATCTGGTGCTCTGCGGCATGGACCCGACGCGTCAGCGACTCGAGGTTATCGTCCGGGGCAACCAGCAGTGCGGCCTGGATCACCACAGGGCCGCCGTCCAGCTCTTCGGTCACGAAATGCACGCTGCAGCCGTGTTCGCTATCGCCCGCCTCGAGTGCCCTTCGATGGGTATCGAGCCCCTTGTGCTTGGGCAGGAGCGACGGGTGAATGTTCAGCAGGCGGCCTTGGTAATGGCGTACGAAACCTGGTGTGAGGATGCGCATGAAACCAGCCAGAATCACCAGATCCGGCGCATAGCCATCGACCACTTCCATCAGCGCGGCGTCGAATGACTCGCGCCCGTCGAATGCCTTGTGGTCGAGTACGGCGGTGGGAATGCCTGCGTTCTGCGCCCGGATTAGTCCGAACGCATCGGCGCGGTTGGCAATTACGGCGCAAATACGTGCCCCCTTGCCAATCTGACTGTCGATCAGCGCCTGCAGATTGCTGCCGGAGCCTGAAATCAGCACCACTACATTGCAGGTCGCGGTCATCAGTGCTGCTTCAGGTTGTTCAGCACGACTCGTTCGGCGCCTTCCGCTGCGCTGGAGATCTCGCCGATCACCCAGGGCTCTTCACCAGACGTGCGCAGGCTGGCCAGCACCGATTCCACTTGATCCTGTGCGATGCAGATGACCATGCCGACGCCACAGTTGAGCACGCGGTGCATTTCGTGTTCGTCGACGTTACCTTTTTCCTGCAGGAAGTCGAACACCACCGGGCGCTGCCAGCTGGCGACGTCGATCACGGCCTGGGCGTTGTCCGGGAGCACTCGTGGGATATTGTCGAGTAGGCCGCCGCCAGTGATGTGGGCCATGGCCTTGACCGCCCCGGTGTCCTTGATCAGCTTGAGCAGTGGTTTGACGTAGATGCGTGTCGGCGCCATCAGCAGATCGGCTAGCGGTTGGCCGTCCAGCTGGGTGTTCTCGATGTCGGTGCCGGACACTTCGAGAATCTTGCGAATCAGCGAGTAGCCATTGGAGTGCGGGCCGGAGGATGGCAGCGCAATCAGTGCGTCACCAGCGGCGACCTTGGAGCCATCAATGATCTCGGCCTTTTCCACTACGCCAACGCAGAAGCCGGCCAGGTCGTAGTCTTCGCCCTCGTACATGCCCGGCATCTCGGCGGTTTCACCACCGACCAGGGAGCAGCCAGCCAGTTCGCAACCAGCGCCAATGCCGGTGACCACGGTAGCGGCTACGTCGACGTTGAGCTTGCCAGTGGCGTAATAGTCGAGGAAGAACAGGGGCTCGGCGCCGCAGACCACCAGGTCGTTGACGCACATGGCGACCAGATCCTGGCCAATGCTGTCATGTTTGTTCAGATTCAGCGCCAGGCGCAGCTTGGTGCCGACGCCGTCAGTGCCGGAAACCAGTACCGGCTGCTTGTAGCCAGCAGGGATTTCGCACAGGGCGCCGAAGCCGCCCAGCCCGCCCATTACCTCAGGTCGTGCGGTGCGCTTGGCCACGCTTTTGATGCGTTCGACCAGCGCTTCGCCTGCATCAATGTCGACACCTGCGTCCTTGTAGCTGAGGGAGGGTTGCTTGCTCATAGAATCCGGACCTGTGAAAGGAGTGCGGTTGTCGACCGGTAAGGTGCTGCATTCAGGGCCTGTGAAAAACGATCACCAGCGGGTGGTAGTAACACCGGTATCGCTTGCGAAACGCCGGGGTTGCAGCGCCTGCGTCGCTTTTGCCTAGGTTTTGAATGCCGGGCTCGGACAAGCGCCGGAACCGGTCTGCGGAAAGCGCGCGATTTTATCAGGCTTGCCGCATAGCGGCCATCCCGAGCGCAGTGATGCACGACGGCGAACGTCAGCTTCGGTCGTGTCAACTGTGAGACAGGCAGTTGCTGCGCCCTGGCCGGCTGTTTAAGGTGTAGCGACCATTTCCCCACACTTCATGCCCCGGTTACAGGTGGCCTGCGAGAATCGATCATGCGCTCTATCTACCGCTTACTTGTTCTGTGCCTCGCACTGGGTGTGACCTTGCCCAGTCAGGCAGAGCTTTTCCGGAGCCTGTATCAGGTGCGCGAGCCTGTTTCCGGCCAGCAAGCCGAGGAGCGAGCCGGCGCATTGCAGCGCGCGTTCGACACGCTGCTCCTGCGTCTGACTGGCGATGCGGAAGTAGGTAAAAGCAAGGCCGTGGTTGCACTGCGCGAGGATCCGCAGCAGCTGATCAGCAAGTACGGCTATGAGGGCGACCACATCGTGGTCGAATTCGACCCCGGTACTACTGAGCGCAGCCTGCGCGGCGCTGGTGTTTCGCTATGGGGGGCGAACAGGCCGACGGTGCTGGGTTGGTGGTTGAGCGAGCGGGTAGAGGGTACGCAACTGGTGGGCGACGGCCAGGACAGTGCGGCGCCGTTGCGGGCCGCCGCTCAGCATCGCGGACTGCCACTGCGCCTACCGCTGGCTGACCTCTCTGAACAGCTGTTGGCGACGCCGGAGGCGTTCGCCGCGAGCGATCGACAAGTCTTGAGCGACGCATCCGAGCGCTACGACGCGGACGTGCTGTTGGCGGTGCATGCGAGCGAAGCCGATTCCAGTTGGCAGGCGCAATGGAAGGTCTGGCTTGAGGACGGTCAGCACGACGGCAAGGTCAAAGCCGACACTTCCGAGGCGTTGGCTGATGCGGTCATGCTGGCAGTCAGTCAGTACCTGGCACCGCGCTATGTGGTTGCCCCTGGTGCTGCTTCGGACATAACGCTGGAAATCATCGGTGCCGACTTTGCGCGCTTTGCCGAGCTGGACCGACTGCTCGAACCATTTGGCGGTAGTCTGCTGCGCGTTGAAAGTGATCGTCTCGTCTATCGCGTTAACGCCAGTCCTGAGCAGCTGCGTGCGCAGCTGTCGCTGGCGCGATTGCACGAAGTCAGCGAGGATGAGCAGCCGCTGGATGCCCGGCAGCCTTTGTCCCAAGACGGGACGGCAGATGAACCTGCCGATGCTCCCGCAACGCCCGAGACCGGCACGGTGCTGCGTTACGGCTGGTGATGGCGCCACTGCAGTTTCTTATCTAGTTCCTCCGGCGACTGCCCTGCAAGGAAGGCATCAATATGACCATGAATAATTCGAACCGCTGGCTCTGGCTGGCAGGGCTGCTGTTGTGTGCCTGGCTGGTGTACCTACTGACGCCGATACTCACGCCTTTTCTGATCGGAATTCTGCTGGCGTACTTGGGCGATCCGTTTGTTGATCGGCTGGAGCGCTGGGGGCTTTCGCGTACCTGGGGTGTGGTCGCGGTATTCACGCTGTTCAGTCTGCTGCTATTAGTGATGTTTGTGGTCCTGGTGCCAATGCTGGGCAAGCAGCTGGTGCGGCTTTACCAACTCGCGCCGCTGGCGCTGGACTGGTTGCAGCATCAGGCACTGCCATGGGTGCAGGCTCAGTTTGGTCTTGAGGATAATTTCTGGCGTCTTGATCAGCTCAAGGGTGCGTTCACGGCACACCTGGGTAGCACGACCGATGTTCTCGGGATGTTACTGAGCCGCGCCACGGCTTCCGGTCTTGCGTTGCTGGTGTGGCTCGGCAACTTGCTGCTGATACCTGTGGTGAGCTTCTATCTGATGCGTGACTGGGATTTGATCATGCTCAAGTTGCGCAGCCTGCTGCCGCGTCGGCGTGAAGGCATGGTGGTGCGCCTGATGAACGAATGCCATGAGGTGATCGGCGCGTTCCTGCGTGGCCAGTTGCTGGTCATGCTGGCGTTGGCGATCATCTATGCTTCCGGGCTGACCTTAGTGGGGCTCGAGTTGGGCCTGTTAATCGGCGTGCTGGCCGGCCTCGCCAGCATCGTGCCCTACATGGGCTTCGTGGTCGGTATTGGCGCTGCAGTGGTAGCTGCGTTCTTCCAGTTCGGGCTGGCGCCCTATCCGCTGCTGGGTGTGGCAGCCGTCTTCACGGTAGGGCAGATGCTCGAGGGCATGCTGCTGACGCCGCTGCTGGTGGGCGATCGTATCGGCCTGCATCCGGTAGCGGTGATTTTCGCGGTGCTCGCGGGCGGTCAGTTGTTTGGCTTTACTGGCGTGCTGCTGGCACTGCCGGTGGCGGCGGTGATCATGGTTCTGCTGCGTCATGCGCACGATCTCTATAAACTCTCGGACCTTTACGCCGAGCCCGCCGGTGCACCGGCCGAACCACCCAGCCAGCCATGAAACCCATCCAGCTTCCCCTTGGCGTCCGTCTGCGCGACGACGCCACCTTCGCCAACTTCTACCCGGGCGCAAACGCCGCGGCGCTCGGCTATGTTGAGCGACTGTGTTCGCCTGCCGCTGGCTGGTCCGACGAGCTTATCTATTTATGGGGGCAGGCCGGCGTCGGGCGTAGTCATCTGCTGCAGGCCGCTTGCCTGCGAGTAGAAGAGCGCGGGGAGCTGGCGGTCTATCTGCCGCTGGCCGAGGTCGCTGAATATGGCCCGGCGTTGCTGGACAACCTCGAGCAAAGCGAACTGGTGTGCCTGGACGACCTCGACGCCATCGCCGGTGACGCAGTCTGGGAAGAAGCACTGTTCCATTTGTTCAATCGTTTGCGCGATGCCGGGCGGCGGTTGCTGCTGGCGGCGGACGCCTCGCCGCGGGAGCTGGCCATTGAGCTCCCCGATCTCAAGTCGCGCTTGAGTCTGGCGCTGGTATTCCAGCTGCAGCAGCTGTCCGACGAGGACAAGTTACGTGCCCTGCAGCTGCGTGCTTCGCGCCGTGGTTTGAATCTACCGGACGATGTCGGTCGTTTCATCCTGACGCGCGGCGCACGCAGCATGAATGCGCTCTTCGAGCTGCTCGACCAGTTGGATCAGGCTTCTCTGCAGGCGCAGCGCAAGCTGACCATTCCCTTCCTCAAGGAAACCCTGGGCTGGTAGTGCCGATTGTCACCCAGCCCGGTGCGTTCCCTTTAGCTTTCGCCTGCTGTCTTGCGTTCGTACTGATAGCACCAGCGGGTATAGAGCAGCGCCGCGACGAAAAGCGTCAGACTGATCGCCGCCTCCATCAGCCCATAGATCATCCGTGCAGGGTCGATGGCCGCTAGCACACCCTGAATGAAGTACAGGTTGACGATGAAGCACGTCCAGGCGTGCGCCCGCGGGCTGCCAGTGACAATGCCCGGTGCGACCAACAGCAGCGGAACAAGCTGGATACTGAGCACGACCCAGATGCGTGCACCGTGCAAATCGGCAAATACCAGATTCCAGACGGCCAATAGCACGGCCAGGCCGAAGAAGCTGGCGAGGCTGATCGCACGGCTGAGCTTGACTCGGGGTTCTAGCCATTCCAGGGAGGGCAGCGGTTTCCGCTTCTTAGCCACGGTGATTCTCCAGCTGCTGCGCAGTGCCAGCCAGGCGTTGCCCAAGCGCGCGACAGAGGGCTATTTCGTGCTCGTCCAGGGAACGCTTGCCATCCGCACCTGCATGATGGCTGGGGCCGTAAGGAGTGCCGCCGCCACGGGTTTCCAGCAAGGCGTTCTCGCTGTAGGGCAGGCCGAGCACCAGCATTCCGTGATGCAGCAGCGGTAGCAGCATCGATAACAGCGTGCTTTCTTGGCCGCCATGCAGACTGGACGTCGAGGTGAATACGCCTGCGGGCTTGCCAACCAGCTCACCGGTGAGCCACAGGCTGCTGGTGCCGTCGAGGAAGTACTTCAGTGGCGCCGCCATATTGCCGAAGCGCGTCGGGCTGCCAAGGGCGAGGCCGGTGCAATTCTTCAGGTCGTCGAGGGTCGCATATAAGGCGCCGGAGTCGGGAATGGACGGAGCGACCGCTTCGCATTCGGTGGAAACGGCGGGTACGGTGCGCAGGCGCGCCTCCATGCCGGTCATTTCCACACCGCGGGCGATTTGCCTGGCCATCTCTGCAGTGGCGCCATGGCGGCTGTAATAAAGCACAAGGATATAAGGCGCGCTCACGGCAGAATCTCCAGGATCTTTTCCGGTGGACGACCAATCACTGCTTTGTGGCCCGAGACAAGAATCGGGCGCTCGATGAGGCGCGGGTGCTCGACCATTGCATCGATGAGTGCAGCATCGCTCAGCTCTGGATTGGCCAGGTTGAGGGCTTTGTACTCGTCCTCGCCGGTGCGCAGCAGTTGCCGGGGAGCGAGTTCCAGTTTGTCCAGCAATGCGCAGAGTTCGGCTGCGGTGGGCGGCGTTTCCAGGTAGTGCACGATTTCAGGCGTAAGGCCTTGGGCCTCCAGCAGCTCCAGCGCACCGCGCGATTTGGAGCAGCGAGGATTGTGGTACAGCGTGAGTTCGGTCATTTGTAGTTGCGTCTCGCCGGTTGAGGTGGCCATTCTAACCCTCAACGAGGCGCCTGCCGAATGTGCTGCTTGGGTGATCGGGTGCAGGTATAGCTGCCTGGGCCAGGTCGTATGAGTGCCAAGGCAGTCGCGCCAGATTTTTACGACGGCCCTTAAAGGAGAAGGGATGCATCAGCGCATCGACAACATGTTGGAGTTCGGCCGTTTCCTGGTCAGGCGTTTCCTGACCGATCGGGGGCCTCACAGTGCGGCAGCCTTGACCTATACCACGCTGTTCGCCGTGGTGCCGATGATGACCGTCACGTTCGCCATGCTTTCGGCGATCCCTGCGTTCAAGGGGGTCGGTGAGCAGATTCAGTTTTATATCTTCAACAATTTCATTCCTTCCACTGGCGCGACCATCCAGGAGTATCTGCTCGCCTTTACTACCCAAGCACGGCAGCTCACCTGGTTCGGTGTCGGCTTTCTGATGGCCACGGCATTGATGATGCTGCTGACCATAGAGAAGGCCTTCAACACCATCTGGCGCGTACGACAGCCGCGAAGGGGCGTGTCCAGCTTTCTGCTGTATTGGGCGATTCTCAGCTTGGGCCCACTGTTGCTTGGCGCAGGTTTCGCCACCAGCACCTACATCGCCTCGCTTTCCCTGATTTCGGGGCCATATGCGCTCATTGGTGTCGGCACGCTGATAAAGCTCATGCCGCTGTTATTGAGCGTGGCGGCTTTCACGCTCATATACGCAGCGGTGCCCAACACGCGCGTTCCGCTACGCCACGCCGTAGTTGGAGGGGTATTCACCGCCGTGTTGTTCGAGGCGGCGAAGCAACTGTTCGGCCTGTATGTCAGTTATTTCCCAAGCTATCAGCTGATTTACGGCGCATTTGCAGCGGTTCCGCTGTTTCTATTGTGGGTCTATCTGTCGTGGATGATCGTGCTGTTCGGTGCCGAACTGGTTTGCGGCCTGTCATCGTCGCAGCAATGGCGCCGTCGTCCGCTGCCGCGTCTGGTGGTCATGCTGATGCTGTTGCGCAACCTGCACCAGCGTCAGCAGGAGGGCCGCGAGCTGCATCTGCGTGATCTGCATAAGGTAGGTCTGCGTCTGCCGGAAGATGAATGGGATGACATCCTCGGCTTTTTCGAGCAGGAGCAATTGGTCTGTCGAACCGGCGGCGGGGGGTGGGTGCTTTGTCGTGACCTCAATCACTACAGCCTGGACCAGCTGCTGCGCTGCAATCCCTGGCCGCTGTCAGCGCGGGTGGCGCTGCCTGAGCAGCTCGATGAGCCCTGGTATCCGACGCTGCGTCGTTCCCTGGAGTTGTTGCAGCAGGAGCAGGCCAATCTGTTTGGTGGCAGCCTGGCGGACTGGCTGCAGGTAAGTGGTGACAAAAAAGGTCAGTAAGGGAGAGATTGCGCTGCTCGTGGCCGTGCTTTCGACGGTCGCTCGATCGTGCTAATGGCTGAGGACGAGCGTAGGCGGGCGTGCCATCCGTTATCCGGCAATGGCACGCTTCTGGCTATAGCTTGGTTGGTTGAGAAGGACGGCGTGATGAACGGTAAGCGCAGCACCATTCTATATCTGCACCAGCGAGCGCCAGATGCTGCGCTTGAGGCATTGAATCGGCTTACAGGTCTGCAGTTCGCCCAGTGGCCTGAATCGCTGGTGGACCGATCGGAAGCGCCGGGGGATGCCCCGCGAGTCGTTTTGGAGAGCGTGCCGGTAAAATCGATGAAGGTGGGCGGCTGACTCAGGCCTGCGCGGTTTGCTTCTCTGTGACCACAGGCTCGACCGGATGTACGAACAGTTCTTCGACCGTAATTGCTGTCACTGCCGCAGTGGCACGCAAGTGCACCTGAAGATCTTCGATCTTGTGGCGGACCGGCAGCCGAGCGACCCCTGATAGCAGAATCTTGCCTGCACCGTCGGTTCGCCCGTGATCAATAGCTGCTTCCCGCTGTTGTTGGCCATCGCGGTACTTGGCGACGAGCGACACCGATAAGCCAGCGCGCCCCTGCAGCTGCAACCAACTTGCAACGTTGAATTCAGCGACGCGGCCGTCATAGGTCGTGAGTGCGATGGCTGCTTGCTCGACGATGCGCGCGGGTACGATACCGATCAGTTTGTCGTGGAGTTGGGACATGGCTTCGCTACTGGTTTGCGTTGGTTGGTGCGGAATTATAGGCAGTGCCGCTACGGCAAAACTGTGCACTTGAACGCCGCACCGCGTGACCGGACTCGCAGAACGGTAAAAACGCGACAGTTACTTGGCGCCGGCGGCAACTTCGTCAGGATACAGCTGTTGCCGTTCGTGCCCTCGTGAAATGGACGCGGTATGCTCCTGCCCATGTGTAGGGGATCAACGACCATGGTTAAATCGCTCGCATCATCACTATTTGTTTTCGCCTGTCTTTTCCTTTCCGGCTGTGAAAAGGACTGGGGCGTGGATCAGCATGGGCGCGAAATCACTACCGACCACCTGCAGGGGCGGTGGTTACTGATCAACTATTGGGCCGAATGGTGTGGCCCCTGTCGGACCGAAATACCGGAGCTCAATGCGCTGGCTGACGCGGAGGAGGGGCTGGAAGTGCTTGGTGTGAACTTCGACGAATTGCGCGGCGAGGATCTCGTCCAGGCGTCAGAAGCGCTTGGGATTCGCTTTCGCGTGCTTACCGATGACCCTGCCGAGCGCCTGCAGTTGCCGCGTAGCGAGGTGCTGCCGGTTACCTATCTGGTGGACGAGAAGGGCGCTGTGCGGGAGCGATTGGTCGGTGAGCAGACCGCCGAGGGAATACTCGCTCATCTCTCCCGGTTAAGAGGCGAATAGGGCTGGGTGCTAACCGGCCTTAAGGTCTGACGTACCAGAAGTCCTGCCAGAAGCCGATCACCTTGGCTGGGTACCGGTTTTTGCCCAGGCTGCCGTTATAGCGCGCCAGTGCCCGGTTAATGTCACCTTTTTCCTTCTTCAGGTAATAGCTGAGGATGGTGCAGCCATAGCGGAGATTGGTGGCATTATCGGTGAGGTTGTCCTGCGGCCGGCCCAGTTCGGCTTTCCAGAACGGCATCACCTGCATCATGCCCTGCGCACCAACACTGGAAATGGCAAAGCGGTCGAAGTGGCTTTCGGCGTGGATCAGTGCCAATACCAGCTCTGGCTTCAGGCCGGCCTTAGTGGCCTCGCGATGCACCAACCTGAGCAGCGATAGTCTTTCCCCTGCGTCGGGAATGTAGCGCTTGAGTCGTGCGGACATGTCGACTAGCCACACTTCTGCATCGAAGCGGTCATGAAAGCTGTCCGCTTCGGCAACGGTGCGCTGCATCAAATCGCGTAGTTCTGGTTCGGGTGCCTGACGGATATTGGCTGCTGCTGGAAGTATGCTGACCAGCAGCATCGCGAAAAGAAGATAACGCGCCTTCATCGGACGTCAGTTGCCGTCGCCGCTGCTGTCGATCAGGCTCTGCAAGAACTCCTGCTGTAACTCAGGGTCGTTGCGCGTCAGCTCTATCAGGCTTTGCTCGAGCTCGCTGGCTTCTTCTTCCAGGCCCAGTTCGGATAGGCGTCGAACGCGATGCACCCATTGCGCCACCTCGTCACCCTCTAGGTCGTCAAAGATCAGGTCATGGGCTTCCTGTAGCTTGCCGCGCAGCTTGTGGCTGACCAGCAGCGTGGCGTCGGCGCGAGTGCCGTCCTGAGTATCTTCGACCGACAGCTGCAGCTTGCCCACTTGGGCGATGTCCTGATCCGCGAAGGGGCCGTCCAGGAGATTCAGCCGAAGTACGCCATGACGGTCCGTGGACAGCTCGTGTGTATGCGGACCGGCAACGACCATCACCGGACGCTCGGCCCAGGGCAGGCTGGTGTACTCGAGTCGCGCATCGCGGCGTTGCTCGTTGAGGCTGGCCAGATTCTGTTGCGAGCGCCCATTGGATTCGACGTTCATGAATGGATTGATGCCCGCGAAGCCATAGCTGATCCAGCCGCGAGTTGCACTTTCGGGAATATTGCCGAGCATCACCACGTTGAGCACGTTGGCGCCGACACCGGCCACCACTGCCACGACACCCATGGGGATCTCGTAAAGCTCGCGCCAGGGCTGATAGGGCGTGTAACGGTCATAACGACGCGTGACTTCGAAGTCGGTGACCTCGAACGTCTTCTGCTCCTGCACGCGGATGCGGCGCTGTGGCAGCTCGAGCACCTGAGGTTCGCCGAGCTCGATGCGCAGGCTGTGGTCAAGCAGTTTGCGTTCGGTGCGCGCCTCATGCTCGCTGCGTTGCGGCAAGTGGTTGGCGCAGCCACCCAGAAGCAGCGCCGCACAAAGTGCAGCGCTGGTTGAAACGACAATATGTCGGTTGAGCATGTTTTCCGATCAGCGATGAGCGCGCGAGTTGATGAAGGAGAGAATTTCAGCGGCTGCGATCGGCTGAGCTTGAGCGTCGCGGCGGTGCTTGTATTCCAAGGTGCCATCGGCCAGCCCGCGGTCGCTGATAACGACCCGATGCGGAATGCCGACCAGCTCCATGTCGGCGAATTTGACGCCTGGACTGGTCTTTTTGTCACGGTCGTCGAGCAGCACTTCGTATCCGGCTGCGGTGAGCTCGGCATACAGTCGGTCAGTCGCCTCGCGAACCGCTTCGTTTTCGTACTTCATCGGTACCAAGGCAATCTGGAAGGGCGCGAGGGCGTCCGGCCAGAGAATGCCGCGGTCGTCGTAGTTCTGCTCGATCGCGGCGGCAACCACACGTGATACACCGATGCCATAGCAGCCCATGATGAGCGTGGCTGGCTTACCGTTCTCGCCCATTACCTGGCAATTCATGGCCTCGCTGTACTTGGTGCCCAGCTGGAAAATGTGGCCGACCTCTATGCCGCGCTTGATTACCAGGTTGCCCTGACCGTCCGGGCTCGGATCACCAGCCACTACGTTGCGCAGATCAGCCACCTGCGGCAGCGGCAGGTCACGCTCCCAGTTCAAACCGAAGTAATGCTTGTCATCGATATTCGCGCCGGCACCGAAATCGCTCATCAGCGCCACCGAGCGATCTATCACGCAGGGGAGCGACAAGTTCAGCGGGCCTAGCGAGCCAGGGCCGGCACCGATTGCCGCGCGGATTTCCGCTTCCGAGGCAAATACCAGCGGGCTGGCGACCTGCTCGAGGTTGGCGGCCTTGATTTCGTTGAGTTCGTGGTCGCCGCGCACGATCAGAGCTATCAATTGGCCCTTTTCAACGCCATGTACCACCAGTGTTTTCACCGTTTTTTCGATGGCCAGTCCGAACTGCTCGACGAGCTCGATGATGGTCTTGGCGTCGGGCGTATCCACCAGGCGCAGCTCTTCGCTCGCCGCTGCACGCTCGGTTTCCCGTGGAATGGCTTCTGCCTTCTCGATGTTGGCGGCGTAGTCAGAGGTGTCGCTGAAAGCGATGTCGTCTTCACCGGACTCGGCCAGTACGTGAAACTCGTGGGAACCGGTACCGCCGATGGAGCCGGTGTCCGCTTGCACGGGTCGGAAGTCTAGGCCAAGACGCGTGAAGACGTTGCAGTACGCCTCATGCATACGGTCGTAGGTTTCTTGCAACGATTCCTGGGACAGGTGGAAGGAGTAAGCGTCCTTCATCAGGAATTCGCGGCCCCGCATAAGGCCGAAGCGCGGGCGGATCTCGTCGCGGAATTTGGTCTGAATCTGGTAGAAGCTGATCGGCAGCTGCTTGTAGCTGTGAAGCTCATTGCGCGCCAAGTCGGTGATGACCTCTTCGTGGGTGGGCCCAACGCAGAATTCGCGGTTATGGCGGTCCTTCAGGCGCAGCAGCTCAGGGCCATACTGCTCCCAGCGGCCGGATTCCTGCCACAACTCTGCCGGCTGGATCGCTGGCATCAGCACTTCCAGGGCGCCAGCCTTGTTCATTTCCTCGCGAACGATGGCCTCGGCTTTGCGTAGCGCACGTAGCCCCATCGGTAGCCAGGTGTACAGACCGGACGCCAGCTTGCGGATCATCCCGGCGCGCAGCATCAACTGGTGGCTGATGACAACCGCGTCGGATGGGGTTTCTTTGAGGGTCGAGAGCAGGAACTGACTGGTGCGCATGTGGCCGTTATGTCCTTGCAGAGGCTGGAATTTGGCCACGCATTGTACGGTGCGCGTGGTGCGGCGTATAGGATCGACAACGCCGCTTGGCAGGGATCACAAACGAAGAGCCCGGCTTTCGCCGGGCTCCTTTTTGCATCGAATGTTCCGAGTATCTGGGTTACAGGATGCTCAGCGGGTATTCGACGAATGCGCGGATCTCGTTCAGATCCGGGCTGTAGTAGTCGCGCATGTCGTTGTTTGAGCGGTAGATCGAGTTACGCAGCTTTAGCGACAGATCTTTTGCCGGGCCGCTCTGAACGACGTACTGGACCTGGTTAAAGAACTCGCGCTCTTTGCCTTCGCCGGTGGGGGTGTCTACGTTGTCGCCGTACACATAAGCGGTTTTCCAGAACAGGCCTGGAACGCCATAGCCGCTAAAGTCCAGCTCATAGCTTGCCTGCCACGAGCGCTCGTCCTTGGAGTTAAAGTCGGAGTAGTAGGAGTTGGCTACCCAGATGGAGCTGCCGCCGTCGCCGATGTCGTAGCGGTAGTCACCGTCACCGGTAACGCGCTGGTGGGCGAGGATAAAGGCATGCGCGCCAGTCGAGTACTTGGCTGCGAGACTCCAGATGGTTGTGTCTTCGGTTTCGCCGAACGTTTCTTTATCGTACTTGTTGTCGTAGATGTTGAAGTCGAACGCGAGCGACTGGTCGCCGCCGAACGGCATGACGTAGTTAACGTTAGCGTACTTCTTCTTGGCCACGTCTTCGTTGTCAGCGTAGTAGAGCGACGTGCTCAGGTTCTCGTTGAACGCATAGGTGCCGCCGACAACATCAATGCTCTTCAAGCCTACGTCATCGCGGCTGGACGATGCCATGGAGCTATCTGCGGTGAAGCGGCCGGCATTCAGCTCAAGGCCTTCGATCTCATTACTGGTGATCAAGGTGCCGGTAAATGACTCTGGCAGCAGGCGAGAATCGTCATATGCGAGTACCGGCATCATCGGCATCTGGTTGCCGTACTTGATCACGGTGTTGGAGAACCGGGCTTTGATAGCTGCGCCGGCCTGGGAGAGGTCGCGCTCCGGCTCGTTGTTGGAGTCGCGCTCGAACATGGCGGTGTAGCTATAGCCCTGACCGCCATCGAGACGGACACCCAGCAGGCCATAGGCGTCGACGCCTACTCCGATGGTGCCCTGGGTGAAGCCGGACTCGAAGGTAGTGATGAAGCCTTGGCCCCAGCTCCGCACGTCGCCGGCGCCGTCTTTGTAGTCACGATTGAAATACGTGTTACGCAGCAGCAGATCAAGGCTCGCGTCCTCGATGAAGCCCTTGGACTCCGATTGCTGGCTGGCCAGCGCCATCTGGGAGGTGCCCGCCGATACGGCTAGGGCGATTACGCTCCACTTCATCACTTTCATTGTGATTGCTCCTTTGGTTTAAAAACGGTGCTTACCTGTCCGCAGTGGGCGGAAAGGGTGCAACTTCTTAGTCCCGCATCAGGCTTTAGCCAATTATGGCCGCTCTCGCGAAAAGCCATCCAGAGAATTTACTGTTTGGCTCTAGTCCGGCGCTAGAGCAAGCAGCACAACGCCGATTGCGGCGTTTTGAAGCCACTGGCCGCGATCCCTAATCCGGAATAGCAAGAATCGTACTCAAATTGACCAAGTGACCGTTCCTGGCTGCCGTTAGCTGTTTGAGGGGAATCCGTGCACTGAAATATTGCGGTTGCGTCGCGTTCGGGCACCATCCTTGTGCGCCTCTCAGCGCCTTGCTGCTGTTGCTGCTTGGGGTATCCTTTTCTTTTGCGCAACCAGCGCTGAACTGTTCTAAAGGGGAAGTTTCATGTTCGCTCTCGATTCACGTCTGGCGCAGGATACGTTGCTGCTTGGCGACTTCTCTCTCTGTCGGCTGCTATTGATGAATGACGCGCAGTACCCCTGGTTCATCCTGGTGCCGCGGCGCGAGGAGGTGAGCGAGTTGTTTCAGCTAGATGCTGCAGATCAGCAGGCTCTATGGCAGGAAGCTACCTCGCTCGCCGAGACAGTGAAGGACACTTTTGGCGCGGACAAGATGAACATCGCTACGCTCGGCAATATGGTTGGGCAGTTGCACATGCATGTCATCGCAAGGCGTCGTGACGACGCTGCATGGCCGGCGCCGGTATGGGGCAAACATCCAGCGAAGCCCTATAGCCAGGAGCAGGTAGCCGCCATCAGGGACAAGCTCAGGTTGGTGCTGACCGATCACTTTCGTTTTGGAGAATGACTATGGATCTGGAGTCGCGAGTGATGGATCTGGAAGCGCGCCTGGCATTTCAGGATGACACGATTCAGGCTTTGAACGATGTGCTCGTTGAGCAACAGCGGATCATGGATCGGTTGCAGCTTCAGGTAGGGGCTCTGGCAAGGCGACAGGAGGAAATGCAGGTCACCTTCGATGCCGGCGAGGAAGAGGGGCCGCCGCCGCATTATTGATGTGTTCGAAGCGGGTCAGGGCAGTTCGGTCCTGGCTCGCTTCGATAGCGATTGGCTTATCGCCCGTCGGTCGGTACTACGTCTTCTGCCTGCAGACCCTTGTCGCGCATCATGATGGTGAACTCCACGCGCTGGCCTTCGACCAGAATGCGATGCCCCTCGCCCCGGATGGCGCGGAAGTGTACGAACACATCATCGCCACTGTCCCTGGAGATGAAGCCAAACCCCTTGGATGTATTGAACCACTTCACTGTGCCTGCTTCGCGGCCCGCGGCGGGTGGTGTGGTAGTGGTATTCGTGCGGGCGGCTTTTGGCTGTTTGCTGCGGCTCCGGGGAGTTGCCAGGTGAAGCAGCACGGCAATAAAGGCAAGCAGCAGGCTGGCCAGCGTAGCTGGTTGGCCGGCGATCTGCGGCACCGCTGCAAGCAGAACGATAGCCTGCAACGCGATGGCAACCAGGAGCAATGCGGATGCCCCTATGATCACTGGACGAGTCCGGCTGTCGATCAATTGGGCGGAAGGGGCGAACTGAACACTAAGGAGGCCGAGCATCAGCAGGCACAAGGCTTCGGGCTGCAACAGGAGCGGTACTGCACCTTGCAGGCTGGGAACAAATGACAGCAGCAGGGCAACGATGCCCGCCAAGACATGGACAATCTTAAGCATTGTTGTATGACTCACGGTTGATAACACGACAGGAAAAGCGCAGGCCAGGGTGCCCGTGGAAAACGTTCGTCGGTCAGGGCTGAACACTGTTCGAAGAACCGCGTGGGTCTGGGCTGCAGCGCGGCGTATTTAACAGGAAAGGAGTGGGGCGCTCAAATGGGCGTGTTCCGCTCCACCGGCTCGGAGCAGTAAGAAAGAGTGGTGGCCGGCTCTGCTGTGTGCGGATTGTTGATGTTGAACCAGGGCGCACAAGGGCGCCCGGTTCAGGAGAAAGCCTCAGGCCGAAAGCAGACTGCGCAGCATCCAGGCAGTTTTTTCGTGGATCTGCATGCGCTGAGTCAGCAGGTCGGCGGTAGGCTCGTCGCTGACTTTGTCCAGCAGCGGGAAAATGCCGCGAGCCGTACGAACGACGGCTTCCTGGCCTTCGACCAATAGCTTGATCATCTCGTCGGCAGAAGGCACGCCTTCTTCCTCCTTGATCGAGCTTAGGCGAGCATAGGCAGCGTAGGTACCTGGCGCCGGGAAGCCCAGGGTCCGGATACGCTCGGCGATGTCGTCCACTGCGATGGCGAGTTCGGTGTACTGCGTCTCGAACATGGTGTGCAGCGTGTTGAACATCGGGCCAGTAACGTTCCAGTGGAAGTTGTGGGTCTTCAGGTACAGCGTATAGGTGTCGGCGAGCAGGCGAGACAGACCCTCGGCGATGGCTGCCCGATCCTGTTCAGCGATACCAATGTTGATTTCCATGATTTTCTCCTGGTGGATGATTCAGCCATTAGTTATGCCAGAAAAATGCGCGGCGTTGTGAAGCGATGCGTTTCTGGTCGGATACTCATCGTTGGAAGGCTTTGCTCGGGGAGGGGTTCCATCGCCACGCCTGATTTCCAATCGCCAGGGGCCAACGGCTGCGCCACGGTGATTATGTAGATATAATCCCGCGCTTATGCCCGGCGGCCACTGCGCAAGCTGCAGCGCCTGGCGTCATATGCGGTATCGCGCGCGGCACATGCCGCTTGCGCAGAGCAGCCACGGTGCTGTCAGCCTGTCCTGGCTCTAGCGCCCCATCGAATTCAAGATACGAGAAGCGAACTCCACCATGATGCGCAGCCACTATTGCGGCCAACTGAACGAAAGCCTGGACGGCCAGGAAATCACTCTTTGCGGCTGGGTACATCGCCGTCGTGACCACGGCGGGGTGATCTTCCTCGACGTCCGCGATCGTGAAGGCCTGGCCCAGGTGGTCTTCGATCCGGATCGCGCGGAAACCTTCGCGACGGCCGACAAGGTGCGCAGTGAGTACGTGGTAAAGATCACCGGCAAGGTGCGCCTGCGTCCGGCGGGTGCGGTGAATTCGAACATTGCTTCCGGTGCCATCGAAGTGCTGGGATACGAGTTGGAAGTGCTGAACGATGCGGAAACTCCGCCATTCCCGCTCAACGAATACAGCGACGTGGGCGAGGAGACGCGACTGCGTTACCGCTTCATCGATCTGCGTCGCCCGGAAATGGCAGAAAAGCTCAAGCTCCGCTCGCGTATCACTGCCAGCATTCGGCGCTACCTGGATGAAAACGGCTTCCTCGATGTCGAAACCCCGATTCTGGGTCGCCCGACTCCTGAAGGCGCCCGTGACTATCTGGTGCCGAGCCGTACCCATGCCGGTAATTTCTTTGCTCTGCCGCAATCACCGCAGCTGTTCAAGCAACTGTTGATGGTTGCCGGTTTCGACCGCTACTACCAGATCGCCAAGTGCTTCCGCGACGAAGACCTGCGCGCCGACCGCCAGCCCGAATTCACCCAGATCGATATCGAGACCAGCTTCCTCGACGAAGCGGACATCATCGGTATCACCGAAGGCATGATCCGCAAGCTGTTCAAGGAAGTGCTGGATCTGGAATTCGGTGACTTCCCGCATATGCCTTTCGAAGAGGCCATGCGTCGTTATGGCTCGGACAAGCCCGACCTGCGCATTCCGCTGGAGCTGGTAGATGTTGCCGATCAGCTCAATGCCGTCGAGTTCAAGGTGTTCTCCGGTCCGGCCAACGATCCTAAAGGTCGTGTCGCTGCTCTGCGTGTTCCGGGTGCCGCAAGCATGCCGCGCA
Organism: Pseudomonas sp. E45-MNA-CIBAN-0222; assembly: GCF_040310405.1. Taxonomy (NCBI): domain Bacteria; kingdom Pseudomonadati; phylum Pseudomonadota; class Gammaproteobacteria; order Pseudomonadales; family Pseudomonadaceae; genus Pseudomonas; species Pseudomonas sp. E45-MNA-CIBAN-0222. The sequence continues at coordinate 156,989 of NZ_JBEOPU010000003.1, forward strand.
GCCAGATCGACGATTACACCAAGTTCGTTGGCATTTATGGCGCCAAGGGCCTGGCCTATATCAAGGTCAACGAGCGCGCCAAGGGCGTCGAAGGCCTGCAGTCGCCGATCGTCAAGTTCATCCCCGAAGACAACCTCAATGTGATCCTCGATCGCGTCGGTGCGGTCGATGGTGACATCGTATTCTTCGGCGCCGACAAGGCGAAGATCGTTTCCGAGGCGCTGGGTGCCCTGCGCATCAAGATCGGTCACGACCTCAAGCTGCTGACCTGTGACTGGGCTCCGCTGTGGGTGGTCGACTTCCCGATGTTCGAGGAGAACGACGACGGTTCGCTGAGCGCGCTGCACCATCCGTTCACTGCGCCGAAGTGCTCGCCGCAGGAGCTGGAGGCCAACCCCGCCGGGGCCCTGTCCCGTGCCTACGACATGGTGCTCAACGGCACCGAGCTGGGCGGTGGCTCGATCCGTATCCACCGTAAGGAAATGCAGCAGACCGTGTTCCGCATTCTCGGAATTGATGAGGCCGAGCAGGAAGAGAAGTTCGGCTTCCTTCTTGATGCGCTGAAGTTCGGTGCTCCGCCACACGGCGGTCTGGCCTTCGGCCTCGATCGCCTGGTGATGCTGATGACCGGAGCGCAGTCGATTCGCGAAGTCATCGCCTTCCCGAAAACCCAAAGCGCTGCGGACGTCATGACCCAGGCGCCGGGGGCGGTGGACAGCAAGGCGCTGCGCGACCTGCATATCCGCCTGCGTGAGCAACCAAAGGCAGAGTAAGCGCTACCTGAAGCCTGGTTCTGCCAGGCTTCTTCGTCTTGCGGCTCTGGCCGCAAGACGTTACGGCGATAGCCGGCAGCTGTCTTGATCGAGTGATGACAGGCGCAACCGGTTATCGAGATTTCTGATTCAGTCGAAGAATGGAGTGAGTTATGGCTGGTCATTCCAAATGGGCCAACATCAAGCACCGCAAAGAGCGCCAAGATGCCAAGCGGGGCAAGATCTTCACCAAATTGATCCGTGAGCTGACCGTGGCGGCCAAGCATGGCGGCGGTGTGCCGGCGGACAATCCGCGTCTGCGCCTGGCGGTAGACAAGGCGCTGACGGCCAACATGTCGCGAGACGTCATCGATCGCGCCATCGCGCGGGGCGCAGGCTCCAGCGAAGCGGACAACATGACCGAGCTGAGCTATGAGGGATACGCACCAAGCGGCGTGGCGATCATCATCGAGGCCATGACTGACAACCGCAATCGTACTGCGGCTGAGGTGCGCCATGCCTTCAGTAAGAACGGCGGTAACTTGGGCACTGACGGTTCGGTCGCCTACATGTTCGATCGCAAGGGGCAGATCAGTTACGCGCCCGGCGTCGACGAGGATGCGCTGATGGAAGCAGCGCTGGAGGCCGGCGCGGATGACGTGGCCAGCCAGGAAGATGGTTCGGTGGAGGTGTACACCAGCTTCGCGGATTTCCTCTCGGTCAATGAAGCCCTTACACAGGCGGGGTTCAAGGGCGACGAGGCTGAGGTGGCGATGATCCCGTCGATCATGGCGCCGATCACCGATGTCGAGACTGCGCAGAAAGTACTGCGTTTGATCGATGCGTTGGAAGATCTGGACGACGTGCAAAACGTCTACCACAACGCAGAGATCTCCGACGAGATCATGCAGCAGCTGAACTGAGTCGAGTTCTGCGGTATGCGCAGCCGGGAGCCGCTTTAGATGGGCTCTCGGCTTTTTTATGAGTGATGCATGGCTGGTGTGGGGTCGCGTAATCCTGTTGGTGGCGCACCGGGCAGCGCGTCCGTATACTCGCTACTGGATAAATAGACAGCACGACGGCACGCATGACGCTGATTTTAGGTATCGATCCCGGCTCTCGAATTACCGGCTACGGTGTCGTGCGCGATACCGGCCGCGGTTGTGAATATGTGGCGTCCGGATGCATCCGCACAGGCACTGGTGAACTGCCTGACCGTCTGCGTGCAGTGTTCAGTGGAGTCAGCGAAGTCATCCAGACCTACGGGCCGGTGACCATGGGTATCGAACAGGTGTTCATGGCGCGCAACGCCGACTCGGCGCTCAAGCTTGGCCAGGCCCGGGGCGCTGCCATCGTTGCGGGGGCAGAGGCGGGCCTGCAGATCGCGGAGTACACCGCGACTCAGGTCAAGCAGGCCATTGCCGGAACAGGGGGGGCGGACAAGCAGCAGGTGCAGATGATGGTCATGCACCTGCTCAAACTCCTGGAAAAACCGCAGATCGATGCGTCAGATGCGCTGGCCATCGCGCTCTGTCATGCGCATCACCGCCAAAGCCTGATCCCTCATGGCCTGGCTGGTGCCAAGCGGCGAGGCGGGCGGCTACGGCTGTAGTGCGCCTGCGCTCTTTACATAGCGTGTTAATGCGATAAACCGCAGCCCAGATTGTGGTATCGGAGGAAGCAGGATTGATCGGACGTTTGCGTGGCACGCTGGCGGAGAAACAACCGCCACATCTGATTCTCGACGTGAACGGCATCGGCTACGAGGTCGAGGTGCCGATGACGACACTCTATCGCCTGCCTGCCCTTGGCGAGCCGGTGACACTGCACACCCACCTGGTCGTGCGCGAAGACGCCCAGCTTCTCTATGGCTTTGCCGAGAAGCGTGAGCGCGAGCTGTTTCGCGAACTTATCCGCCTCAATGGCGTGGGTCCCAAGCTGGCACTGGCATTGATGTCCGGGCTGGAAGTCGATGAGCTGGTGCGTTGTGTGCAGGCGCAGGACACCTCAGTGCTGGTGCGTATACCGGGCGTCGGCAAGAAGACCGCTGAGCGCCTTCTCGTGGAGTTGAAAGATCGCTTCAAGGCCTGGGAGAGCATGCCGGCCATTGCCACCTTCGTGGTTGAACCTGGCAGCAAAACGGCAGTCACAAGCGCCGAGAACGATGCGGTCAGCGCATTGATCTCCCTTGGATTCAAGCCGCAGGAAGCCAGTCGCGCAGTGTCCGCCATACAGGAAGATGATTTGAGCAGTGAAGAAATGATCCGTCGCGCCCTCAAGGGCATGGTGTAAGCCATGATCGAAGCGGATCGTATCGTCACGGCTGGCAGTCGCGACCGCGATGAACAGTTGGACCGCGCCATTCGCCCATTGACCCTGGCGGATTACATTGGTCAGCCGGTGGTACGCGAGCAGATGGATCTGTTCATTCGTGCAGCCAAGGGGCGCCAGGAAGCGCTGGACCATACGCTTATCTTCGGCCCGCCAGGCCTGGGCAAGACCACGCTGGCCAACATCATCGCCGAAGAAATGGGTGTGTCGATCAAGAGCACATCGGGACCTGTTCTAGAGCGGCCGGGTGATCTCGCCGCCTTGCTGACCAACCTCGAGTCCGGCGACGTTCTGTTCGTCGATGAGATCCACCGTCTTTCGCCCATTGTCGAGGAAGTGCTGTATCCGGCAATGGAGGATTTCCAGCTGGACATCATGATCGGGGAGGGGCCGGCGGCTCGCTCGATCAAACTGGACTTGCCGCCGTTCACGCTCGTCGGCGCTACTACCCGTGCCGGCATGCTGACCAATCCATTACGCGATCGATTCGGCATTGTCCAGCGGCTGGAGTTTTACTCCACCGAAGATCTGGCCACCATTGTCAGTCGTTCGGCTGGCATCCTGGGCTTGCCAACCGAGCCCGGGGGGGCTTTCGAGATTGCTCGGCGAGCACGAGGCACGCCCCGAATTGCCAATCGTCTGCTAAGACGCGTGCGTGATTTCGCCGAAGTACGCGGTCGTGGTGAGATCACGCGACAGATTGCCGATTTGGCGCTGAACATGCTCGATGTCGATGAGCGTGGTTTCGATCATCAGGACCGGCGGTTATTGCTGACGCTGATCGAGAAGTTCGACGGCGGGCCGGTGGGCATCGACAGCCTTGCTGCTGCGATCAGCGAAGAGCGTCATACCATCGAAGATGTGCTCGAGCCTTACCTGATTCAGCAGGGCTACATCATGCGCACGCCGCGTGGTCGCGTGGTCACACGCCACGCCTACCTTCACTTCGGTCTGAACCTGCCCAAACGAATGAGCGATGCACCAACCCCTGACTTGTTCGATGGCGACACAGTTTGAAGAAAATAATGTTCTCTAACCCGATTGGCATTTACAGGGCTGAGCACTAGTATGCGCGCGCAAGCCGGAGCTGAAATCTTCACCCACCGCTGTCGAGTCTATTACGAGGACACCGATGCGGGCGGCATTGTCTACTACGTCAATTACCTCAAATTCATGGAGCGAGCTCGTACCGAGCGGTTGCGCAGCCTGGGATTCGCTCAGTCGCAACTGGCCGGTGAAGACTTGCTGTTCGTCGTGCATTCGGTCGAGGCACGCTATCGCGCCCCGGCACGCCTGGATGACGAATTGTTGGTGAGTGCCGAGGTGATCGAGCTCAATCGTGCCAGCCTGCGTTTTCGTCAACAGGTTCGCCGTGCAGTAGATGATGTGTTGCTGTGTGAGGGGCAGGTGCTGGTGGCCTGCGTACGTGCCGAAAGTTTGAAACCCCGAGCCATTCCCGAAGCGCTGCGCAGTGCTTTCGCGGGTTCGGGTCTATCCCCTGCAGGAGAGTAAGCGTGGAAGCCAACGTCGATCATATGTCCATGTGGAGCCTGATCAGCAATGCCAGCTTCGTGGTTCAGCTGGTCATGCTGATCCTGGTGGGCGCCTCGGTAGCCTCATGGATTCTGATTTTTCAGCGCGGCAACATGCTGCGTGCCGCAAAGCGAGCGCTCGATACCTTCGAGGAGCGTTTCTGGTCGGGCGTAGACCTGTCCAAACTCTATCGCCAGGCAGGCAGCAATCCTGACCCAGACTCTGGTGTGGAGCAGATCTTCCGTGCTGGCTTCAAGGAATTTTCGCGCCTGCGTCAGCAGCAGGGTGTCGATCCAGATGCGGTAATGGACGGCGTCAATCGGGCTATGCGCGTCGCCATTTCCCGTGAGGAGGAAAAGCTAGAGCAGAGCCTGCCATTCCTCGCTACTGTCGGCTCCACCAGCCCCTATATCGGTCTGTTCGGTACCGTCTGGGGGATCATGAATTCCTTCCGCGGCCTGGCGCAGGTGCAGCAGGCAACGCTGGCGACTGTGGCGCCGGGTATTGCCGAGGCGTTGATCGCCACGGCAATTGGTCTGTTCGCCGCGATCCCTGCGGTAATTGCCTACAACCGTTTCGCTGCCCGTGGCGAGATGCTCATCGGTCGTTACTACACCTTTGCTGATGAGTTCCAGGCCATCCTGCATCGCAAAGTTCACACCACCGAAGACTGAGGCCCCCGGCCATGGCCAGAATCCGCAACAGACGCAAGCCCGTCGCCGAGATGAACGTGGTGCCATACATCGACGTGATGCTGGTACTGCTGGTCATCTTCATGGTTACGGCGCCGATGCTCAATCAGGGCGTCAAAGTCGATCTGCCGAAAGTCAGCAGCGAGGCTTTGCCGCAAGATAACGACAAGCAGGTGTTGACCATCTCCATCAAGGCCGACAAGACCTATTACTGGAATGTGGGTAGCGAGGTCGACACTGAAAGCAAGGGTAATGAGGCCGTTGCGCTCGAGGACATGACTCAGGCGGTGGTCGCCATCATGCGCCAGCGTCCTGATACGCAGGTGTTTATCCGCGGCGATCGCGCTGTGGATTACGGCTCGGTCATGGCGGCCATGGGTGGCTTGCAGGAAGCTGGCGTAGGTAACGTTGGCCTGATCACCGAGGCTCCTTGATGCAGCAGCGTGACCCGTCACCTTCGCAGAGCTACTTCTGGCCGACAGTGCTCGCTGTGGGCCTGCACGTTCTGGTCTTCGGTATGTTATTCGTCAGCTTTTCCAAGACACCCGAGCTGCCGCCTTCCAAGCCGATTGTGCAGGCTACCCTGTACCAGTTGAAGTCGCAGAGCCAGGCCACCACGCAGACCAATCAGAAGATCGCCGGCGAGGCGAAGAAAACGGCTGCCAAACAGTTCGAAACCGAGCAAATGGAGCAGCGTAAGGTCGAGCAGCAAAAGCAGGCTGCGGCCGCGGCTGCGGAACAAAAGAAGGCGGAAGAGGCTCGAAAGGCCGATGCGGCGAAAGCTGCAGCCGACAAAGCTGCTGCGGCGAAAAAGGCCGAGGAGGCCAAGAAGGTCGAACAGCAGAAACAGGCTGAAATCGCGAAGAAGAAGGCGGCTGAAGAGCTGAGCAAGAAAAAGGCTGCAGAGGAGGCCAAGAAAAAGGCCGCCGAAGAGGCCAAGCGTAAGACGGCTGAAGAGGCCAAGAAGAAGGCAGCAGCCGAGGCTGCTAAGAAAAAAGCAGCTGAAGAAGCGAAGAAGAAAGCGGCGGCAGATGCAGCTCGCAAGGCGGCAGAGGACAAGAAGGCGCAGGCGCTGGCCGAGCTGTTGTCCGATACCACCGAGCGTCAGCAGGCGCTGGCCGATACGCAGGGCGATCAGGTCGCCGGCGACTTCGACGATTTGATTCGGCTGCGTGCAGCGGAAGGTTGGAGCCGGCCACCTTCGGCACGCAATAACATGACCGTTCAGCTTCAGGTCAACATGCTTCCGGATGGCACTATCGCCAATGTCAGCGTTTCTAGGTCGAGCGGTGATGCGCCATTCGATAATTCTGCGGTCGCCGCAGTAAAGAACATCGGTCGGTTGACTGAAATGCAGGGATTGAGCCCGCAGGACTTTCAACCGTACCGGTCATTCAAAATGACATTCACGCCTGAGGATCTTGCGTTGTGATCAACTCCCTTCGAGGTCTACTTGTCCTGCTTTGCTGCCTGGCAGGAATTGCAGTAGCGCAGGAGAAAAATATTGTCGTCACCAGCGGCGCTGATCGCGCGATCCCCATCGCCGTCGTGCCATTCGGCTGGCAGGGTGGCACTGTGCTGCCTGAGGACATGGCTGAAATTATCGGCAATGACCTGCGTAACTCGGGCACCTTCCAGCCCATACCACGGCAGAACATGATCAGCATGCCAACCCGCGGCAGCGAGATCATTTACCGTGACTGGAAAGCGCTGGGTGCCCAGTACGTAATGGTAGGTAACATCGAGCCGGCCGGCGGTCGACTTCAGGTTCGCTACGAAGTGTTCAACGTGGCCACCGAGCAGCAAGTCATGACTGGAACGGTCGGCGGTGCGCCGGATCAGCTGCGTGACATGGCTCACCATGCTGCCGACCAGTCGTTCGAGAAGCTCACCGGCATCAAAGGTGCGTTTTCCACCCGTTTACTGTACGTGACCGTTGAGCGGCTCGGCGGTGCGAACACTCGTTACACATTGCAGCGCTCTGATTATGACGGCGCCCGTGCAGTGACCTTGTTGCAGTCACGCGAACCGATTCTTTCGCCACGTTACTCGCCCGACGGCCGTCGAATTGCCTACGTGTCGTTCGAGCAGAAGCGTCCGCGCATCTTCATGCAGCATGTGGATACCGGTCGACGCGAGCAGATCACCAACTTCGAAGGGCTGAACGGCGCGCCCGCATTTTCGCCGGACGGCAATCGTCTGGCGTTCGTATTGTCGAAAGACGGCAACCCCGAGATTTACGTGATGGATCTTGGGTCGCGGCAGCTGCAGCGTCTAACCAACCACTATGCGATCGACACCGAACCCTTCTGGGGCGCCGACGGTCAGACCATTTACTTCACCTCCGACCGTGCCGGCAAGCCGCAGGTTTACAAGCAGCGGATAGGTAGCAATTCGGCGGAGCGAGTAACGTTCGTTGGTAACTACAACGCTAACCCGAAACTGTCGGCTGACGAGAAGACTCTGGTCATGATTCACCGGCAGGATGGGTACACCAATTTCAAGGTGGCAGCACAGGATTTGCAGCGTGGCAATTTGAGAATACTGTCAGATACCAGTCTGGATGAGTCTCCCACTGTTGCGCCTAATGGCACCATGCTAATCTACGCCACCCGCCAGCAGGGCCGGGGAGTCTTGATGCTCGTGTCCATCAATGGACGCGTTAGGCTCCCGCTTCCAACAGCTCAAGGAGAAGTCCGAGAGCCGTCCTGGTCCCCTTACCTGAACTGATGCGGTATCAACGCTTTTTAACCAAAAACACACCTGGGGTTGTTACACATGGAAATGCTGAAATTCGGTAAGTTCACCGCTCTGGCTCTGGCCATGGCAGTTGCTGTCGGTTGTTCCTCTAAGGGCGGCGACGATTCGGGCGAAGGTTCGGGCGCGATCGATCCGAACGCTGGTTACGGCGCTGATTCCGGCTCCGTCGATAGCAGCATGAGCGAAGAAGCCGCTCTGCGCGCCATCACCACTTTCTACTTCGAGTACGACAGCTCCGACCTGAAGCCGGAAGCCATGCGCGCTCTGGACGTTCACGCCAAAGACCTGAAAGGCAATGGCGCTCGCGTCGTTCTGGAAGGCCACACCGACGAGCGTGGTACCCGTGAGTACAACATGGCTCTGGGCGAGCGTCGTTCCAAGGCCGTTCAGCGTTACCTGGTACTGCAGGGCGTTTCCCCGGCTCAGCTGGAACTGGTTTCCTACGGCGAAGAGCGTCCGGTTGCCATGGGTAACGACGAGCAGTCCTGGGCTCAGAACCGTCGCGTCGAACTGCGTAAGTAATTCGTCATGCGAAAGTACCGCCACGCTCTGACTTTTACAGTGCTCGCTCTGCCGCTTATGGCGGCAGCTCAAGTGCCGGTTGTGGATTATGAACAGGGTGCCGCTAGCGGCAACCCTGGCTATTCCACGGCCGCGCCGAGCGGTGACGGTGCCTATGCCGGAGGTGGAGCTGCTGCTCCATCTTCGGCGCAGGGCATGCTCTTCATGCAGCTGCAGCAGATGCAGGAAGAGATCGCGCAATTGCGCGGCATGCTTGAGGAACAACAGAATCAGATCCAGCGCCTGCAACAAGAGGGGCTGGAACGTTACAAGGATATCGATCGACGCCTGTCGAGCGGGTCCGCCTCCATCAATCAGTCCGCGCCATCGGGTGATGCAGCCTCTTCGGCCGGAAGTACGGGCACTGCTCGCGCCAGTCAGGGCCAGTCGCCAAGCGCGTCGAGCGATCCTGAACAGGAAAAGCTCTACTACGATGCCGCTTTCGACCTGATCAAGGCGAAAGACTTCGATAAGGCTAGCCAGGCTTTCGCAGCGTTCCTGCGTAAGTATCCTGAAAGCCAGTACGCTGGCAATGCGCAGTACTGGCTAGGCGAGGTCAATCTAGCCAAGGGTGATTTGCAGGGCGCCGGCCAGGCATTCGCTCGGGTTAGCCAGGCTTATCCGCAGCACAACAAGGTGCCGGATTCGCTCTATAAGCTGGCTGATGTCGAAATACGCCTGGGCAACCGGGACAAGGCTCAGGGCATTTTGCGCCAGGTGATTGCCCAGTACCCGAATACTTCAGCTGCACAGTTGGCTCAGCGTCAGCTCAATCGCTGAAAACACGCTGGCGACAACGAACGAAACCCGCCCATCGTGCGGGTTTTTTCGTTAGAATTGCCGCCCCTATTTCCCGCAACGGAGGCGGATGGCCTGTTTAGCCGTCACGCCCGTGGCTGATATGACCCTGCGAATTACCGAGATTTTCTACTCGCTGCAGGGGGAAACACGAACCAGTGGATTGCCGACTGTGTTCGTACGCCTGACCGGCTGCCCCCTGCGCTGTCAATATTGCGATACCGCCTATGCGTTCAGCGGTGGAGAGCTGATGACGCTAGACGCGATCGTCGAGCGTGTCGCGTCCTACAACCCCCGTTATGTCTGCGTAACCGGCGGAGAGCCTCTGGCGCAGCCCAACTGTCTGCCATTGCTGCAGCAACTGTGTGATGCGGGGTACGAGGTTTCCCTCGAGACCAGTGGTGCGCTCGACATTTCTGCGGTAGATGAGCGCGTCAGTCGCGTGGTGGACCTGAAAACCCCGGGGTCCGCCGAGGTTGCACGCAATCGCTACGAAAACATCGCCTGCCTCACGCGTAACGATCAGGTGAAGTTCGTCATATGTTCCCGTGAGGACTATGACTGGGCCGTCAGCAAACTGATCGAATATGGTCTGGATAGGCGTGCGGGTGAAGTGCTCTTTTCGCCAAGTTACGGTCAGGTCGATGTTAGAGAGCTCTCGGACTGGATCGTTGCCGACAATCTGCCCGTGCGCTTGCAGTTGCAGCTTCACAAGATCATCTGGAACGACGCGCCCGGCCATTGAGTTCGTGGGTTTGTTGCTGGTTTGTGGCTGTGACCCCCGCTTTGAAGGAATTGCACGATGAACGATAAGAAAGCAGTCATTCTGCTGTCCGGCGGACTTGATTCGGCTACGGTCGTGGCTATGGCCCGTGATCAGGGCTACGCCTGCTACACCATGAGTTTCGACTATGGGCAGCGCCATCGCGCCGAGCTGCAGGCCGCCGAGCGCGTCGCCAAGCAGTTGGGTGTGATCGAGCACAAGGTGATAGGCCTCAACCTCAATGGTATTGGCGGCTCGGCCCTGACGGATGAAAGCATTGACGTGCCCGAGACTCCGGGCGAAGGCATTCCGGTCACCTATGTTCCGGCGCGCAACACTGTTTTCCTTTCCCTGGCGCTGGGCTGGGCGGAGGTGCTCGGCGCGCGGGATATCTTTATCGGAGTCAATGCGGTGGATTACTCCGGCTACCCAGACTGCCGGCCGGAGTTCGTCGCGGCATTCGAGCGCATGGCCAATCTTGCTACCAAGGCTGGTGTGGAAGGGCAGGGCTTCCGCATCCTTGCTCCGCTACAGGAGCTGAGCAAGGCGCGTATCGTCCAGGAGGGGGATCGTCTGGGTGTGGATTACGCGATGACCGTTTCATGCTACCAGGCTGATGCGGATGGCCGTGCCTGTGGCAAGTGCGATAGTTGCCGCCTGCGTGCCGCTGGCTTTGCCGAAGCCGGCTTGCCTGATCCGACCCGCTATTTCTGAGCTTTCTTCGCGCTCGATCAGGGTTTTCTCAAGGTCGTGTCGAGCGAATCTTTTTTAAAAAAAAGTTTGTTTTCATCAATCAAATCAGTATCATGCGCCCCGCATTGGGTCGTTAGCTCAGTTGGTAGAGCAGTTGGCTTTTAACCAATTGGTCGTAGGTTCGAATCCTACACGACCCACCATATTGCTCCTTCGGGAGTGCAAAAAGCCGGAGACCTTCCTAGGTCGTCCGGCTTTTTTTATGCCCGTAGTTCAGTGTTAGCTGGCTTGGGTGTCACGTTCGGTCATAAGTCGCGTTTTTATCTACGACCTTAGTAGGTGGCTCAACAGTTTTTAAACGTAATAGACTGCGGGCTTCCTGATTGTCCGTTGGTTCGAGGCTCAAATGTATTCTGATCGCATCCGCTTGTCCTCTCTGCAGAGCAAGGTCATGAGCGCCCAAGAGGCCGCTTCCCTTATTCGCGACGGCATGACCGTTGGCATGAGCGGTTTCACCCGTGCGGGCGAAGCCAAGGCCGTGCCCCTTGCGCTGATCGATCGCGCCAAGGATGAAAAGCTGCAGATCAGCCTGGTCACCGGCGCCAGCCTGGGCAACGATCTCGATGGCAAGATGGCTTCTGCGGGGCTGCTGGCCCGTCGCATGCCGTTCCAGGCCGATCCGGTACTGCGCAAGGCGATTAACGCGGGTGAGGTCATGTTCATCGACCAGCACCTGTCGCATACCGTCGAGCAGATGCGCAATCATCAGATCAAGCGCCCTGACGTCACTATCATCGAGGCGCTGTGCATTACCGAGCAGGGTCACATCGTCCCGACCACTTCCGTAGGCAACTCTGCCAATCTGGTGATGTTTGCCGACCAGGTGATCATCGAGCTGAATCTGGCGCACAACCTGAACCTGGAAGGCCTGCATGACATCTACTTCCCAGGCGAGCGCCCGAACCGTGGTCCGATTCCGCTGACCCAGGTCGATGACCGCCTCGGTGCCACCTCGATCCCGGTCGATCCCGCCAAGATCGCTGCTATCGTCATCACCGATCAGCCGGATTCCTACTCCACGGTTACTCCGCCGGACGAAGACACCCAAGCTATCGCCAACCATCTGGTTGAGTTCTTCAAGAGCGAAGTCGAAGCTGGTCGTATGGCGAAAAACCTGGGCCCAATGCAGGTTGGTATCGGCAACATTGCCAACGCCGTCATGTGCGGCCTGATCGATTCGCCGTTCGAAGACCTGGTCATGTACTCCGAAGTACTGCAGGACTGCACTTTCGAGCTGATCGATGCGGGCAAGATGACCTTTGCTTCCGGTTGCTCCATCACCCTGTCCGAGCGTTGCAATGATCGCGTGTTCGGCAACCTTGAGAAGTACAAGGACAAGCTGATCCTACGTCCTCAAGAAATCTCCAACCATCCTGAGCTAGTGCGCCGTCTTGGCATCATCGGTATCAACACTGCGCTCGAATTCGACATCTATGGCAACGTCAACTCCACTCACGTGGGCGGCACCAAGATGATGAACGGCATCGGCGGCTCGGGCGATTTCGCACGTAACGCCCACATGGCCATCTTCGTGACCAAGTCGATCGCCAAGGGCGGCAACATCTCCAGCGTCGTACCGATGGTCGCTCACGTTGACCACACCGAGCACGACGTGGAGATCCTCGTGACCGAGCAGGGTCTGGCTGACCTGCGTGGTCTGGCGCCGCGCGAGCGTGCGCGTGTGATCATCGACAACTGTGTGCACCCGTCCTACCGTGACGTGCTGAACAAGTACTTCGACGATGCTTGCAAGAAGGGCGGTCAGACGCCGCACCTGCTGGGCGAGGCCATGCAGTGGCACATCAATCTGGAAGAACGTGGACACATGCTCAAGGGCGAGTGATCTAAACAACCGCCGGCTGATGCCGGCGGTTTTCATTTGGCAGGGGTGCAATGCCCTGTTGTCGCGCAACCCCCTCCGCTTTCCCTTTTATCGACGCTTCGGCTAGTATTCCTGCCCCGTTGAACGGCAGAAGTCCGGTCTGACTCCTGCGCTCCTCGTCTCTATCGACTAGTCCGAATTCTCGGTTTACGCCGTTATACTCGGCGTTTTGTGCAATCCCGTGCTGGCAGGCCCCGTCCATGACGCAGATACCCGAACGCATCCTTGTACAGGCTCACCTGGCGGCCAAGCAGCCCAAGCCGCTCACGCCTGAGCAGGAAGTGCAGCTGCGCGGCGAGATCGCCGCCGAGTTGAAGCGCCAGAATGCAGTGCTGGTGGCGCATTACTACACCGATCCGGTAATCCAGGCGTTGGCAGAGGAAACCGGCGGCTGCGTCTCCGACTCCCTGGAGATGGCGCGCTTCGGCAATGAACATCCGGCGCAGACCGTTCTGGTGGCTGGCGTCAAGTTCATGGGCGAGACAGCGAAAATTCTCAACCCCGAAAAGCGTGTGCTGATGCCGACGCTGGAAGCAACCTGTTCACTCGATCTGGGTTGCCCAGTTGAAGAGTTTTCGGCGTTCTGTGATCAGCATCCGGAGCGTACTGTGGTGGTTTACGCCAACACTTCCGCCGCGGTAAAGGCGCGTGCTGATTGGGTGGTGACATCCAGTTGTGCGCTGGAGATCGTCGAAAGCCTGATGGATAACGGCGAGAAGATCATCTGGGCGCCGGACAAACACCTTGGCAATTACGTGCAGCGCGAAACAGGTGCGGACATCCTGCTCTGGGATGGAGCCTGTATTGTCCATGAGGAGTTCAAGTCCAAGCAGCTGGCGGACATGAAAGCCCTTTATCCCGATGCAGCGATTCTCGTGCACCCGGAGTCGCCACAGGCCGTGGTTGAGCTTGCCGATGCCGTAGGGTCCACCAGCCAGCTCATCAAGGCGGCGCAGACCTTGCCGCAGCAGACATTCATCGTTGCGACGGATCGTGGCATCTTCTACAAGATGCAGCAGCTTTGCCCTGAAAAGACCTTCATCGAAGCCCCGACCGCCGGTCAAGGCGCGAGCTGCCGCAGCTGCGCGCATTGCCCCTGGATGGCGATGAACACCCTGGAGCGAACGCTCGAGTGTCTGCGTGCGGGAAGCAACGAGATCTTTGTCGATCCGGCGATCATCCCGCGTGCGGTCAGGCCACTCAAGCGGATGCTCGATTTCACCCAGGCCGCGCGTCTGAAACAGGCAGGCAACGCCTGAGGTCGCGGCTGCGCTGAGCCTTCAGCCGCCTTTGGTGAGTCAGCGCAGCATTTCGTCGATCATGCGCTTTTCATCGATCAGCTGTTTCTGGCGCGCGTCGATCCGTGCGGAAATCTGGAAGTTGCTCGCGCGGCGTTTGGCCAGGTTCAGCTGCTCGATGCCCTGGTCGTAATCGCCTACCAGTGCGAAGTACTCAGCCCGCGCCTGATGCAGCCCGACAATGTTGCCGCTCAACCCGCGGACTTCGGCTACCTGATACCAGATATCGGGATCCCGTCGGCGCTGGTCTACGAGTCTGTCGAGCTCGCGCTCGGCCTGCTGCGTTTCCCCCCGCTCCATCAACAGATCAATATGCATCTGGCGCACGGGATAATTGCCTGGATACAGCTGCAGCAGGCGCTCCACGCGCGTCTGGGCCTGCTGTAGGCGATTGGAAGTAATGTCCAGCTCGATCTGCGCAAGGTTATAGGTGAGGTCATCCGGTGCTTTTGTCAGCAGCGGTGCCAGGGTACTGCTGGCGTCGTCGAGTTGCCCTGCCTTGATCTGTGCGAGTGCCAGGCCATAGCGCGCCGCATCCATTTCAGGGTTGTCGTTGAGCATCGCGCGAAAGCGCTTGGCCCCGACGCCCGGGGTGCTTTCAAACTTCAGCTGAGTGCGAGCGCGCATCAACTGGTAACGCAAGCTGTCTTGAGCGCCGCCCTGTGGGTATTGCTCCGCTCGGTTCGTTGTGTCGGCGATGCGCGATTCGCTGACCGGGTGCGTCAGCAGAAACTCCGGGGGCTTTTGGTCGTAGCGATATTGCCGCATCAGGCGGCCGAACATTGAAGGCATTGCGCGAGGGTCGAATCCGGCCCGCTCCAAGTTGACGATGCCGATACGGTCGGCTTCCTGTTCGTTCTGCCGGGAAAATCGGCGCTGAGCCTGAATCGCTGCTGCTTGAGTAGAAACGATGGCGGCGATTCCAGCGTCCCCTGCGCCGGCCGCTGCGGCTACGACGCCGGCCAGCATGGCTGCCATCATCGGCAGCTGCATGCGCTGCTGCGCTTCAAGGCCTCGGGCAAAGTGGCGTTGCGAAAGGTGCGCCAATTCGTGTGCCATCACCGAGGCGTATTCGGCCTCGGTTTGTGCATGGATGAACAGGCCGCCATTGACGCCGATAATTCCTCCGGGAGCGGCAAAGGCGTTCAGCTGAGGACTGTCCAGCAGTACGAATTCCAGGCGGCGATCCTGCAGCTGACTGGTTTCGGCAAGGCGGTACACGCTGCTTTCGACGTAGTCCTTGAGTTGCGGATCTGAAAGCTGCCTGACCTGTCCACGTAGCAGGCTGAGCCATGCGCGGCCGAGTTGGTGTTCCTGCTCCGGCGAGACGATGCCGGAGCTGGCATCGCCTAGGGAAGGCAGATCGTTGGCCCACACGGGTTGGACGAGCAGGCAGGTGAGCGTGAGGAGAGCAGGGCGCAGCAGTTTCATCCAGACAGGCTCATTGAAGTGAGAACGGCTACTGTAGCCTTGACCTTAGCCAGCTGGCCAGAGCCCCGCTGTGCTAGGTATGCTGCGAGGCTTTTCTGTGGAGGCGAACCATGACTGAAGCACGACCGCAGTCGCTCGAGTGCGATGCCGAACTGGATGCTGTCGGGCTCGAGTGTCCGATGCCCTTGCTCAAGGCCAAATTGGAACTTAACCGGCTGGCCAGCGGTGCGGTACTGAAGGTCGTTGCCAGCGATCCGGGTTCGCAAAGGGATTTCCGCAGTTTCGCCAAGCTGGCCGGCCATGCGCTGTTGCATGAGGAGGTCGAGAACGGTCTCTATCGCTATTGGCTGCGCAAGGCCTGACGATTTTGCTTCGAGGAATTACATGATCAAGGTATTACGCGGTTGGATGCAGCGTTACTTCTCTGATGAGGAGGCGGTCGTTCTCGCGGTTCTGCTGTTTCTTGCATTTGCGGCCGTGCTAACGCTGGGCAAGATGCTCGCGCCGGTCTTGGCCGGTCTGGTGCTGGCCTTCCTGATGCAGGGGCTCGTAGCTGCTCTGGAGCGCCTGCGCGTGCCGCATTCGCTGGCGGTCTGGCTAGTGTTCCTGATGTTCATCGGTGTGCTTGTTATTTGCCTGCTGTTCATCGTGCCGCTGCTCTGGCAGCAGGTGCTGACGCTGTTCAATGAGCTGCCACGCATGCTGGTTGAATGGCAATCGCTGCTGTTGTTGCTGCCTGAGCGCTACCCGCAACTGGTCACGGACGAACAGGTGCTGCGTGGCATCGACTTCATGCGTGGTGAGATCGGGCGTTACGGTCAACTCGTGCTGACATCGTCGTTGTCCAGTCTCCCGTTGCTGATCGGGCTGATGATCTACCTGGTACTGGTGCCCATTCTGGTGTTCTTCTTCCTCAAGGACCGCCAACAGATCAGTGACTGGATCAAGGGCTATCTGCCACGCGAGCGGGGCCTGATCACGCAGGTCTCCCAGGAAATGAATCTGCAGATCGCTAACTACATCCGCGGCAAGGTGATCGAGATCCTGATCTGTGCGGTGGTGTCGTATGTGGTCTTCGCCGCTCTGGGGCTCAACTACGCGGCGCTGATGGCGATGCTGGTGGGGGTGTCGGTTGTGGTGCCCTATATCGGCGCCACTGTCGTTACCATACCGATCGCGCTGATCGGGATATTCCAGTGGGGGCTGGGTGACCAGTTCTTCTATTTGATGGTGGCTTACGCGATCATCCAGACCCTGGACGGCAACGTGCTGGTGCCGTTGCTGTTCTCTGAGGCGGTGAACCTGCACCCGGTTGCGATCATCTGTGCGGTGCTGCTTTTCGGTGGCCTCTGGGGCTTCTGGGGTGTTTTCTTCGCAATCCCTCTGGCCACGCTGTTCAAGGCCGTTCTCTACGCTTGGCCGCGCGGGCCGGCTGCGGTGGTAGTGCCCCCCAGCGAATGAGGTGCAAAAGGCTGGCTCAGTGCCAGCCTTTTTATGCTTCGTTCAACGCCTGAGCAGCTTGGAGCACTGCGTCCACATGGCCGGGCACTTTCACTGAGCGCCACTGCTGCCGCAGTACGCCATTGCGGTCGATGAGGAAGGTGCTTCGGTCCACGCCGAGATACTCCTTGCCATACAGCTTCTTCAGCTTGATGACGTCGAAAAGCTGGCAGAGTTGCTCGTCCTTGTCGCTTATCAGCTCAAATGGGAAGCTCTGTTTGGCGCGGAAGTTCTCGTGAGTCTTAAGGCTGTCGCGGGATACGCCAAACACCAGCGTGTTCGCTGCGAGAAACGCCCCATGTTGATCGCGAAAACCTTGTCCCTCGGTCGTGCAGCCGGGCGTGTTGTCCTTCGGGTAGAAGTACAGCACCACCTGTTTGCCAGCCAGCGACTCGAGATCGATCAATTGACCGCTCGTGGCCTGGGCCTGGAAGGAAGGAACGGGACGGTCGATTTCAACGGCCATGTTGGCTCCTGATACTGGTCTTAAGGATTCTGCGGGCGCCAAGGCTCGATCAGTGCATCGAGGTTGAGCGCATCAGCAAAATCGAGGAACTGGTCGCGTAGCCAGCTGATCTGGGTGCCGGCTGGAAGCGTGACGGTCAGTGTGGCGTTAAGCATGGTCCCGCCGGTCTGCGGTGCCTGATAGGTATCGCAGGTCAGGCTCTCCAGTTCGACGCGATGGTCGATGAAGAACTGGCACAGCTCATTGAGGATGTCGGGACGAAAGGCGGCGCTCACATAAGCGACGTAGGGCAGTGCCTGCGGGCGGTTTTCCAGCGCCTCGCTGCGCACCACGTTGGCGGTGAAGGCGTGCTTCTTTGCAAGCCCCGGCAGGGTCGTTTCCATCCGGGCCAATGCGTCCCAGCTGCCAGTGACTTCCAGAACCAGCGCACTGCATTCGCCGTGGCGGGTCAGCCGCGTGCTGACAACCGCGCAGCGATTCTCGTTGGCGGCCCGGCAGAGCACGTTGGTCAGCTCCATCGGGTTGGCGCCGAGCGCGCTGATGACGAGAAATTGTTCGCGGGGTAGAGGGGGGGTGGACATGCAGCATTCCTGGCGGTGGTGAATCGGTCGGCCAGCCAAGCCGAAAACGGCTAAGGGTAGCGAAAACGGAGGGCAGAGGGAATGCGCACTGCCAAATGGCCCCCGTGGCGAGGGCTCGGCGCCTGGTCCCCATCGGCTTTGTGCAGCGTGCTTCAGGCTACTCGCAAAGCGCTGGGGAGCCTTGTACCATTACGCCTCTTTTTATTATTCCGGCAGGAGTGGTTGCATGATTGCGGGCAGTATGGTGGCGCTGGTCACGCCCATGGATGCGCAGGGCGGTCTGGACTGGGACAGCCTGAGCAAACTGGTGGACTTCCACTTGCAGGAAGGCACCAATGCAATCGTTGCTGTCGGGACTACCGGTGAGTCGGCCACGCTTAGCGTCGCCGAGCACATCGAAGTGATCCGGCGCGTCGTCGACCAGGTCAATGGCCGGATTCCGGTCATCGCCGGTACGGGCGCCAACTCCACCAGCGAAGCCGTCGAGCTGACCGAGAACGCCAAGACCGCTGGCGCAGACGCCTGCCTGCTCGTGACCCCGTACTACAACAAGCCAACCCAGGAAGGCCTGTATCTGCACTTCAAGCACATTGCGGAAGCAGTAGCGATCCCGCAGATCCTCTACAACGTGCCTGGTCGTACGGTGTGCGACATGCTGCCGGATACCGTCGAGCGCCTGTCCAAGATATCCAACATCATCGGTATCAAAGAAGCCACGGGCGATCTCAAGCGCGGCCAGGAAGTCCTGGATCGCGTCAGCAAGGATTTTCTCGTCTATTCGGGCGATGATCCCACCGCCGTCGAACTCATGCTGATGGGCGGCAAGGGCAATATCTCCGTGACAGCGAACGTGGCGCCGCGCGCCATGAGCGACCTCTGCGCCGCGGCAATGGCGGGTGATGCCGACACTGCCCGTGCGATCAACGAGCGTTTGATGCCACTGCATCGCGCTCTGTTTCTGGAAGCCAACCCAATCCCGGTCAAGTGGGCATTGCACGAGATGGGCCTGATGGGCAATGGCATCCGTCTGCCGCTGACCTGGCTGAGTCAGGGCTTCCAGGAACCGCTACGCCAGGCAATGCGCCAAACCGGCGTACTGGCTTAATAACAAAGGAATACGCATGAAGCGACTGGCCGGACTCTCGACCCTTGCCCTGATGATCTCTGCAACCAGTGGCTGCGGCTGGCTGTGGGGCGACGATGGATACTTCCGCGACCGCGGTAGCGACTACCTTTCGGCGCGCCAGACCGCGCCGATGCAGGTGGCAATCGATGGCGAGACCCGCCCGCTCGACCCACTGCTGCCGGTACCGCGCCAGGTTGCCGACAGCACCAGCACCGGCAAATACGAAGTGCCACGTCCCCAGCGCCTTCAGGTGGCAGCGGACGTCAGCAATTTCAGCGTGCAGTCGTCAGGGGATTCCCGCTGGCTGGTAGCGCAGTACGCGCCATCGCAGGTATGGATCGCCGCGCGCCAGTTCTTCACCGACAAGGGCTTCAGCATCGCTGACGAACGCCGCCAGACTGGCGAGTTCGCCACTGCCTGGCAGACCGCTTCTCAGTTGGACGAAGCGCTGGTGCGCAACCTGGGCATTCAGGACGGCGAAACGCGTGTACGTGTTCGTGTCGAGCCCGGCGTGCAGCGCAACACCAGCGAGATCTTCGTCGTTAGCGTCAAGCGTCCAGCCGGTAGCAGCACCGACGTTGCCTGGCCGGAAACCTCAGCCAACAAGGAGCTCGACCGGGTACTGCTCGACGAGCTGCAGGTCAGCCTGAACCGTAGCGCCCGCCAAGGTGGCTCCGTATCGCTGCTGGCCGAGCGGGACTTCGATGCCCCGAGCCGTGTAAACCTGACCGAAGACGGTAGCGGCAACCCACTGCTGCAGCTGGACAGCGACTTCGACCGCGCCTGGTCCAGTATCGGTCGTGCGCTTCAAGCAGCGGACGTGCGAGTCGACGATCTTGATCGCAGCCTCGGTGTTTACTACGTGAACCTCAGCGAGCGCGCCAACGACCCGGATGACAAGCCAGGGTTCTTCAGCCGCCTGTTCGGTGGTTCGCCTGATAAGGACGAGATCGAAGCACGGGCCGAGCGCTACCAGCTGCGCCTGACACGTGTCGGTAATGGCGTCCAGGTGACGCTCGACAAGAGCATCGACAGCGTTGCACCGGCGGACGTCGCACGCCGGGTGCTCAGTCAGATCAAGGACAACCTGGGTTAAGCGCAAGCTGCCCTGTAACACGACACGGATAGGCGAAACCTCATGGTTTCGCCTGTTTCGTTTCTGCTGACCTGCCAACTGCGGAAGTTTCGTATGACCACTCCCAACGCCCTCAGCCTGAAGAAGATCTATTCGGGCAAGGTTCGTGATCTCTACGAGATCGACGACAAACGCATGCTCATGGTCGCCACCGATCGCCTTTCGGCGTTCGACGTCATTCTTGCCGAGCCGATTCCGGAGAAGGGCAAGATCCTCACCGCCATCTCCAACTTCTGGTTCGAAAAGCTCAACGGCCTGATCCCTAACCACTTCACCGGAGACAAGGTCGAAGACGTGGTGCCGGCCGCCGAGTTGCCTCTCGTAGAGGGGCGGGCCGTGGTCGCCAAGCGCCTCAAGCCCGTAGCAGTGGAGGCCATCGTTCGTGGCTACATCGTTGGCTCTGGCTGGAAGGAATACCAGAAGAGCGGCACCGTCTGCGGTATCCAGTTGCCAGCCGGCCTGAAAGAAGCTGCCAAGCTGCCGCAGCCGATCTTCACGCCCTCGACCAAGGCCGCTGTAGGCGATCACGACGAGAACATCTCGTTCGAGCAATGCGAAGCCATTATCGGTAGCGAGCTGGCCGCCCAGGTGCGAGACGTTTCCATCGCACTCTACAGCGCTGCGGTCGAGTACGCGGCCACCCGCGGCATCATCATCGCCGATACCAAGTTCGAATTCGGGCTCGATGAAGATGGCACCCTGACCCTGATGGATGAAGTGCTGACACCCGACTCCAGCCGTTTCTGGCCGGCCGATAGCTACGAAGAAGGCAAGAACCCGCCGAGCTTCGACAAGCAGTTCGTTCGCGATTGGCTGGAGTCCACCGGCTGGAACAAGCAGCCTCCAGCGCCTGCCGTACCGGCAGATGTCGCGCAGAAAACCGCTGACAAGTACCGCGAGGCACTTACCCGCCTGACCGCCTGACCAGATTTGCCGGAGTCTGGTAGTGGAAACTGCAAGAGGCTGAAAAACGGTAAAAATCTGCGCAGTTGGGGTTCGACAAACCTGCTCCAGCTGCTATGATGCGCGCCGCTGGAGAGATGCCGGAGTGGCCGAACGGGACGGATTCGAAATCCGTTGTACCCTCGCGGGTACCTAGGGTTCAAATCCCTATCTCTCCGCCACTATTTGAAACACTGGAAGCCCCGCCGCACTAAGCCTGCAGCGGGGCTTCTCAGTTTTCGGCGCTCCGTTTAGGACAAATTTAGGACAAAAACGGCACATTCAAGGCCGTTCAGCGCCGCTTTGCGCCGTCCTGAACCCCATCATTTCAGATACGATGCCAGCCATGCTTTTGGTGTCTGTCGGTATCCATCGGCCGTAGTGCTTCTTCACCATAGTTGTGTCGGTGTGCCCAAGCTGCCGGGCTACCCACTCGACCGGGACATAGCTCGATAGGGCTTGGCTGGCAAACGTGTGCCGACACTGATTGGCGCCACGATGGCGGACGCCAGCTTTCTTCAGATGCGCCGTGAACCACTTGCTCACGGTCTTGCCATTCCAGACGACGCCACTTGCTGAGTTGCGAAACAGTGGTGTGATCGTCTCCTTCCTTCTCGTCACGTTGTCGCGCTGGACCACCTCGATCTTGATCGGCTCCGATCCTTTGGCGTCTTCCAGTACCTGCCGCAGCAGCTCAAGCGCCGGGTCGATCAGTTCGACCGTTCGTGTGCGGCTGCGCTCCTTCGGCACCTTGTAGTCGCCCACGACCAGGGCGCGCCGCACATTGACGATTCCCGCATCAAGGTCCAGGTCTTCAATCGCCAGCGCCACGATCTCTGACAGGCTCAGCCCGGCCCAGCAGTTGAATAGGACCATCCGCACGTCGGTCATCCGCTCCGGGTCGGCCTTGGCGATCTGCTCGATTTCCTCGCGGCTGAACGGGTCGGCGTGCTCAATCTCGCTGTCCGTATCGACGTTGGTGATCCGGTCCAGCGGGTTCGCCTTCAAGATCCCGTCGCCGAACGCATCGGCCCAAACGCCACGAACCACGGTGAACACATCATTGACGGTCTTCGGTGCCAGGCCGGATTTCAGAAGCTGCGCCTGGAACAACTCGAGATCGCTCTTGCTGATGTCCACGATCCGGCGCTTGCCGAATTTCTCATCGACTCGCCTGGCCTTGCTGGCGTAGTTGATCACCGTGCTCTCGGCCTTGCGTGCCCGCATCACCTCAAGCCAGCGGTCGATCCCTTCCTTGACCGTCCGCCTAGTGTTGGGTCCGCCCGATCCAGAGAAGAACACTGCTCGCGGCGATTCCGGGAAATGCGCCGCGTAGTCGAATCGCCCCTCCTTGATCTCGGCCAGTATCGTGCGGCGCTTGTTGTCGGCGTAGGCGATCGACGCCTTGTTGATCTTCGATACGCCTGGCAGCGGCTCCCGGCACCGCTGGCCGTGGAGCATGAACGAGATGCGCAGTTGCTTCCCGTTGATCTCCACGCCGGGCGGTAGCTTTATAACTGGCCCCCCATCCATGCCTCAATCTCCCTTCTGTTGTAGACGACTCGGTTGGCCGGGTCTTTTCGCCAGTGCTTCCCTTCCAGCCATTGGACACGCAGCATCGCCATCAGCGGATAGGCTGGTCGGCCGCCTTCTCCCTTTGGGTAGTGCGGCTCGATCAAGGCAATCAAACCCTTCCATGGCACAACCCGATCCATCTCGATCAGGAACAATTCCTTGCGGGTCTGCTTGCGCTTACCGGCGTACTCGGCGTCAGCAAAGGTCATCTGCTTCATCGGAAACTCGGGCGTGTGGACAGTCTGGGCATTTTGCCAAATCAGGAAGTCTTCTTCAGAGTTTCTATAGTAGCGATAGGCCATGCATGAGTAAAACTCATGACACCTGTGCATTTTTTCCTTTTGATGTATAGCGCTCCCACCTTTAACAATGGAACTCAATCAGATCACGTAAGTAAACGAAGTCGTTTATAGCTAGATAGTTTTTAGTTGCACTGAAATATCCTGGACTAATTGTAAATAACTATTTGTGAATGGCAAATACGGGAGAGGTGCGCCTGTAATGTAGGAAATGGCTGCTGCGAGGTAATTGCGGCGGATAAAAGCGCAGAAATGTGCGGATGAATTGATCGCTTTTGGTCGAGTCGCCGCTTTAAAATCGGCGGGGGTTGAAGTTGGCCGGAAATACAGGATTACTTCAGACAATCTCCAGGGGTAGCTGAAGTTCTGATCACGTGGGCGCAGTTTTCTTGCCAAAAAATTGGGGGTAGTGAAATGCGCTCGTCAACTCAGAGAAAATTATATGGATACTGCTTTTTTTGCTGATATGGCCATGCAGACAAAAATCTGCCATCTAAATATTCTTGTAAAGAATTTAGAGGAATCTTGGGGGTTTTATAGGACTATTCTAGGATTTAGTTATGTGTACCATTTGTCAGAAACTAAAATAGTTGCAGAGTTCAATGGTTTTGATTTCTACATTGAGCAGGATGAAAACTGGAGCGGTATTGACGAACGAGTGCACTTCGGCCTGCGTACAACTCGAGAGAACGTCTTTGCCTGGGCTGAGCATTTGCGAAGACACGGGATTTCTCTAATTAAAGGAAACAATCCCGAAGCAGGGATTTATGTCGAGCCTGACAGCGATCGTGTTGCCGTCTACTTTCAGGACCCTGATGGTCTGACCATTGAAATCTATAGTCCGGAGTAAGAAATGCAACATACCTATTTAAAGGTTGATAACGGATCGCCTGTTCGAGTCGATGCTGACCTCATCGAGCAATTGCGAAAATATTTATGGCGACATGTTGGAGGGCGAGTGATCTCAATTAAAAGCCCGGATTTTTCCGCAGTTTTTGATTTGGCCACCGTGGTTGGTGGGGCTGGTGCTGTAGCACATGATGCTCACGACTATCGTCGCGCTGCTCTCAGCCGTGTGCAGGTCGGACGGGGTGTGGACCGAAGAATCGAACTTATTTACCAATCAGTGTTTGAGGGCTGACGGATGATGACTGCTTACAGGCCATATTACTCAGATTGGGCCGATGCCAATATTGTAGTCGACTCAGCGCCACGGGATGGAACAGTATTAACGCTTTCTCACTGGCCATCAGTCTACTGCAGTCCAGAGTATCGTGCGGATACATCCGCAGAGATGGCTATTAAATACCTTTCTATGTCGCAAGGTCTATCTCTAGCGCCCTGGGTAACGGCGTCTCACTACGACGTAGATGCACTGATTTCGGTGTATGCGTTTAGCTCTCCGGAAATTGTGCTTTCCAATCCCTCGTTCTGGATAGAGTTGGCTTTCGCAGGGGATTTTGAGTCCTCACACAATGACGAAGTTCGGAAGCTGGCTCGGGCGTTGGAGTTCTGGGTCGATGAAAGTCGGTCCCCCATGGGGACTGACTTCAAGGGCGTTGCGATGAGTGATCGCCATTCCCTTGTGTTCGATAATCTACTGCCACGTTTAGGTGAAATTGTTCTTCACCCCAATCGCCTCAAAGATTGCTGGCAGGATGGCGAGTTACTCTATGCACGATCAATGGCGCTGCTCAGTGATAGCAGCGTGGAAGTTACTGAACGCCCCGAACTCGATCTGACCATTATACGCAGTCAAAAAGCACATCTTCTCGATGGAGACACCTCATATCTAGGGTTTGACGCATTCGCGATCCACCGTGTCGCTAAAGGAGCCACGGTCGCAATAATGATGGGTGAACACTATCGCTTGATACAGAGATATGAAAGTTGGATTCAATTTGTGAGCCGAGATGTTAGACCACGCCAGGACCTCGCTCCGCTTTGCGTTTGGCTGACAGAGCAGGATCAAGCAGTTTGGGAGTACGACGGCGTTCAATATGTTGCCCCCGTCTTGGCAGTGAAATCAGGTGGAACCAGTTCACTAACTCAGGATGAATTTATTCATGACGTAACGGCTTACCTAACAGCTGCGCCAGGCGCTTGGCATCCAATGGAACTTTAACTCAAGTTTGG
Organism: Pseudomonas sp. E45-MNA-CIBAN-0222; assembly: GCF_040310405.1. Lineage (NCBI taxonomy): Bacteria > Pseudomonadati > Pseudomonadota > Gammaproteobacteria > Pseudomonadales > Pseudomonadaceae > Pseudomonas > Pseudomonas sp. E45-MNA-CIBAN-0222. The sequence goes on from NZ_JBEOPU010000003.1 coordinate 182,303, forward strand.
TCTGAATCAGAGGGCGATGATGAAACGCGAGAGTACTAGAGCAGATGAGGTGCGCGTGCGCTCCACAACGATGATTCCATTCAATCCTATAGGGAGGATACGCCAAGACGAAAAGCCCAAACTATTTACTGCTTTTGATGGGGTTGTCGATAAAAAAGAACATCTCGCAGTTACCTTTGGCGAGCCGTCACTAAATGAGCCGGTCTTGGTAAGACTGCATTCCGAGTGCCTGACTGGAGATATATTCGGCTCTTTTCTTTGCGATTGTCAGGCTCAATTGCATGAGTCAATCTCAACACTTGAAAGGCTCGGTGGTGTGCTCTTGTATTTGCGTCAAGAGGGGCGAGGTATAGGTCTTTATAACAAGCTTGAAGCTTACGCCTTACAGCAAAATGAGGGGCTTGATACTTTTGCCGCTAATCAGCGTATTGGGTTTCCTCAAGATGCTAGAGAGTATGACGTCGCTGCAGGGATGCTTAAAGCTATGGGTATCCTTCGGATTCTGCTGCTATCTAATAACCCGGACAAAGCTGCTCAGCTTACCGCGCATGGTATCGACGTCGTTCAGCGTATTTCGACAAAAACACATATAAATAAATTCAACAAAAAGTACCTCTTCACTAAGTACTTAAGTGGACATAAACTGGTCGGGCTCGCAGAAAATACCTAATTGAACTTCTTTGGAGTGAGAACAGGATGGACAGAAAAATCGATCAAGGAGTTTCCGAGGATGCGATTTTCGCTATGGCAGAGATCCATCGTGATGCCGCTCTTCTGCATTTTGCACACCGGGTAGGGCTTTTTGATTACCTTGTCACGCCGAGAAGCGCAAGTGATGTTGCGAGTAAGTTTAATTGGGTAGAAAGGAAAGCTAACGTTCTGCTGAACGCACTGTGTGCACTGGGGCTTGCTTTAAAGAGCGAGCATCTTTACCAAGACACAGCAAGTGTTCGTAAAAGATTAGTAGTCGGTAGCAGCCATTATATTGGTAGCTATGTCGAGGTATTACGGCGGCAGTGGGATGTGTGGAAAAGACTTCCAGAAATAATGTCCCAAGACGGGCATGTTGAAGGTCAACAGCTACTCGGTAGCATAGAAAACGATGGATTTACGGCTCTATTCCAAGCTGCCATGTCCCAAGTATGTGATGGAAACGTCAAAGCGCTTACTGATCTAGAAGTCTGGAATCAGGCAAAGTTAGTTGTCGATTTGGGTGGGGGACATGGCTTGCATATTGCCACTCTGTGCAAGGAGCACCGTAACTTACGGGGGGAAGTATGGGATTTAGAGTCAGCCCGTCAAGAGGCAGAGCATAATTTTAAACGTCATAGCGTTTCTGACCAGGCCAGCTTCAAGGTCTGCGATTTATATGTTGATTTATACCAATGCAGTACCCTTGCTGATGTTGTGATGATTAATCATGTGCTACACCATTTCAACCCTGACCAAGCCGAAAGAATTCTTGTGAAGTCTGTCGAAATGCTCCGGCCAAACGGCACGCTTATTGTGATTGACCAGATATTAAAAGCAAACGGTTACATGCCTCACGACTCGGCACTGTTTTCATTTTACTTGATGGTGAACAACAGCAAGGGACAGTTGCACAGCATTCCCTGGATATCTCATATCCTCGAACATTACGGGTGTTCAGTTCGATTAGAAGCCTGTGGATGGGACAACGAAGATTTCACGCTCATTGCTACTCGGGCATAACCTCTCTCAAGGATAGACCCTATGCATACTTCTCCTATCACCTCGCTAGCCTATGACGAACACGGTAACTTATATAGTGGCGGGTACGACGGCCTCATCGTGGCTTGGGACTCTGATCTGCGTACACCTAAATGGGTTGCTAGACATGATGAGCTAATAAATAGCATTCGTGTATTCGGAAATACACTCTTCTCAGCGAGTGCAGACCGTTCAGTTCGTGTGTGGGACACGCAATCTGGAGCGCTTAAGAATATCATTGTTACAGGTCATGAAGATGATTTGAATGTGCTTAGCCTGTCATCTGACGGGGGCTTTATTGCGTTGGGTGGAGAAGAAGGGAAGGTCTGGCTGTATGAATCTACAGGTGCGCTAGTGTGGTCACAGTCGGGAGGGACATGTTCCTCGCCTTCAGATTGCATTGATGCTATCGGCTTTATTGGTTCATGGATCATTGCTGGAGACGATCAAGGCTATCTGAAAGTCTACGACCTAACCGGCCAAGTACTATGGAGCGACAATGTACATGGCGCCATTGAAACTTGCGCGGCTGATGAAATTGAGCACTCAGCATTCCTTGGTCTGGATGACGGTAGCCTAGTCCGCCTCACTATCCTGCCTGGGCCGGTATTCAACTTGACTACAATCAAACCGCACACGAGCGCGATCAAGGCGGTGTGTGTAAGCTCACGAGACCGAAAATTAGTGAGTACCGCCTATGATGGCGAGATGGTGATTATGTCGCTTCCCGATCTGAAGGAAACCATGCGGGTCCAGATCGCCAACTACGGAAAATTGGGTTGGTCACGTAGCCTAGCTTTTAACCCCCTAGATGAACATATTTTAGCTTCCAGTTCGCTGGGAGGTGCTCCTCAAATTTGGTGCATGCGACGCGGGGAATTGCTGGCCCCCGAGGCGGCACCAACATATGGGCTCAACGCTCTTGCAGTCCTCTGCGGCAGACTCATTTGTGGAGGCGATAGCGGAGTTGTTTATACATATGAATTAGGGCGCCTGGAAGAGAGTCTTGATCTAAGAGTGATGATTAACGCTATTGCTACATCTGACATGACGAGCTTGATTGGTGTGGGCTGTCAGAGTGGTGAGACTTTGATTATCGATTCTAAAACCCATCGCATCATTGATAAGCTTTTTGGTGACGGTTCTCCCACTGTTTGCTGCGCCTTTAGCCCTGCGGGGACCAAGATTGCTGTTGGTAGTTACAATGGTCTGGTGCGTGTCTATGACAGCATCACCAATACGATTATGGTAAACTTGCAAGGTCCAGATACCGCCAAGACTATTAGCTTTTTAGATGGTGAAGACTTTGTAGTTGTCGGAGGTGCGGACGGCAATTTACTGACCGTTAGTGTGAGGGACGGATGTATCACCAATCACATAGTTGGGCTTTATCTAGTGAATAGCCTATCTTGGTCTGCTGAGGCTCGGCAATTGATCACCGTAGGACGTGATCAGGCTGTACGTAAGTGGAGTCGAGACTTTGAATTGCTTGATGAGCAAACAGCTCATAGCCGTTCAATTAAATCAGTAAGCTGGAACCCTAGTGGTACGGCTTATGCGACTGCTAGCTACGACAGTACTGTGACTATCCATGATGACGCATCGACCTGCATTGCGATTGGGCACGATAAGCCAGGCGTTTCCTGTCTAGCATGGCTGGATGATGAGCGCTTAGCCAGTGGCGGGTGGGATGGAACCATACGCATCTGGAGCCGGGCAGGCAAAGAACAACTCTGCATTCCTGTGGGGACAAGAATTTAGGCTTGGGATCAGAGGTTCCTGCACAGTTAGGTGCATATAAAACGGATTGAGAGGCTCATCTGCTAGATGCAAATGCGCGTCCCGGCACGTTCAGGCCCTCACTGAAAATTTCTATGAGGGCCCGGGTGCCTTTTCATATCTGGCTATTTTTATTTGATACTTTAAATTAACCAAGGGTGGGAATCTCCGATGGTCTCTTTCTGGGAAATCTACGTAGATGACATGCTAAAATCTAAAGTATTTTACTGCGATATTATTGGTCTTGAGGTCGTGCGGGAGCAGGATGATTTCATCGTTTTGCAGAAGAACGATGCGAAAATTCATATCTGCCCTAGGGAGGATATGCCGGAGTATTTAAAAGTCCAACGCACTAGAAGTATTGCGGGTGGAGTTGAATTTTGCTTCGAGACTACAGACATACAGAGCATTTACTCACAAGCACTCTCCAGTGGATATCCAATTTTTGAAAAGTTGACTGATCAACCTTGGGGGAAAACTGACTTTCGGGTGATTGATCCCGATGGTGCGTATATTCGGGTCAGTAGTCCTCGTACGCGAACCAATGCCTGCTTGAAGGACTAGATCTCAAAGGTGATGTATGGTGGCGATGGTGGGTGAGAGAAAAAATATTTCTACCCTTGTAGTCATTATGCTCTGCAATTTTTCTGCAGCTATGGCATTTGGTCTACTACAGCCGGTCTTGAGTATCCGCATGGAGCAAGCCGGGCAGAGCAGCGCCATGATTGGGGTAGTAGTAAGTGTGTGGTCACTGGCAATTATAGTCGGTGGTCCGTTATACCCAAAGATCATCTACAAGTTTGGAGTTAAGCCATCATTGGTATCAGGGTTAGTACTCACCGGTTGCCTAATCTTGCTGTTTTCTATTTCCAATAATCCCGTTATCTGGATGCTGTTCCAGTTCTTGCTCGGTTTAGCCTTTGGCCATTTCTGGGTAGTCAGCGAAGCCTGGTTGAATACTGTTGCTAGTGACGAGAGACGCGGTCTAACGACTAGTCTTTATATCGTTTCATTGGCTCTTGGTGGCTCAGTTGGACCGTTGCTGATTAATTTTTTTGGGTATCAAGGATTCTCGCCGTTTATTCTTTGCTCTGTAATTCTTATTTTGGGCACAGCACCAGTTTTTTTCTTGGAAAATCCACCCGAGCTAGATGCAGAAGAACCGCCACGGTTCCGGCTAATCATTGCTGCTTTTCCCATGATATTAATACTTGGGTTAGTAGCTGGTTTTACTGACCAAGCACCAGCTGGATTGTTACCTGCTTATATCCTCAAGGCCGGGTTCAATATTGATCTGGTTACTACAGCCCTGTTCATGGTTGGGCTGGGTAGGCTACTTTTCATTATTCCCATTGGGATGCTGGCCGATTATGCTTCTCCGCGGATAGCGTTAATACTCAGCTCTCTTCTCTGTATTTCTCTAGTTCTTGTGCTTCCAGCTACACTCGGCCATCCATTGTATCTACTAGCCATCCTTTTCTTGCTTGGTGCTCTTCTAGATGCCTTTTACGCATTGTGTCTGGCTGTTCTGGGCAAGCGCTATAGAGGAGCTCAATTAGCATCTGCTAACACCGTATTCGTTATGCTGCACAGTTTTGGGAGCTTCGGGGGCAGCTTTGGTCTTGGTCTATCGATGGATGCCTTTGGCGTTAGCGGTTATTCAATATTTATTGCATCAATTGTTGTATTAATTCCGGCAGGATACTTGCTGCTACGTCAACACTAACTATTTAAGGGTAAGCCAATGAAGCGAATCAATCTTTCCCAGGGGCTCGAGCTCTCTCGGGGAGGACTCGATTGCATTCTCACTGCGCTCTACGAAGCGAGCTCCCAAGATGGGGTCTTCTTGTTAGAAGGGCACGGAATTCCTTTGCAAGTGCTTCGTGAGGCGCGACAAGCTTTGCGGGATTTTTTCGTGCTACCTCATGAGCAAAAGATGAGCGCGCAACGTCCACATGGTCGCTACCGAGGGTATATTGAGAAAACGGCCTTTGCTGATGATGAACGAGATGGGCCTTCTGTGATGTACGAGGGTTTCGTGGTTGGAGCGGAAACGCAACCCGATGACCCGGAAGTTAAAATTTCTGACGGCATGCTCTCACCGAACTTATGGCCTCTGGGAAGTCCAGAGATAAAGCAAAGGATTTCCGACTACTGGCGCGCGACTGAAAATGTATCGAACCAGCTTCTGCGGCTATTTGCAGTATCCGCTGGACATGATAGTCATGCTTTTCTAGATTACTTCCGCTCCCCGCTTTCAAATCTGGTACTACTGCATTACCCAGCAGATGAAAATGGCGTGCGCATGGAACCAAAGTCGCATACTGATTCTAGTGCCTTTACGTTACTACTATTGGATGATGTAGCAGGCCTAGAAATTCAGCGTAAAGTGGGGGGGTGGGAGTCCGCTCCTCGAACAGGTGACGCATTTCTTGTTATTGTCGGAGAAATGATGCAGGCATGGACGGGAGGGGTGTATAGGGCTGCCCCTCATCGAGTACGTGCGCCAATCAAAACAAATAGAGCAACACTTGCGTACTTTGTTTCTCCTAATTATCGGACTATGATCGCGCCGAAGTTAGGTGATCTGGATAATCCGGCTTTTCATTTCTCCGCGGGGGAGCGATTTAAGAAATACGTTAGCGAATTTGATTAATTGTTTATGTCGAACGCTAACTTTTAATTTTCCATGTTCGCTAATTATGATGAGGCGAATCTCATGAACACCAGAATTTTGATTATATGTGGTAGTGATAGGCCAGCCTCCGCTTCATTAAAGATTTCTAATTATATTAATAATTTGTGTGCTGAGAATCCAGCTGTAGAGAGTGTCCAATTAATTGATCTTAACCAGGAAAAAATTCCACTGTGGGATGAAGGTTTTTGGGTCAGGACGCCTAGGTGGGAGAGCATATGGCACCCCATATCCTGCCTACTCAAGGATAGCGATGGGTTCATCATTGTGACTCCTGAGTGGGGGGGGATGGTGCCGCCAACGTTAAAAAACTTCTTGTTGCTGTGTGAGCCGTCAGAGGTAGGCCATAAGCCGAATTTGATAGTTTCATGCTCCTCCTCAAGAGGAGGAGCGCAGCCTATAGTTGAGCTAAGGACGTCTGGCTACAAAAACAATAAGCTATGCCATATTCCCGACCACATTCATATTCAAAAAGTAGATGAAGTTATAAAGGAAATTACTAGTGGCCGTAATTGCTATTTTGCTAAGCGAATTGATTGGTCGGTTAAGGTGCTACTGAGCTATGCGCAAGCGTTGAAGCCAATGCGGCAGGCAAGTTTTCTGTTTGATTCTGCATACGAGCACGGCATGTAGATGAGTGACTTAGCATAATAGAGCGAAGGGGAAACCTTCGCCGCACCATGCTTCGTTGGCTCTGCTCGGTGTTGAGGGCGGCGCACAGATCCACAATATGTGGACTGCGAGTTTTAGGGACTAATCAAAAAGTTTTTCCAAATCCACTGGGGAGCTGCTTCCTCAAGGGAGGATCTGAAGCAGCCTTATATTTCCGGCTAACTTCAGCCCTCGCTAATGTTGAAGCGGACAGAGAGTCAAGATCGACCTGACGTCTCGCTCATTTCGGTGTTCCTGGCTGCAAACACATCGCTGCGACCATTTTCCGAATCACAGGCTTGCCTCTCCCGGACTCGGCTGGATGTTTTTCGCCGGGGAATCTTCGGCGGGTGGAGGCATGCCCTCAAGCGACGAAGTCAACGCCACCATCTCAATTGTCGGCGTATGACGGCGCTAGCTCGACTGTTCGCGCCCTATCCGAGAGAGCTATCCATGCATCCTTACCCCATTGAGATAACGCGGCTGGGCTTGATAGAAAATCCGGCTTTCTCAACTTCCAGTACTTGGTTTTCGGTGTGTTGATCCGTTGTACTTACTCTTGCGTACAAAAAGTTCTTGCTCATAAGGAATCCTAGGGCAGGGTCAAAAACGTGGGTTAATTGTTTGCAAATGGTGTCATATTATCAGGCTCTAAATATTGACACCTGCTTTGCACGATTCTCGCCCGGTCTCAAAGACGGTGCTACGCAGTTTGACGTGCCGGATCGCTACGGATCAACGCTGTACAATGTCGGCCATACGAGGCAGGCGGGCTCTTACGCGCCGCGCTTTGCAGGGAGAGGCGGCGCGTGCAGTTGGCGTTCAATGAAAATCTCGCCTTATTACACCTGGCTCCTTGATTCGCTTGAATCGTCGGGGGCGGTTTCTGCGTCGGGTTGCCGGTTTACAACTAGGCGATCTGCCATGGCGCTACGCCGCTTATTACCATAACTAGCTTAAAGCTCAGTCGATCGAAACATGAGCCGCGTGGCTGTTGTGCTGCGCGCGAATGGCGGGGTGGGTGATTGTCGCAACTACAGCAGGGCTTTATCCTGACCCGGCACTGGCGGGATACGCATGAGGGCACGGAAGTCAGTTTCTGGCTGGCCACCGATGTGGGGCCCCGGCAGGTACGGGTGCCGCATCAGCACTCGGTCGCTTTTATCCCCGAAGAACAGCGCTCGCTCGCTAAGGCCGTGTTGCGCCGCGAGCGGGATGCTGAGTTGCGGCCGTTGGAGTTGTGTGACTTCCGTCATCGGCCGGTGATGGGGTTGTACTGTCGTTCGTATCGACGCTTGCTCGACTGCGCGAGGCTGTTGCGTGATGCCGGGGTCGATGTGTATGAGTCGGATATTCGTCCGCCCGAGCGCTATTTGATGGAGCGCTTCATCACTGCACCGGTGTGTTTCGCGGGCGCTGTCGACGGCGTGGCGGCGGTCGATACCCAGCTCAAGCCGGCGCCGGACTACCGGCCCGCGCTGAAGCTGGTCTCGCTGGATATTGAAACGACCGCCCGTGGCGATCTCTATTCCATTGCCCTGGAGGGCTGCGGCCAGCGCCAGGTCTATATGCTCGGCCCGGAAAATGGACAATCTGACACACTGGGTTTTCCGCTCGAATATTGCCAAACGCGTGCGCAGTTGCTGGAGCGGCTGAACGGCTGGTTCGTCGAACACGATCCGGATGCTGTCATCGGCTGGAATCTGGTGCAGTTCGATCTGCGCGTGCTGCACGAGCATTCGCAGCGGCTCAAGGTGCCGCTGCGCCTGGGGCGTGGCGGCGAGGAGATGGAGTGGCGCGAGCACGGCGGTCGCGGCAATCATTATTTCGCCGCGGCCGCTGGGCGCTTGATTATCGACGGCATCGAGGCGCTTCGCTCGGCGACCTGGAGCTTCCCCTCCTTTAGCCTGGAGAATGTCGCCCAGACCCTTCTGGGTGAAGGCAAGGCGATCGACAATCCTTACCAGCGCATGGCGGAAATCGATCGCATGTTCGCCGAGGACAAACCGGCTCTGGCGCGCTACAACCTCAAGGATTGCGAGCTGGTAACACGCATCTTCGCCCGCACCGAACTGCTGACCTTCCTTCTCGAGCGCGCCACGGTAACCGGGCTGGCTGCCGATCGCAGTGGCGGTTCGGTCGCGGCCTTCGAGCATCTGTACCTGCCGCTGATGCATCGCCAGGGCTTCGTCGCGCCGAATCTTGGCGAGCGGCAGCCAGAGGCCAGCCCGGGTGGCTTCGTGATGAGTTCGCAGCCGGGGCTTTACGAATCAGTACTGGTGCTCGATTACAAGAGCCTCTATCCGTCGATCATACGAACCTTTCTCATCGACCCGGTGGGGTTGATCGACGGGCTGCGCCAGCCGGATGACGAACAGTCGATTCCCGGCTTCCGCGGTGCGCGCTTCTCGCGGACTAGGCACTGTCTGCCGGCAATCGTGGAGCGCGTCTGGGAGGGGCGCGAAACGGCGAAACGCGAGCACAACAAGCCGTTGTCGCAGGCGCTGAAAATCATCATGAATGCCTTCTACGGCGTGCTCGGTTCCAGTGGCTGCCGTTTCTTCGATACGCGCCTGGCCTCGTCCATCACCCTGCGCGGTCACGAGATCATGCGGCGCACACGGGAGCTGATCGAGGCGCAGGGGCATGCCGTCATCTATGGCGATACCGATTCCACGTTCGTCTGGCTGCGCAAAGCGCATTCGGATGACGAGGCGGCGCTGATCGGCCGTCAGCTGGTACAGCACATCAATGATTGGTGGCGAGTGTATCTGCAGTCCGAGTACGGGCTGGGTAGTGCGCTGGAGCTGCAATACGAAACCCATTTCCGGCGCTTTTTGATGCCGACCATTCGTGGTGCGGAGGAGGGCAGCAAGAAACGTTATGCCGGACTGATCACCCGGCCCGATGGCAGCGACGGTATGGTCTTCAAGGGGCTGGAAACCGTGCGTACCGACTGGTCGCCATTGGCCCAGCGCTTTCAGCAGGAGCTCTACCAGCGCATCTTCCACCGCCAGCCGCATGGGGAGTACGTGCGCGACTACGTACGGCGCACGCTGGCCGGTGAGCTGGATGAGCTGCTGATCTATCGCAAGCGCTTGCGCCGCAGGCTCGATGACTACCAGCGCAATGTGCCACCCCATGTGCGTGCGGCGCGTTTGGCGGATGACTACAACGACCGTCAGGGGCGGCCTCGGCAGTATCAGAACGGTGGCTGGATCAGCTACCTGATGACGGTCGCCGGGCCCGAGCCGCTGGAAACACGGTCATCGGCCGTCGACTACGACCACTATGTAACGCGGCAACTGCAGCCCGTGGCGGATGCAATTCTGCCCTTCGTGGGCGATGACTTCGCGTCGCTCGTCGATGGGCAGCTCGGCTTGTTCTGAATTCGTCGGCTGGCGGCATCTATCTAGTGCCGCACCGGTCATATGTCGAGCAACATTCATTGGAGCTCCGACATGTACCTGATTCAGTTGCTGCTACCGCTTTACGACAACGATCAGCAGGCGCTGCCGAAGTCGTCTTTCCGTGCTGTGCGTGATGAGCTCATCGAGCGTTTCGGTGGCCTGACCACCTATTCGCGAGCCCCGGCGAGTGGCTATTGGCTGGAAGAGGGCGACAACGCGGTTCATGACGAGTCGGTGGTCTACGAAGTCATGGCCAATGATCTAGACAAGGACTGGTGGGCAGATTATCGCGCCGAGCTGGAGCGCCGGTTTCGGCAGGAGAGCCTGGTGATCCGGGCACACGCTCTGACGCTGCTGTAGGCGCTGCCGCGAAGAGCGATGGCCGGCGGACCCGGCCATCATCGTCGGTTACTTGCGAACCCAGTTGCCGTTGAGCTGAATGATCTGGCCCGAGGGCGTCTTCTCGATGGCTTTCTTGCCGGCGATGGCTTCCACGTCGCTGACGCTGATGCCGTTCTGCTTGGCGACGCGGTGGTACTCGGCTCGGCGCGCCTGATTGATCTGGCTGGCGATGGCTTCGGCGTTTTGGCTCGAGCGAACTACGCCGAGATAACCGTCGGGCCTTTCCCCAAGCAGGCCGCTGGCCTTGGCATCGCCCAATGCGGACATGGCTTCGTTGAGCGTCATGGCTGCGGCGGGTAGGGCAAGGGTGAGTGCAAGCAGCACGCTTGCCAATTTCAGATAGGTTTTCATCGTCTTCCTCAGAACAGGCCGCTGTCTTGGTTGATGATCGAGTCGAGCTGCTTGTCTACGCGGATGTAAATCTCGTGTTCGATCTTCACGTTCAGGTTGATGTTGATCGGCTCGTTCGGCACGGCCAGTTCCACCCGCGGCGTACAGGCGCTGGCGAACAATGCCAGCAGCAGGATGGTCAGCGATTGGCGCAACCGCATGGCGGTCTCTCCTGTGTCGGCTTGCGGTTGCAGGGCCTTACTGAAGGCGTTCCTGCACCCGCCGTTGAATGGTTTCGCTCACCCGGTCGCTCAGCTGCAAGCTGGTCAGTAGCGCCGGAATATCCTCTTCAAGGTTGATTGCGAAGTTGATCGGTCGACCGCCCTCCAAAGCGGGGTTGCGGCCATTGAGGCGTAGCCCGAGGTTCAGCTTGCCGCTCTCATCATAGCGGACGTCACTGCTTAGCAGATCATAATGAAAATCGTGCAGCGCCTCCGCGACGATTCTCATGGCAGGGTTCGCCTGGCTGAGTGCCTGGATTTTGGGTGAGCGGAAACGCAGAACGCCGCCTGGCGCGCGCGCGGCGAGTTTCCCTTGGTCAATGCTGAGTCCCGTTGGGCTGCGATGAACCTGGAAACTGCCATCGATGATGCCGCTGCCGGTGAGCCCCTCGGTGGGATAGGCTGCCAGCACATCACCCAGCTGCACGCCTTGTAGCTGGGCCTCGAGCTGCTGCCGCGCCGCGGCCAAATCGAGGGTGGCGGGCTCCAGCCAGAACCGGCCGCCCAATATCTGGGTTTCGGCGGTCTGCCAGTTCAGCTGGCCTTGCTCCGGCTTATCGATGGGGGCGCTGTACTTGCCACGCAGCAACAGCGGGCCGAACGTGAAACCAGGGTTGAGCTGCGCCAGGCGTAGCTCGGTGATGTCCAGCTGAAGACGATCGCGCTGCAGGCTGGCGGCAAGCCGCGCATCGAGTCCGGTGATCTCGGTACGGTCGGCGATGCCCGCCAGCCCCCTGGCCTCCAGCGTGAAGTTGGCGGACGGCCTTCCATTACCAGTCGGCAGTGAAAACCTGCCGTCAGCCAGTAGGCGTCCGCTGTTCAGCTCAAGGGCTGCCGGCCAGGCGGTGAAGCTGCGGGCAATGGGGTTACCGGCACGCAGGAAAATCTCCTGCAGCTTGCCGCTTACCTGCAGCGCGCCGTTCCAGGGCTTGTTCAGGCTGGTTGCCACGCTTAGTCCGGCGTCGTTGCTCAACGGCCCGGTTCCGCTCAGGCGCGCTGTGTCTATGTCCAGCTGGCTATTCCAGCGCCAGCCCTGGGCGATCAGCTGTGGGTGCTCCAGTCGCCCCAGGCGGAGGTCCAGCGGCCCCTGTGCGCGCCATGTGCTTGGCTCTGCGTCGTTGCGTTCGATCCGCAGGCGTAGCGGCTGGGAAAGGTTGACCTGCAGTTGGCTGGCGGCGAGCTCGTCGATAGCCAGATTGGCCAGGGTCACTCGCGAGGTTTTAAGCAGCTGTAGATCTACTCGCTCCAGCTCTGCATGGCCGGAGAAATCCAGCCCGGCGTCAAGGCCGCGCAGGGATAACGCATCCAGCTGCAGACTGGCGCTACGCAGCTGCAGGCGTGCCTGTTCGATGGCTAGCGCGTAAGGGGGCGTGGTCGCCAGTTGCACACGTGCCTGTAGGCTGGCCGGTGCGCCGCCCTGAGCATCCAGCCGCAGCTGCACCGGCAGCTGGCCCGATGCCGAATCAGTGTCGATGGGCACGATTTTAATGCTCAGCTGCGTGGGTCGAAGCTGTTGCGGCAGGTCGGCGACCAGCGCGGGAACAGGGCGCAGCTTGAGATCGGCCCTCAGTTCAGTGGGCAGCCACAGACCATTCTGCCCATGAGCCGCCAAGTCTATGTCGCCTTGCAGCTCGCCAAGACCAATCACTGGCCAGGGTGCCGGCAGGTGCCCAGATAAGCGCAGATCGCCCGCTGCATTAGGCCAGTCGAGCGAGTCGCTGGCCGATTTCGGCAAAGAGAGCGCCCAGCCCGCGCCAATCCGCATGTCGGCCGGCAGCTCTGGCAATGGGGTAGGCTCGTAGCTTGTCCATTCGCCTAGCCAATCCAGCAACCAGGGCGCCTCGGGCAGGCTACCCATGGCCATCGTGCCGTTCCACTGCAGTGCCTGCATATCGTGGCTGAGCTGGTTACGAGCCTCCAATCGCGGCTGCTCGTCGATCAATAGATCGGCTTCGATCAGCGTGTTTTCGGTATCTAGTCGCTGCGCACTGATGAGCAGAGAAAGCTTGTGGTCATTACGATGCACGGTCAGGCGGCCCTCGAGGGGGAGCAACGACTCACCAGCATGTTGAAGCTGCAGCGAGCCCCGTTCGTCGCATCGTCCTTTGGCGCAAGGCAGGGCCAGGTGCAGATCGACTATGTTCAATCGTTGCGGCAACCATGCAGTCCATTGCTGGTACTGCTGCAGATTCACCGGATCGGTCTGGTTTGCCTGGGCCTCTGGCAAGGATTTCAGGTCGATTTCAATATGGCCGATTTGCAGTGATTGCAGAGGTAAAACCCGCAAAAATGAAGGTATGTCCAAGGTTATGCCGCTGGCTTTTAAAGCCAGATGGAGACCGTTTCCCGTGACTTGCTCATACATCAGTTGCCGTACCGCTAGTCCCTGAGAAGACACGCGCATGCCTTGCCAGTCGAGTTGCACAATGCCCTGCTCGCGCTTGAACGTGGTCCATTGATACCAGGCGACGCTGCCGGCCAGCAGCAACAAGGCAAGCAGCCCGAGAGACAGTCGGAGCAGAACACTGGGTGCTTTTGTCATAGCCGCTTCCAGAAAAACGAGGGCTACAGCATAGCTGCAGAACCGACGTGCGCGACGGTGCTCCAGCGAGGTGCGAACGTGACAACTTCATTGCATAAAAGTTCAGTTTGGTACCGCTGCAGCCCTTGCTGCAGGCGGTCTCGAGCACGGTGCGCTGAACTTGTGCACATTTTCGATGTGGGCCTGTCAAGCGCTTATGACAAACTATCGCAACTTGCTGGATTTCATAGATCGTTAATAACCAATTGATAAATAAAGCTTTTTTTCATTGGCGAAAAAACCGCCAGTTTAAGCGCAGCCCCCATGCCATCTGGGATTCGAAGACTTGTTTGCTGTTTGTCCACTGACTTATCCACAGGTTCTGTGGATTACTGGCCGGGTGTGATTCGGATCTAATTTTTTCGCTTTTGACAAGACTTTAACTCTCGGAAAAAAGGAGTAGAGTGCGCGACCTTATTCATCCAGCCCCCTGATGTGCATGAGAACGCGTACCTCGGCCCCCGCCACCTTCACTGCTCCCACCCCATCGGCGCGTTTGCCGCTGCGCATGGCGCTGTGGTTGCTCGACAGCCAGCACCTGGGCAATCGTCAGGGCGTGAAGCGAATTGCCGGTCGTCTGCTAAAGCAGCCGGCGCGTGAGGGCGTAGTGGAAGCACAGAGCCGACTGGGTCGTCTGCTGTGCTGTGAGTGCGAGAGTCAGCGGGACCGCCGCATCGGCTTCGAGCTGTTGCGTCAGGCCGCGCGTGCCGGTGACTGTCAGGCGCAGCTGGAGCTCGGTCGTCTGTATTGCCAGCCTGACCATTCCGAGCCCGTCAAAGCGCGCCTCTGGCTCGAGCAGGCCGCGGCACAGGGTTCTGACGAAGCAGCGTGCGTCCTTCAGCGGGTCAAACGCTGACCTCCAGCCTGACCGGCTAACCGTGGCTCGCTATACTGCCCGGCAATTTCGCCGGAGCCTTTCATGTCCTTTGATCCTCTTCATTTATTGATCGGTCTGGCGCTCTGCGTGCTGACATTGGCTGCGCTGAGCGTTTATCTGCAGCGCCGTCTGTCCACCAGTCAGACCGAGCAGGCCATGCTCGATGAACGGCTCAGGCAGGCAGCGTTGGCCCATGAGGGGCTCGCGGTCCAGTTGGAAGGATGCCGAATCGAGCTCGCCGAGGTGAGCGGCATCAAGTCCGAGCAGCAGGCCGAATTGGCGGCCCTGCGCCGCGAGACCGAATTGCAGCGCACACAACGTGCCACAGATGTTGAAATCATCGCTGACCTGCAGGCCGAACGTGACGCTCAGCAGGGAGAGTTGCGTCGGTTGAGCGCCATGCATGCTGCGCTCGAAGCCGAGCTACGCGAACAGCACAGCGCACATCAGCAGCGCCTGGCGGACCTGCAGGCTGCACGTGACGAGCTGCGGGCGCAGTTCGCCGAACTCGCCGGCAAGATATTCGACGAGCGGGAGCAGCGTTTTAGCGAATCCAGCCATGAGCGACTGGGGCAGTTGCTCGAGCCGCTGAAAGAGCGCATCCAGTCATTCGAAAAGCGGGTCGAGGAAAGCTACCAGAACGAGGCGCGCGAGCGATTTTCCCTGGCGCGCGAGCTCGAGCGGCTGCAGCAGTTGAATCAGCGCCTTGGTGACGAAGCCACCAACCTGACCCGCGCGCTACAGGGCCAGAAGACGCAAGGCAACTGGGGTGAGCTGGTACTCGAGAAGGTGCTGGAGCATGCCGGGTTGGAAAAAGGCCGTGAGTACCATACTCAGGTCAGCCTCAAAAGTGCCGATGGCGAGCGCTTTCAGCCGGATGTTCTGATCCACTTGCCGGGTGACAAGCAAGTGGTGGTGGATGCCAAGGTCAGTCTGACGGCCTACCAGGCGCTGACCTGCGCCGAGGATGAAGGCAGCCGGGCGGTGGCGCTCAAGCAGCATGTGCAATCGTTGCGCAGCCACCTGAAGGGGCTCTCGCTCAAGGACTATCAGCGCCTGGACGGACTGCAAAGCCTCGACTTCGTATTGCTCTTCGTTCCGATCGAGGCGGCCTTCGCGGCAGCGCTGCAGGCCGATCCCGATTTGTTCCAGGAAGCCTATGGCCGGCATATCGTGATCGTCAGTCCGACCACGCTGCTGGCCACGCTGAGGGTGATCGACAGCCTGTGGCGGCAGGAGCGCCAAAGTCAGAACGCCCGGGAGATCGCTGAGAAGGCCGGTGGGCTTTATGACAAGTTTGTCGCCTTTATCCAGGATCTGGATGAGATCGGCAGCAGGTTGCAGCAGGTGGATCGAGCGTATCTGTCGGCGCGTAACAAGCTTAGCGACGGGCGCGGCAATCTGGTTGGGCGGGCCGAGCAATTGAAGTCGCTTGGCGCACGGGCCAGCAAGCGGTTGCCTGGTGATTGGCTGGAGCGTGCTGGCGCCGAGGAGCTCAGTGAGGCAGGCGACTAGGCCGCGTTAGCGCAACAGCAGCACGGCAAGGCCTGTCAGCAAGCCGGCGAACATGATTGGCAGGGTACGGATCGCAAGCTCGCGGCCGCCAATGAAAGCGATCAGCATGGCCTTGACCAGGCTGTTGCTCAGCGCCGCGAAAACGATGCCGCGTGTCGCCACCTCATGACTTAAACCGTCGCGGGCATTGCTGGCCAGCGTCAGGGTGATTGCGTCGACATCGGTCAAGCCCGCCACCAGCGACACCATATAGATGCCGGCATCGCCCAGCCAACGTCGCGCTCCTTCGACCAGAAGCAGAATTAGCACGAGCAACGCGGCGAAGCGCAGCGCCGGCCCCAGCTCGAATGGATTTTTCAGTAGGGGTTCGGCTGTGTCCTTGGGTGCCTTTGCGGCGAGCAGGTAATAAAAAATGTCCGCAGTCAAGCGATTGTTGAAATCAGCCTGATGGCCGGAAGTCTATATGGGGTGCGGGTTTGGCTCTACTTCGGGCCGCCTTGCGGGGCTGTGGCGTTGTGGGCTGGGAGCCACATAGGAGCTTCGCGGTAGAAAGCCCGAGCGTGCTGCATCGGGGGCGGTTGCCTGCAGGCGGTAGCCGCGTTTGGTCTTCATAGCCCAATCGGTCGCCGTCCTCCAGAATGAAGAACGCGCAGCCTTGGGCTGCGCGTTTGAGGGATGGCCGCCAGCGGAAACCGGCATCATCAGCTTGGCTTCGGCGGCGCGGCCTTGCCCGCGCCTCCCTTCCTGAATCCCCGATCTCCGACCATGAAGGCTTCTAGCATGTGCGGAATTAGCACCGTGGCATCGACCGCCTCGCCGTAGGTCTGCGCGTGCAGCGTAGCGTAGCGGTCGAGGTCGGCTTTCAGGCTGGCCGGGCAAGCAAAAGTCAGCTTCGTGGATTCCGTTTTCGGCAGCGGCCCGAGCCGTAGCTTGCGCGTCGTCATCGCGAAGTCCCCCTGTTGAAGAAAAGTGGCTGGTACGGCCGCAGCACCAGATCGCGGTTGACGATGATGCGAACCGGCAAGCCGGGGCGCTCCGTCAAGGTGGGCTGGATGTTGAGGTTGCGCCGGGTCATCTCCTGACCGACCTGATTGATGCTGTCCTGGGCGCTATCGCGGCCGGCGATGATGACGCGATCACCGTCCTGCCGGTTCTCCGGCGCAGCCAGTTCGGCACCGATGCCCAGTAGCGTCGTCAGTGCCGCACCGGCAAAGACGCGATCCCAATGCCAATCCACATCATCTTCCAAGCCGGCGTAGCCGGCCGGATCGGTGCCGGCCAAGTTGTCGAGCTTGAGCGAAGACGTGTCGGGCAGGATGATCCGGTTCCACACCACTTGCACGCGGCTCTGCCCGTAGCTGACCTGGCTGTTGTATTTGCCCAGGATGCGTGACCCCTGCGGGATCAGCAGGAACTTGCCGGTAGCCGTGTCATAGACCGGCTCCGTCACTGTGGCGATCACATCGCCCGGCAAGTCCGACTTGATGCCCGTCACCAGCGCCCCGGCGACCACCGTTCCGGCCATGACCTGATACGGCGACGCCGGCAGCGTCAGGTTGCCGGAATCACGGGCTTCCGTGGTTCCGGCTTTCTGGAATGCCTCTTTCTGGTCTTGCCGGTTCTGCACGGCGGTCGGGTCGGCGGGCTGGGCCGCCGTCGACGCAGGCCCGGCCGCCAGCGGGTCGAAGGCCGCATTGGCGGTGAAGCCCGGCGCAGCGGCTACCTGTGTCTGCGCCACCGGCGCGGCCTTCTGCGAACCAGAGCGGAAGAACACCGCCGATGCCGCTGCTGCTTCGGCTTCCTTGCGCAACGCGTCGTTGGGGTCGTTGCCGGGGGCCGCGTAGGCGGCCGTCACCGGCTGCTGCGACTTCACAATGGCCGGGCCAAGATCGCCTGGCAGCGGCGGCCCCAACTCCGGCACGGATGCCGCCAAGGGGGGCGGCAGCTTCGAGTAGTCCGCCGGCAGCGCGTCCAACCCTTCGGACTTCGAGACGCGATCGACGTTGTAAAGCTCGGTCTGCTCGCCTGCACCGCGCCGCTGCGGTTGCAGCGACCACATCAGCGCGCCGAGCACAGCGACCGAGAGACCGCCGACGAGGATGGCCAGCGTGCGCCGGTTCAGGCGCGTGACCGGGCGCGGTTGGGCGCGCAGCGCAACTGCCTCGGGTGCCACCTTGCCCGCATGCGGCGTGGCGAGGTCGGGAGTGTCGTCCTGGCTCATGGTCAGTTCCTCCGCGCCAAGCCATCCGTGCGTTCGATACGCACCACGTCACCCTTGTCGCCGCCCAGGCGCAGTTCGGCCGCGCCGAACAGCCGATCCACGATGTAGTAAGGCGAGCGAAAACGGTAATTCACCAGTTGTCCGTCGCCCTGCGCGCCGATGACGAACAGCGGTGGCAGCTCGCCTTGGGCGATTCCCGGCGGGAACTGGATATAGACCTTCTCGCCATCGTCGAAGGCGCGCAGCGGCTTCCACGGCGGATTGCTGCCTGAGACGGAATATCGGAAGCGGATCTTCTCCAGCGACAGTCCGGTATCGACCGGTGCGGCGGCGCTAGCCGCCTGCGACTGGCGCTGCAAGGCCAACATCCGGTCTTTTGGGTAGTCCCAGGACACCGACGCCATCCATGCCTTTTCCGTCGAGGTCAGTTCCAGCAGGTATGTTCTGCGACTGGTGGTGATGACCAAATTCGTCTTGAGGCCTGAGCGGATGGGCTTGACCAGCACATTGATGCGCATCGCGTCGCCGCTGCCGCTGGACGTGTCACCGACGATCCAGCGCACGGTATCGCCGGCTGCGACCGTCACTAGTTCCTCGCCCGGCTGCAAGGAAACCACGGTCACGCGTCCCGGCGCGGCATAGACTTGGTAGAGCGCACCATCGGTGAAGGGCCACACCTGAATCGCATTGACGTAGCCCTCGCGCGTGGGCGCGATGCGCGCCTCGGCATTGGCACGGGAAACGCGCACCTTCTCATCGGCCGGCTCCGGCTTAGCCGGGGCCGCGTCCAACTCGTGCAGCGGCTTCAACTGCGCTGGCAGCGCCAGCGGCTCGGGCATGGCGACGACTTCCACTGGAGCAGGCGGCTCCGGCAGCGGCTGTGCCTGCACCGGCTCATCGAGCGAAATGGACGGAGGCGGCTTGCCCTGCGAAGCGCAGCCCGACAGGGCCACCACGGTCAGCGCGAAAGCGTATAAGCGGAAAGACAGGTTCATGGCTTGGCTCCTTCAGAAGAATCCAGTTCGCGGCTCCACGACAGGCCGTTGACGTAGATACCCAGCGGGTTCTTGCGCAGGCGCTGTTCGGTGCGCGGGGTTTGCAGGACGGTGGAAAGCACCGCGTTCCATCGCTCGGTCCCGGCGGGGGCACCGTTGATGAACCGTTGCTCCGTCCAACGGACGTTGAACGAGGCATCGCTGGCGCGTACCACGCTGGTGATCTGCACCGTCACCGACTCGCGGCCAACACGGGCGAAAGGATCGTTCTTGCTGGCGTAGTCGTTGAGCACCGCCGCGCCTTTGTCGGTGGTGTAGTCGTAGGCGTCCAGCCAGTTTTGCCGCACCACGATGGGATCGATAGACAGCGAGCGCACCAGCGTCACGAAGCGCGCCAGGTGGTGCGCGATCTGCGCATCGGCGGGCCGGTACGGCGTGGCGGCTTCGCCGACGGCGCGCACCTGCCCCGACTGATCGACCTCGATGACGTAAGGGGTGACGATGGACTGCGCCGAGCGCCACACCAGGCCACCGGCCATCAGCAGCGCAAGCGTGAGGCAGCCGAAGGCCATAAAACGCCAGTTCTTGGCCTGGACGCGGGCCGAGCCGATGCGCTCGTCCCACACCTGCGCGGCGGATTGGTACGGGGTGGCAGGCTGCGGCGTGTCGGCATAGCGCACCTGCGGGCGTTTGAATCGCATAGGGTTCTCCTTGGTGGTCAGGTATCGGGTCACGCATCGGGGCGCAGGCTTGGGCCTTGCCCTGAGCCGCCGCCGTCGCCACTGCGCAGCGTGTGGGCTGCGGTGGTTGCGGCATGGGTGATCTGCTGGCGGCGGTGCATCCGCTTTGCCCAGGCGGGTTGCTCTTGCTTCGGCGCGCTGGCTGCGCCTTCGCCTGCGGCGGCCTGGCCGGAACCGGCAGCGCCGACATCCGCACCGTTCCATCCTGCCCGGAAGGAGTCGGCCACCTTCTGACCGGCAGCGGAAGCGCCCGATGCAGCTCGGCGGCCTGCCGCTTGCGCGCCGGTCTTGGCGACATTGCCGAGGCCCGCAGCCGCGCCTTTAGCCCCGCCGCCCGCAGCGGCGGAACCGGCCTGGAATGCGGACTTGGCGCTGCTGGCCGCCGACGTGGCGGCGCGTGCGCCGCTCCCGGCCAGCTTTGCGGCGGCCGGGGCCATGCGTGCGCCCGCCATGACGGCACCGCCCACGCCGGTCGCGGCGGCACCGATGGCAACACCCGTGCCTACCGCGCCGACGGCAGCGCCCGCCATCGCACCCGCGCCGAGCTGCGGCGCACCGGACACAAGGCCCGTGGCGATGCCGGGGCCGAAGATGCCCAGCGCCAGCAAGGCAAGCGAAGCCAGCATCACGACAAGCGCATGGTCGATGGAAGGCTCGTCGGGATGAACCTGGAACTCCGCGAACAGGCCCGAGCCGATGCCGACGATTACCGCCAGCACCAAGACCTTGATGCCTGACGAAACCACATTGCCGAGCACCTTTTCCGCGAGGAACGAGGTTTTGTTCCAGAGCGCAAACGGGATCAAGACGAAGCCGGCAAGCGTGGTCAGCTTGAACTCGATCAACGTGATGAAAAGCTGAACCGCGAGCACGAAGAAACAGAGGATCACCACCAGCCAAGCGATGAACAGCACCACGATGGGGTCGAGGTTCACGAACACTTCGGGGAAGCCGGCCATGTCACCGATCTGGTCGAGGATCGGCGCAGCGGCGTCGATGCCGGTCTTGGCAAGCCGACCCGGCTGCAAGAAGTTCTCCATCGTTATGGCCGAGCCAGTGGCGGTGATGCCTAGCCCGGCGAACGAGCGGAACACGATGCTCGACAGCCAATTGAAGTTACCGATGATGTAGGCGAAGGCACCGACGTAAAGCACCTTGCGCAGCAGCTTGGCGATCACGTCCTCGCCCTGGCCGGTCGCATGGCTCATGGCCCAATACAGACCGGCAATGGTCATGTCGATGACAATGAGAGTGGCCGTCAGGAACGCGACTTCGCCTTGCAGCAGACCGAAACCGGAGTCGATGTAGCGCGAGAAGGTATCGAGGAATCTGTCGATGATCGTTACGTCGTTCATGGCGTGTCCTCCGCAGCGGCGAGCGACGCATCACCTTCCGGCGCGTCGTCGGTTGGCGTGTCGAAACTCGCCGGAATCGGCGGCAGTTCTGCCAGCGTCCGGTATTCGTCCGGCCCAGTCTGGCCGGTGAAGAAGCGCCGCCGGAAGGCTTCGGCAGCGGCGCGACAGGTGTCTTCGCCTGCGGTTTGCCGGTCGGCTGCGCATTGGGCGCGCAGCGCCTTGAGCCGCACGGGATCGGCGGCCAAGGTGGCGGTCAGGTCTTCAGCCGGCTGCTGGCCGCATGCGGTCAGCAGCACGGCCAGCAGGACAGGAACGCATCGCATGGCCGCCTCCCGTCAGTTGTTGTAGAAGTTGACGGACTGCGGTGTGTACGGCGTGCCGGTGCCCAGGAAGCGCCGCCGCACTTCGCGGGCGCGCTCGGTGGCCGCTGCCTGCCGCGCCAGCTCCAGCGAGGCCGCCCTGTCTTGTGTGATCTGGAGCTGCTGGGCCTGGATGGACTGCTTGGCCTGCAAGGCGAGAAGCTGGTTCGTTGCCTGCATCGCTTGCAGCGCACCCGTGGCCGATTGGCTTTGGCTCACGAGGTCGGCCAGCGCGCTTTCGTCTTGCGTCAGGTTCTGCGACACCTGCGCCTGCATCCGCATCGCGGTGTGCAGGCCGTCGAGCGTGTTCTTCCAGCGTTCGCGTGCGTCCTGTGCCATGCGGTCGCCGCTGATGGTGGCGGCGTACTGCTCCGGGTACAGGCGCGAGAACGTGGCATCCATGCTCTGCACGTCGTAGGCCAGCCCTTGCGCCTCGGCAATCAGGCGTTCAGTCGTGGCGAGCGTCGAGCGCAGCCGGTTGACGATGTTGAAGTCGAGATTCGCCAGGTTGCGCGCCTGGTTCATCAACATCTGCGCTTCGTTCTGGAGCTGGTTGATCTGGTTGTTGATCTGCTCCAGCGTGCGGATGGCAGTCAGCGTGTTCTGCACCAAGTTGACGGGATCAACGAAAGTGAGCGCCGCCGCTGGCTGAGCGAGCATCAGCGAGCCGGCCAGCGCGGCGGCGAGCGAAACGGAAAGTACACGGGTCTTCATGGCGAAATCTCCAGGGGTTGAGTAGCGAGGAAAGAAGCCGCCGACGGCGAGGACGGCAGCAGGTCGGCGGCCCAATCGAGGCCGCGATGGCGTAGCCACGCACCGGCGAAGCCGGGAGCGCCGGCCTGCGTCAGCACTCGGTCAATGTCGCGTTGGTCTTGCGGTGTGGATGCGCCCGAGAAGGCGAGCGCGGCTGGCCCCAGGTCGAGGTCGAACAGACGATTGCCCAGGCGCGATTGGTAGTAGTAGTCGCGCTTGGGCTGCGCGGTGGCGACGATTTCGATTTGCCGACTGTTGAGGCCAAAGCCCTCGTAGACCGTGCGAATCTGCGGCTCGGTCGCCTGCGGGTTGGGCAAGAAAATCCGGCTCGCGCAGCTTTCGATGATCGCGGGCGCGATGGTCGAATCCTTGATGTCGGCAAGCGACTGCGTGGCGAAGATCACCGACACGTTTTTCTTGCGCAGAGTTTTCAACCATTGCCGGATGCGTGCCGCGAAGGACGGTTCATCAAGGAATAGCCAGGCTTCATCGAGAATCAGCAGCGTGGGAGCACCGTCGAAACGTGCATCGAAGCGGGCGAACAAGTAGCGCAGCACCGCTTGCACGGCGGCGGGGCTGTGCATTAGCTCTTCCATCTCAAAGCCCTGCACGTCGCCGCTGCCGAGCCGGTCGCGGTCGGCATCCAGTAGCTTGCCGTGCGCGCCGCCCAGCACATACGGCGACAATGCCTGCCGCAGCGCGTTCGATTGCAGCAGCACCGAAAGCCCGGTCATCGTGCGCTGCTCCACCGGCGCACCAGCGAGGCTGCCGAGCGCCGACCAAATGGCGGCTTTCTCGTCGGGGCCGACGGTCACGCCTTCATGCAGCAGGCGGCCTTCGATCCACTCGGCGGCCCAGGTGCGATAGCCTTCGCTGTCGATACGGGCCAAGGGCTGAAAGGCAATGGCGCC
Source organism: Pseudomonas sp. E45-MNA-CIBAN-0222 (assembly GCF_040310405.1). Classification (NCBI taxonomy): domain Bacteria; kingdom Pseudomonadati; phylum Pseudomonadota; class Gammaproteobacteria; order Pseudomonadales; family Pseudomonadaceae; genus Pseudomonas; species Pseudomonas sp. E45-MNA-CIBAN-0222. The sequence goes on from NZ_JBEOPU010000003.1 coordinate 205,889, forward strand.
GTCCGCGCCGAGGTCGTAGTGTTCGCCGCCCAGGCCCAGCACCGTCGCCCGCATGGATCGCCCCATGTCGAAGGCGAAGATGCGCGAGCCGCCATAGCGGCGGAACTGCAAGGCGAGCATCGCCAGCAGGACAGATTTTCCCATGCCCGTCGGCCCCGCGACCAGCGTATGCCCCACGTCGCCGATGTGCGTCACCAGCCGGAACGGCGTCGCGCCATCCGTGCGCGTGACGATCAGCGGCGGGCCGTCGAGATGGGCGTTTTTCTCCGGCCCAGCCCACACGGCGGACACCGGCATCATGTGCGCCAGATTCAGCGTCGAGACGATGGGCTGGCGCACGTTGGCATAGGCATTGCCTGGTATGGACGACAGCCACGCATCGACTGCATTTAAGGTTTCGGGGATGGTGACGAAGCCACGTCCTTGGATGACACGTTCCACCATGCGCAGCTTTTCGTCGGCTACGGCAGGGTCGTCATCGAACACCGTCACCGTGGCGGTGAGGTAGCCGAAGGCGACTTGATCGCTGCCAAGCTCTTGCAAGGCGGCATCCGCGTCGGCCGCCTTGTTGCTGGCATCCGTGTCCACCAGCGGCGATTCCTGCTGGAAGATGGTTTCGCGCAGTAGCGCAATGACATTCTTCCGTTTCGCAAACCACTGGCGACGCAGGCGGCCCAGCTCCTTTTCCGCCTCGGCTTTATCGAGGCAGAGAAACCGGGTACTCCAGCGATAGGCAAAGCCCAGGCGATTGAGGTCGTCCAGCAGGCCCGGCCAGGTCGAGGTCGGAAAGCCCCGCACCGACACCACGCGCAGATGCTGGTCACCCAGCATGGGCGCAAGGCCGCCGACTAGGGCGGAATCGGCCAGCAGTGCGTCGAGGTGGAAAGGCACCTCGGGCACGGCCAGCCGGTAGCGCCGCGTGGACACCGTGGCGTGAAGATAAGTCAGCGTCGCGGCATCGTCCAACCAGACGATTTCTGGCATCACGCCATCGAGCAGGTCGAAAACCCGATCCGTTTCTGCCAGGAAGGCGTCAAGCCGACCGCGCCAGTCCACACCATCGCCCGGCGCGTGCTCGTAGAGCAGCTTGGCTGCACGAGCGCGGGATTCCTCCGGCGGCAGATAGGCTAGCGTCAGGTGATAGCTGCTTTCGTAGTGGTTCCCCGATTCCTCAAAGGCAGCGCGGCGTTCTTCGTCCACCAGCCAGGACAGCGGTTCGGGAAAGTCGGAATGCGGATAGTCCGCGGCCGACTGGCGCTCGGCTTCCACGAACAGCGCCCAGCCCGAACCCAGCCGGCGCAACGCGTTGTTTAGCCGTGCCGTCGTGGCGATCAATTCGCCCTGCGTGGCGCTGTCCAGATCAGGCCCGCGAAAGCGCGCCGTGCGCTGAAACGAGCCATCCTTGTTCAGCACCACGCCCGGCGCGATCAGCCCAGCCCAGGGAAGCCAGTCGGCCAGCAAGGCGGGCCGCTGGCGGTATTCGGCAAGGTTAAGCATGGCGGCGTCTCCTACACGTCCAGCAGCGGCTTGTGCTTGATGTGCCGGGCGAAGACCTGCATGAACTGCGGATCGACCCTCGCGCCCCACACGGCCAGCGAGTGACCGACGATCCAGAGCACTACGCCAGGAATCCAGAGTTGCAGGCCCAGCCCGACGGCAGCGGCTAGCGTGCCGTTGGCAATCGCCACCGTGCGCGGTGCGCCGCCCATCAAGAGCGGCTCGGTCAGCGAGCGATGTAGCGGCACCTCGAAGCCGGCCGCGAAGCTATCCGGGCCACTCATACGACAGCCCCGCCGGAGAAGCTGAAGAACGACAGGAAGAACGAGGACGCGGCGAACGCGATGCTCAAACCGAACACGATCTGGATCAGCTTGCGAAAGCCGCCCGACGTGTCGCCGAAGGCGAGCGCGAGGCCCGTGGCGATGATGATGATGACCGCGACGATGCGTGCCACCGGCCCCTGAATCGACTCCAGAATGGATTGCAGCGGGCCTTCCCATGGCATCGAGGAGCCGGATGCCTTCGCCGTGCCCGCCGTCATCAGCATGACTGCGGCCAGCAGCAGGCCGTGGTGCGCGGGGCCGGCCAGCCGCCGCAGGCGTGCGATGGTTGAAACCGGATTTACGGAATTACGGAAAGCGTGAACGTGCATCTGCGTCATGGCAGTTCTCCAGGTAGGTCAAGGGACGAGGAAGGCGCAGCGGCATCGGCTGCGAGAGGAACCGGCATCAGCTCGGGAAACGGTGTTTCCAGCGCGTCCGCCAGGCGATAGCCGGTGCCGTCGAAACCGACGACACGGGCGATGCTTTCGACGCGGCGCTTGCGGCCACGCCCGGCGATGTGGATCACGACGTTGACCGCCTCGGCGATCAGCGCACGCGGTGGGTTCACCGCCACTTCAAGAATCAACTGTTCGAGGCGCAGCAGCGCGCCCAGCGCGGAACCGGCGTGGATGGTGGCGATGCCGCCGGGGTGGCCGGTGCCCCACACCTTAACCAAGTCCAGGGCTTCGCCGCCGCGTACCTCGCCGACGATCACGCGGTCGGGGCGCAGGCGCATCGTGGCCCGCACCAGCTCGGTCATAGACACGACGCCAGCGCGGGTGCGCAGCGGCACATGGTCGCGGGCTGCGCATTGCAGCTCGATGGTGTCTTCGAGCACAAGCACGCGGTCGCCCGTGGCGGCGATCTCCGCAAGCAAGGCATTGGCGAGTGTGGTTTTGCCGCTGCTCGTCGCCCCGGCGATCAGGATGTTCTGGCGCTCACGCACGGCGCGGCGCAGGAACTCGGCCTGGCCTGTGGTCAAGATGCCGTCGGCCACATAGCGATCCAGCCCGATGATGCTCACGGCGCGCTTGCGCAGCGCGAAGGCTGGGCCGGGCGCTGCGGGCGGCAAGATGCCCTCGAACCGCTCGCCGGTTTCGGGCAGCTCGGCGGTCAGCAGCGGCCGCCCGCGATGCACCTCTGCGCCGACGTGCGCAGCCACCAGCCGGATGATGCGTTCGCCATCGTCTTGGGACAGCTCCACGCCCAGCGGCATGCGGCCCGATGACAACCGATCCACCCATAGGGTGCGGTCGGGGTTGAGCATGATTTCCACCACGTCGGGGTCGGCCAGCGCAGCGGCGATGACTGGCCCCATTGCCGTGCGCAGCATCTGGATACGGCGATCCAGAGAGGTTGCGGCGGATGAGAGTTCGGGCGGGGTTTGCGGAATGGCGCTCATGAGGCACGCTCCTGCGCTTCAGCCAGTGCCTCCGCGTCATCCATTCGCGCCGGGTCTGGGTGCAGTTCTTCCACAACGTCGCGCACCAGGCTGCGGCCACGCAGCAGGTGGCGGCCGAGCCGCTCCACGAATTGCTCGAAACGCGCTTTGCCTTGGGCGCGAGCTGCGTCCTGATGGGCTTCGGGAATCGGGGTGCTGACGGTCAGGAAGTAGCGGATGAACAGCGCCAGTGTTTCGATCTGGATGTTCTGGTCGCGCTCCATGCGCTCGGCCTGCCGCGACAGGCGATCGAGCCGCTTGGCGATGGCCGCCTCGCGCTGGTCGCCAGCATCGGGCGATAGCCACGACGCGAGCGCCGCCGCGACAATGGACGACTTGGACACGCCTTTCTTGGCGGCCAGTTCTTCGAGACGCTTGGCGTGCTCGGGCTGAATGAACAGATTGAGGCGGTATTGGCTCATAAGTCGATTCCGTCGTTGGGGTCGAGGGAAGCCAGCCGGGCCGTGCGCTGCATGGCCGGGTCGAGCTGGCCGGGAAGCGGCAGCGGCAGGTCGTCGTCGTCATCGAGCAGAGTCAGGTCATGGCCGGCGAGCAGCGGTTCGGGGCTGTATTCGCTGACTTCGGATAGCTCCGGCTGTCGGCGTGGGCCGCCGTCATCGGCGGTGCCTGTGCCATCGCCGGACAGGCCCGCAGCCCGGACCGTTGACACGGCTGGGATCGATAGGCCGCTCCAGTCGTCGGGCCGGGCCGGTGGCGCGTCCGCGTATTGCCCGGCCGCGAGCACAGGCGGCGGTAAAACGCGGTTCTTGAAATTCGCGTCGGCGTAGTAGCGCAGCTTCTTGGCCTTGATCGGTGCCACGCTGGACACCATCACCACAGCTTCCTCAGTCGGAAGCTGCATCACTTCACCGGGCGTCAGTAGCGGGCGGGCCGTCTCCTGCCGCGACACCATGAGGTGCCCCAGCCACGGTGCCAATCTGTGCCCGGCATAGTTGCGCTGCGCGCGCAGTTCGGTAGCGGTGCCAAGCGTTTCGGAGATCCGTTTCGCAGTGCGTTCATCGTTGGTGGCGAACGTCACGCGGACATGGCAGTTATCCAGAATCGAATGGTTCTGGCCGTAGGCTTTGTCGATCTGGTTGAGCGATTGGGCGATAAGAAAACTGCGGATTCCGTAGCCCGCCATGAAGGCAAGCGCCGTCTCGAAGAAGTCCAGGCGGCCCAGCGCCGGGAACTCATCGAGCATCAGCAGCAGCTTGTGGCGGCGTTCGATGCCGTCGCTGCCGTCGAGCGATTCGGTGAGCCGTCGGCCGATCTGGTTGAGGATCAGGCGAATGAGCGGTTTCGTCCGCGAAATATCCGAAGGTGGCACTACCAGATAAAGCGACACCGGATGCTCGGACGCGATCAGGTCGGCGATACGCCAGTCGCAGCGCGAGGTGACTTCGGCCACCGTGGGGTCGCGGTAGAGGCCCAGGAACGACATGGCGGTGCTCAACACGCCGGAACGCTCGTTGTCCGACTTGTTGAGCACTTCGCGCGCCGCCGAAGCGACGACTGGATGCGGGCCACCACCTTCCACGTTCACGAGGTGCTGTGTGGTCATCATCCGGTGCAAGGTCAGCTCGAAGGGGCTGGCCGGATCGGAGAGGAAATTGGCGACGCCGCGCAGCGTCTTGTCCTCGCCCGCGTAGAGCACATGCAGGATGGCCCCGACCAGCAGCGCGTGCGAAGTCTTCTCCCAATGGTTGCGCTTCTCAAGCGCGCCTTCTGGATCGACCAGAATGTCGGCTATGTTCTGTACGTCACGCACTTCATGTGCGCCGCGCCGAACTTCTAGCAGCGGGTTGTAGGCCGCCGACTTCGCATCGGTCGGATTGAACAGCAGGCAGTGTGAGTAGCGTGAGCGCCAACCTGCGGTGATCTGCCAATTCTCGCCCTTGATGTCGTGGACTACGGCGGATGCAGGCCAAGAAAGCAGCGTCGGCACCACAAGGCCGACGCCTTTGCCTGAGCGCGTGGGCGCGAAAGTGAGGATGTGTTCCGGGCCTTCATGCCGAAGGTACTTGCCATCGTGCTGACCGAGGAACACGCCGATCGGCTGCGTAAGGCCGGCTTTGCGAATGTCCTCCGTACTTGCCCAGCGTGCCGAGCCATAGGTCGTGACTAGGCGTGATTGACGAGAGCGCCAGATCGACATGCAGACTGCGACCACCACCGCCAGCAAGCCACTGCCACCCGCTATGGCACCGCCCGTGTCGAAAACGCGTGGCGCGTAGGCATCGAAGAAGAACCACCACTCAAACAGCTTCCACGGGAGGTAGATCGGTGTGCCGAGGAAATCAAACCAGGGGGAGCCAAGGCGTACCTGATAGCCAAGGGCTGCTGCCGTCCATTGTGTGGCGCCCCACACACCCGCGATCACGATGCCGAATACCACGGCTATCTGACCGAACAGCACATTCGTACCTTGCATAGCCCCGCCTCCAATCTCTCCTACGCTGATTCCCTTGGGAAACGCGGCTTAGAAATGTGCCGCAGGCGTCAGGATCGGTGCTGGCTTAGTGCCGGTCAAAGACCGTTTGGGGCAGAAAGGTCGATAAGAAAGAATGAATTCGCGCTGTGTCTAGCCAGGGAGTGACTCCGTAAGCGCCGGCGAATATCAGCGTGCCGAACAGAAGATTCAGGCAGACTAGCGAATTGCTGAATTGCTGAATTGCTGAATTGCTGAATTGCTGAATTGCTGAATTTCAGAATTTGGGGGATTCTTTGGGCGGTGTGTATGGCGTTTTTCCGTCACCGTAGAACCGCTTACGTGTTGCCTCCGCTACCCGGTTGCAAAGCAGTTCGCCCAAAGTAGGCCGATCCGTCTTGCATTGCTGGCGCAACTTCTTGAGCTGTTCCGGGTCTGCCACCAGCTCTTCTACTGTCGGGGTTTTCTTTTCTGCACTAGTGGCTTTGTGCGGTTTATCAGATTGACCGCATGCGACTAGCATTGCAGCGACGAGCGTGATGGCGAGTCTCATGGCATCAATTCCTCCGGAAGATCGGGATTTCGGCTTTTTGTTGACCTGAGAAACTCTGGCAATTCGATGGCCTGTACTCGCTGAATGAAGCGCGCAAGCTCGTCAAACGGATCGCCTTCAAGTCTGAGTAGATAGGTCGTCAAAGGTGGTACGCGTGTCGAAAGCGGCCTCGCCACGACTCCTGGCTCTCGGGAGGCTGCAATGTGTGCAGCCCCTGTAAGTCCGAGTGCAAAACCGGCAGATACCAACGCCATCATCAGGTCGAAAGTGGTAACCCGCTCGGCAACTAGAGGCTGCATTTCAGCCCGGCTAAGTACTCGCTCAATGTGCTTGGCGTGGCCCTCGCACACTTGAGGATCAGATAGCACTAGCGGGTAGCGCAGCAGTTCATCCAATGGAATTCGCTTAAGAGCCAGCAACGGATGCCGAGCTGGCAGCGCCACCATAAGCGTGTCAGTCCACGCGGGAAGTGCGACGATTCCATCACCTACGTCGTCGGACTGTGCAAAGCCGACGTCATACAGGTCGTCGTGCAATCCTTTGATTTGTTGGGATAGTGGCACCTCAAAAAAGCGAATCTCAACCTCGGGCTCCTCCTCGCGACACAACGCCAATAGGGCTGGTAAGCACAGTAGTGTTGCGCCGTCTGACAAGGCGACGCGGAGTTGTCCATGAAAGCCATTTTTTGCTGCCTTCACGCAGTCCCGCGCCTGTTGCAAGGATGCGAACACCCGAGGTGCGTGCTCCATGAGCATCAACCCAGCTCGTGTCAAACGCGTGCTTCTCGTGTTCCGAATAAAGAGCTGTGCTCCTAACTCCTCTTCGAGTTCTTTGATCGTGCGAGACAGTGGGGACTGCTCAATATGCAGTTTCGCAGCGGCGCGAGCGAAGTGAAGTTCCTCGGCGAGCGCCATAAAACAACGTAGATGTCGAATTTCCATGCGTCCCCTACTAATCGTCGATCTATTCAGTATTTAAAACTCGCTGCCATGCTGCGTTCTTCCAACTCAAGGACTCAGGGTGAAGATTGCAGATTCACATGCTCTGGCGAACCAGAAAGCGCTTTAGCGAGAACACCCCATTGCACGGCTGCGTCGGCGCGAGCACGGACCAGAGCCGCTCGCTGGGACAAGGTGCCACGCTCCGCTTCTGCAACAACGGTCGCATCCACCTGTCCCGCCTCAAAGAGGCGTCGACTGCGGTCAAGGAGTCGATCAGCGACGACAAGACCATCGACCTGATGCTGCAGAGAAGTCCGCTGGGTCTGCCAGCCCAGATAAGCGTTCTCCACATCCTGAAGCGCAAGCAAAACCGTGCGTTCCAGGTCAGCCTGTGCGCCGCGACTGCGTGCTGAGCCCTCGTCGATTCCCGCTTGTATTGCTCCACCGTCAAAGATCGGAAGCGTCACACCCAAGCCCAGAGAGAAAATGTTCCCTGCCACACGTGTTCCGTTGTTCTCGAAGCGTTGGCGCCCACCACTCAAATCGAGCACAAGTTTGGGGAACCGCTCGCCTTCTGCTGCGTTCCATCGCGCCGTCGCCGCTGCAAGACGCGCCTGCGCGGCTCTGACGTCGGGGCGCTGCTGCAGCAATTCGCCTGGCACGCTTCTGGGAGTCCAATCGGGCATGGTGAGAGAGGCAAGCGCAGGACCGCTGCCAAGCGCCCCCGGAATCCGGCCAACGAGCACATCCAAGGCATGCGTTGCTTCGCCGCGTACGCGTCGCAACTGCTCTTGCTCCACCCGGAGGGCGATGACCTCGGAACGCGTGCGTTCAATGTCAAAGCCCGTAGCTTGACCTGCCTTGAACTTCTGCTCTGTCAGACGCTCAAGGCGCTCGGCGACTTGAAGTCGCTCTTTTGCCAGATCTTCCAGCTCTGCCGCCTGCCGCTGCTGCAGTGCAGCGGACACTGTCTCAAAGGCGATCTGCCAACGTGTCGCGAACCAGTTCTGTTCGACAGCAACTGCGTCCATCCGTGCGCCATCAGCGGCATGCGAGAGGCGGCCCGCTAGATCAACTTCCCATGAAGCCGACAGCGGAAGCCTGGCATCGCTGCTGATGGTCGGTGCCAAAGAAAAGTCGCGCGCGCGCGTTGCTTGGGGCGTGAGCGCCAAGCTAGGGAACATTGAAGCGCGTGTACGTCGGGTGATCGCCACAGCTTCATCAATCCGCGCTCTTGCAATAGCGAGATCGGTGTTGTGCTCCAGCGCGTTGCGCACCAGCGCGTCAATCAGCGGATCACCGTACGCCGTCCACCACTCGGCCGGGAGTGCTTGTGCTGGCACCTGCTGCACAGCCAGACCCGCTTCGTTCATGAATTTGGCCGGAACCTCAACGCGTGATGTCTCCACCCTGTGAGGCGAGTGGCTGCACGCGGCGAGAAGCGTGATCGATAGGAATGCAACAGCAGTAAGGCCGCGGCGGGCGTAGGGATCGGACATGTTGAGCCACTAGGTTGTGAATTGAGGAGGCCGTCTTGACGGGCATAGTTCATGGCGTGTACTATACCGTCCAGACGGTTCAAAAATCAAGCATCTTTGGAGTTTCACCATGGCAACTCGTATGAAATCAAGCCCAGAGGAGTCGCATTCGGCGGACAACGGCGCTGAAGCCCCCTCCATCTCTAAGAAAGCGCAACAAACACGGGAGCGCATCCTTCAAGCTGCGCGTGACGTAGTCATGGAGGGAGGTGCCGGGCACCTAACGCTTGACGCGGTCGTTGCACGGGCAGGAATGAGCAAAGGTGCGTTCCTGTACCACTTCAAGACCAAGCGCGATCTGCTCCTCACGATGATTGATGACCAGGTCTCGGCGTTTGATGGCGGGCAGGAAGAGCGAGAGCTGCCATTCGTCGGCGATCCAGACCCTTGGCTATCCAGCCAGGTCTCGGCTATGCCTGACGGCGGGATGCAAAAGATGAGCGCTGCATTGCTGGCGGCCGTGGCTGAAGACCCCACGCTGCTTGAGCCTGTGCGCGGCTGGTACCGCAGGCAGTACGAGAACGCGAGCAAATCTCCACGCGGCACCGATATCGCCGGAATCGTTCTATTTGCCTTGGACGGAGTCTTCCTCGCCGAAATGATGGGTTTTCCGACGTTTGCTGCCGAAGACCTTTCTCGACTCATGCACACCCTCCAGGCGCTCGCCCGCGGCGAACTGGAACTCACCCCTATTGATAAACGCTGATGAAAGGCCTTCCCGTGTCTTGCACTCCCTTTAAATCCCAGTCCTGGCAAATGCAGAAAGTCGGCCTCGCGTTTGTTCTGCTCGCATCGCTTGCCGGCTGTGGTAGTCAGAAGGAGCCTGCTTCCGATCCACCGCGAGCGGTCAAGCTGCTCACGGTGGGGGATGTAGGTTCTGTGGCCAATCGCATTGAATTGAGTGGTCTAGCTCGCTCCAGTGAGCGGAGTACCTTGGGGTTCGAGACTGGCGGGCGTATCAGCAAGCTTCATGTGGACGTGGGAGATCGCTTCTCTCGCGGACAGCTTCTGGCTGAGTTGGATGTTCAGCCCGAGCAACTCCGCCTAGAACAGGCTCGGGCGACACTCGCTGCTGCGGAAGCCGCATTGGCAGACAGAATCGTGCAGACAACGCAGCAAAGGGGGCTGCTTGAGGGCAACGTAATCTCCCCGGCTGCATTCGAGAGTGTGAAAGCACAGTTGGTTGCAGCTGAAGGCCAGGTGCGCAATGCAAAGGCCGCATTCGGCCTTGCCGAGCGTGCGCGAAGGGGGGCCGCCATTCATGCGCCATTCGACGGCGTCGTCGCGGAGAAACTCGCTCTGCCGTTCACAGATATTGCAGCCGGAGCGCCGGTGCTTCAAGTGGATGGACTACGCAGCGGCGTAGAAGTCCTTGCGACTGCATCGACGACCCAGGCGGCAAATATCAAAATTGGGCAGGTCGCCGAACTGCGCCTGAGCGAGTCAGCAAGTCCCGTTCGTGCTTCGGTACAACGCATCGGCTTGCGTGCTGAAAATGGCTCACTTTTACCTGTCGTGCTCGTTCCTCAAGATGCTACTCTTGCGCGCAGTCTTCGACCCGGGTCTGCCGTTCAAGTATTGCTGAAGGCACCGGAAGCGAAGGATGCCTCACCAGATCGTCTGATGCTTCCCTATTCGGCACTGGTGCTCAGTGAGAAAGCAGGACAAGCCGCAGTGTTTGTATATGACGTGACCGGAAAGAAGGTGCACCGCCGGGAAGTGCAATTCCAGAGCGAGCCAGGCGGCGACAACGTTCGCGTTGTGGGCGGCCTGAAGCGCGGCGAGATGGTAGTCGCGGCTGGCGCGAGTTGGCTGACGAACGAGCAACAAGTCACCCCACTCAAGGCCACGACCCAATTGGCCGGACGCTGACCCGCTACAGGAAGACTTCGCTATGAAGATCACAGAAATGGCGCTGCGCGCCAGCAGACTCACCTACCTTGCCGCGGTCATCATTCTTGTTGCCGGCATTGCCACGTTTCTCAATTTCCCTTCGCAGGAAGAGCCATCGGTCACGATTCGAGATGCGGTTGTTGCCGTTCTGAACCCTGGCATGCCAGCCGAACGTGTTGAGCAGTTGATCGCGCGTCCGATCGAGGAGCGTTTGCGGGAGCTGGCCGAGGTCAAGCGTGTAACCACAACCGTTCGCGCGGGCGGGGCCGTCATACAGGTCACGATCTGGGAGCGGTACACCGACCTAGCCCCCATATGGCAGCGCGTTCGCGCGAAGGTTGCCGATGCTCAGCCTCTGCTTCCACAGGGTACGTTGGGGCCATTTGTCAACGACGACTTCGGCCGTGTTGCCGTGGCCTCCATTGCGGTGACCGCGCCGGGCTACTCCATGGGCGAAATGCGTGTGTCGTTGAAAGAGATGCGCGATCGCCTATACGCGCTTCCCGGCGTTGATCGCATCAGCTTCTACGGCTTGCAGGAAGAGCGCGTCTATCTCGAATTTGATCGACCAAAACTAGCCCAGCTTGGATTGACCCCACAAGGGGTGATCGATCAACTCGTTAAACAAAACGTCGTGCTTTCAGGCGGGCAAATCGCCATCGGTGGCATCAACGCTTCGCTGGCTGTTAGTGGAGAGGTTCGCGACGCCGCCTCGCTGCGCGCGTTGCCGATCATGATGGCGCAAGCTCAGGGTGCGCGCGGTGCTTCGCCTGCTCCTTCAATCTCACTGGGAGAGCTTGCGCGCGTGCAGGTACAACCTGCAGATCCTCCCGAGTCTGCTGCAGTCTATAAGGGCCAGCCTGCCGTAGTGATGGCAGTGTCCATGACCTCGGGCCAGAACGTGGAGCAATTCGGCGTAGCCCTCAAATCCCGTGTGGCCGAGCTTGAGAAACTTCTGCCCGCAGGTTTCGAGCTCTCCTATGTGACATTCCAGGCAGACGTCGTCAAACGTGAAATGGGCAAGATGAACCAGGTGATGATCGAAACGATTGTCATCGTGCTCGGCGTCGTCGTCCTTTTCCTGGGATGGCGCACAGGATTCATCGTCGGGATGATCGTGCCGCTTACCATTCTGGGGGCACTGATCGTGATGCGCGCGCTGAACATCGAGCTGCAAAGTGTTTCGATGGCAGCCATCATCATCGCTTTGGGGCTCTTGGTAGACAACGGCATCGTGATTGCCGAAGACATTGAACGGCGCTTGGCAGCCGGTGAAGACCGCAAACAGGCTTGTCTCGAAGCGGGTCGTACCCTCGCACTGCCGCTGCTGACGTCCTCATTGGTTATCGTCATCGCCTTCTCCCCGTTCTTCTTCGGCCAGAGTGCGACGAGTGAGTATCTGCGCTCTCTCGTCATTGTCCTCGCGCTCACGTTACTCGGATCTTGGCTGTTGTGTCTGACCGTCACTCCACTGCTGTGCTACCACTTCACCAAAGTGCATCATCAACCGGCGAATGACGCGCAAACCTACAACACACGCTTCTATCGCGGCTATCGCAAGTTGCTTGAGTGGGTGCTTGACCACAAGGCGATCTACGTTGGTGTGATGACGGGTGCATTGGCCGTAGCTCTGTACGGATTCACGACACTGCCATACGACTTCTTGCCGAAGTCCGACCGAGTTCAATTCCAAATACCGGTGCAGCTCGCCCCTGGAACGGATTCACGGCTCACTCTTGCCAAAGTGAAGGAAGTGAGCGGCTGGCTCGGTGATCAAGAAATCAACCCCGAAATCACGGATCACATTGGCTACGTCGCTGACGGTGGGCCGCGCTTCATCCTTGGGCTCAATCCCCCATTGCCAGCATCGAACATCGCGTACTTTGTCGTGACGGTCAAGGCAGGCACCAACATTGACGTCGTGATTGCCCGAACTCGGGCTTACTTCGCGCAGCATCATGGAGATGTACGCGCAGAGCCTCAGCGGTTCTCGCTAGGCACTACCGAAGCCGGCACAGCCGTCTACCGGGTCAGTGGGCCGGATCATGAGGTGCTGATGAATGCGGCGGCGAAAATTGAGTCCGCGCTACGGGAGCTGCCAGGTACGGCCAACATCAAGAACAACTGGGATACCCGTGTCGGCCGTCTCGATGTTCGGGTCGATCAAGATCGTGCGCGACGTGCTGGCGTCACCACCGACGACATAGCTGCCTGGCTTGGCACCCGCTACATCGGCCAGTCGATCTCTGTGATCCGAGATGGCGATACCAGCGTGCCAATCGTGATGCGCGGGACGTCCAATGATCGGCGCAGCACTGCGGACGTTGGTTCGACGACCATCTATCCAGCGTCGGGTGGCCAGCCGGTTTCCCTGGCGCAAGTGGCCGATGTCACGCTCGCTAGCGAGCCGTCTGTGATCCAGCGCCGCAATCTCATTCGTACAGTCACAGTTCAGGGGCAGAACACCGCATACACCGCGCAAGAGATCGTGGATCACCTCGCACCTCGGATCGCCGCAATTGAACTACCTGCAGGCTATGCCATAGAGCTTGGTGGAGAAATTGAGGAATCGGCTGAATCGAATGCATCGCTCACGCACTACATGCCGTTCGCTCTTCTGGCGATGTTGCTGCTATTCATCTGGCAGTTCAACTCCTTCCGCAAGCTGATCGTGATTCTCGCAACGATTCCCTTCACGTTGATTGGGGTCGTGATTGCACTGAAGGCAACAGGCACTCCTTTCAGCTTCATGGCGACATTCGGGGTGCTTGCGCTGTTCGGAATCATCGTCAACAACGCCGTTCTTCTGCTCGAACAAATTGAACACGGCCTCTCGGAAGGTCTCGCCCGACATGAAGCCCTGGTGGGAGCTGCGATGCAGCGGCTGCGTCCAATCGTGATGACCAAGGTGACCTGTATCGCGGGTCTCGTGCCCCTGATGTTGTTTGCGGGGCCGCTGTGGAAGGGCATGGCCATCGGCATGATCGGTGGTCTCGCACTTGGCACGCTCGTGACGCTTGGCCTGATTCCGTTGCTCTACGAGGTGCTGTTCGGAATGAAGTGGCCGGGCAGCAAACGGAGTCACGAGGCGGTACAACAACCAGTGCAACCGGTCTGATCCCTCAGCGTAACTGTCCACACGCTTCCCCCGATCTCTCTCGTGGCCGGAGAGATCGGGGAGACAGATTCTCGCCATCAGAGAGTTTAAGAAGAAATCAGAAGCAGAGCGAATTGACCGCCTACTGCCTATTCTTTGATGCTTTGATGCTTTGATAATCAATTTTCACTGAATAGATTTGGAGAAATATATGAACCCGTTGTCATGGAATCCATGGTTGGTTCTACTGATTGCCGGCCTGTTCGAAATCGGTTGGCCACTAGGCCTCAAGATGGGTGCGGCCAATGCAGCGATGCGCTACGTGGGGCCGGCGATTGCAGTTGCCTGTATGGCAGCCAGCGGCTTTTTCCTATGGTTATCTCTTAAACAGATCCCCATAGGAACAGCTTATGCGGTCTGGACCGGCATCGGTTCGCTGGGCGCGTTTTTCGTGGGCGTGTATGTGTTCGGCGATACCGCCTCCTTGATACGTTGGGTTGGAATTGCGCTGGTTGTTGCTGGCATCGTCTGTCTGAAAATGGGATAAATGAAAATATATATGAAACGCCCTATTTCATTAATCCATTTTGTGCTGCTGGCAGGCCTCACGGCAACCTTATCTGGCTGTGCTTCAAACGGAATGACTCGATCAGGGTTTCTTGGTGATTACGATGTATTGGGAAAAACGAAGTACGAAAATGTTCTGCTCTTCAAGGCGCCAGGCTTTGAACCCAGTCGTTACCGGGAAATATTAGTCGAGGATGCTCAGGTAGTGACGGCAACTGGACGCATAGGTGGGCTTGAAGCTGAGCAAGTGCGAGAGCTTCTCGATCACGTCAACAGTGAACTGCGACATCTCCAAACTAAGTCCGAAGCTCCCGCATCGTCAGGCCGCATACGTGTGCGTGTGGCAATTACGACCATTGAGACGCCCAATAGAGCAGTCAACACCCTAACGACGTTGCTTGTTGGACCAGTGACAACTGGGGGAGCTAGTTTGGAGTTTGAGGCAGTAGATGAACAAACAGATCGTCGGGTGGCTGCTGCTAGCTGCTTCGAGCACGGCAACGCTCTCGCGGATTTCAAAGGCTCCTACACACTGCTCGGGCATGCAAAGTCTGCAATCACCACCTGCCTTGAACGGATCAATAGCGCTTGGAGAAGTGCTGGCTCGTGAATAGCTGCTATTCCATAACTTCGCGCGGATCGCGAGGAGCCTCATCAAGGGGATTCGTAGGGTGCCGTTCTTGTAACGTCTGCAGCATTCTGGAGTGGCTCTGCTTCGTCGCAAAATTGCCGGCGTTTCTCGTTCTTGTCTATTCGAAACGCTGCGTGGTGCTGCTTGCAGAGGTAAAGCGCCTGGAGGTGTGTAAATTCACACGATGGAGTTTGGCCGGTGTGCTGGCAACGGTAGTTCTGACAGGGTGTTCCACTTACCGTCCTTGGATCAACCCGACACTTTCCGACGCCGCCTTAATGTCTCTCGCCGAGAACGACCAACGCATCAGGCCGTCGGAGGTCAACCAACCGGTGGTTGTAGCGGTGACACTGTCAGGCGGGGGCGCTCGGGCGGCGGCCTTCGGCCTGGGCGTGCTGCGCGAACTCAAGGCCACACGCTTCGCGCTAGAGGGCCAGGAGACCACTCTGTTGGATCAGGTGTTCCTGGTCAGCGGAGTGTCGGGGGGCAGCATCCTTGCCGCGCACTTCGCGGCCTTCGGCGATGCCACGCTGACTCGTTTCGAGCCGGATTTTCTGCTTGTGCCTTTTGAGGGGCGACTCATACGTGAAGCTCTGTGGCCTGAGCGTCTTTATAGACTAACTTCACCTTGGTTTGGGCGCAGCCAGATCCTGGCTCAACGCTTGGACGAACTTTTTGAAGGCCGCACCTTTGGTGACGTGCGCCGACGACCGGGCGCGCCCGAACTGATGATCACGGCAACCGACCTCACGACCGGTGCCCCTTTCGATTTCACCACCGAGCAATTCCGGCTAATCTGTTCCGACCTCGATGCAACGCCGCTGTCTTTCGCGGTGGCGGCCTCGTCGGCAGTACCGCTGGTGCTGTCGCCCGTAACGGTGCGAAACAACGCCAATACCTGTCCGCCGCCTCTCCGATCTTTGCCTGTCAGAGGGCAAAATTACAGATCACGCATCCTGCAAAGCGGCATAGACAGCTACCTCAATGCGCACGATCGGCCCTATATCCACCTCGTGGACGGTGGTGTCTCCGACAACCTCGGCGTACGTCTGATGCTAGACCGGCTAGTAGCTTCGGGCTCAATGAGCGCCAATTTCTCGGAGGTCAAGCCCGGAAGCTTGCGCCGACTCGTGTTGGTGACGGTGAACTCCGAACGAGGACTGAGCGAGAGAGTGGACAGTAGCGACCGAGTTCCCAGCACGACGCAAGTACTTGAGTCGCTGATCTTCGGTGCCGGCGCTCGCGAGACCCAGGTGACGCTGGCCATGCTTAACGACGACCTGCAACACTGGCGTTCCGAGATTGTCCGCACCCGTGGCCAAGCGGACAGCCCCTTTGCGGCCGACGCAGAAATCTACGTAGTAAGCGTAAGTCTGAACGACGTGCCGGACGACAAGATCCGGCATTCGCTGCTGCGCGTGCCCACAGCCTTCACGATCGAGGCTACGGATGTCTTGGACCTGCAAACTGCGGGAGGCGAAGCACTGAGGCAATCCAAGGAGTTTATGGCATTGATTGAATCTCTAAGAAGAATCACAGCAGCCAAGCAGACTGCGCCTGGTACTCAGCTTCCCTTGATATCTAACTGATACCGATACTGGGCTTTCGTCCAAGTTCCCAAGAGGCACTTCCGCCGATAACCTTTGCGGCAAGCTGTTGTCCCAGTCGCGGCTCAATTACCGGCCGCCACGGCACAAGGCTGAACCCCATGCCGTCATCGAGCATCGCGTAGCGCCCGCTGGCGAGCATAATGGAACGCCGGTAGATACCGGCTACGCGCTGCCCGTCGGCCACCGGGCGATGCTCTAGGCCGGTTTCCGCCGCAATGTCTTTCGCGGCCTGCACTAGTTCCCGATTGCGTAGCGTGCCCAGCAGGTTGCGCGCGAGGATGACGCGCTGCCCGCGGCGCTGTGCCAGCCCCTGTTCTTCGAGGAAATCGGCTCGCTGCTGTATGGCCTGCTTGGTATCACCGCCAAAGCCCAAGTTGCCCAGCCCACGGCCACCGCCGATCAGTTGCTGGTCAAGCCAAGTCGCGCCGATGACGCGGGCCTGCCGTTCAATAGGAAGGTGTGATTTCAGCTCTACGGCTACATCGCCCAGCCGTTGCGCGTCGTATTGGCGGCCACGCTCGGCCAGGTCGTCCGGTACCTTCCATAGCCCTTCGGCCACGCGCTCCACGATGCAAGCCCGGCGCAGGGCTTCCAGCCGCCGGACATGAGCGGCGACGACTTCCTGCGGGTCGCGTCCGGGCGTAGCCCGGCCCTGCTCGATTACCAGGTGATGATCGGTGCGGTACAGGCCATCGCTCGCCAGCGAGGCGATGTTCTTGTCGGCCGTGCGCACCTCAGTCGAACCCTTCACCTCTACCACAGCGCCCGTGGGATAGTTCGCCAGTTCGTCGCGGGCGTTCAGTGCAACGTAGTGGGCCTTACCGTCCGTGCCGTCGATGATCAGATAGCCTCGGTCGTGCAACTCATCGGCAAGCCCCTTCGCGGCCACGCGGCCGATGAGGCTGCGACCATCGTCGCCCGGCTCGAACACCGCCAGCTCACGCGGCTGGCCGCTCATGGCCCGCTGCATCGTTCGGATGATGTCGCCACGCTCACCCAGGGCACGCAAGGTCTTCTCGGCATCGGCATGAATGGCCCAGGTGCCGGGCTGCACCTCGTCGGCTAGGCCCAGGCGCTGCAAGCGTTGCAGGCGGCCGATCAGCAGCAGGCGCTGGCGTTGCAACCTCGGCTCGTTGAGCCGTTCGACATGCACCCGGCCATCCTCGCCGGTCTCGCGCTGCAAGGTGCGATCCAGGCTCGTCCACCGCTCCTGTTCCACCTCGCGCCTCAAGGTCTGCTGAATCTCCAGTTCGGTGCGCGGCCCCAGCCACTCGGTCGCCAGCTCGGCGGCGCGATGGCGGAAGCCGTGGGCGATGTAGTCACCCGCGATGATGAGGTCTTTGCCGGTGTCGTCGCGCCCGCGCACGATCAGGTGGGTGTGCGGGTTGTCGGTGTTCCAGTGATCCACCGCCACCCAATCCAGCCGCGTGCCCAGGTCGGCTTCCATGCGGCTCACCAGATGCCGGGTGTAGGTGCGCAGGTCGTCCAGCTCGGCCCCGTCCTCGGGCGAGACGATGAAGCGGAAATGGTGCCGGTCGTCGGCGCAGCGTTCCTTGAAGGCGTCCAGATCGGCTTCGTCGGCCTGTGGCCCGTAGCCCCGGCCCGGTTCGCCATCGCGACCCGCGCCGTCGCGCTCGATGTAGCGCAGGTGCTTGGCGAGCGATTGCGGGCTGGCCCGCTGGTGATTGACCAGCAAGGTCTTGATGGTCACGCGCCGCGACATGGGCATTAGCTTCGCCCCGGCGAAGCGCGCCGCCGTGTGGCCACGTCCGAGCCGAGAGCCGGGCCGCTGGCCGGTGCCAGCCGCGCCAGGACGGCGTACTGCCGACTTGCCGCTGCTGGCTTTGCCGGCCTGCTTGAGCACCTTGGAAACGAAGCTCTGCCCCTGGCCCTTGCCCCGGTTCTTCGGGGCGCTGGGGCGCACGCGAAAGTCGTCGTCGCGGCTGTCGGTCATGGCTGCGCTCCCCGCAAGCTTGGGCGTGTCCTGTCGTGCGAAGCACGCGGACATGCCAGCATTGGCGCGACCCTCGCGCCAAACGCGGCACGGTGGCGAAGCCGCTCCGTGCCGCGTTCCCCCCATGTGCTGACTGGCTTTCGACGCGGCCAGGTGCCGCGTCCTTTTGTCTTGCCTTCCGCCTTTGCCCCTCGCTGGCGCTCCGGGCAGCGGCGGCCCGGCGGCGCTGCTGCGTGAGCAGCCAGCGCGCCGGCGAACGCGGCGACGGCCATAGGCCGGGCGCGTTCGAGGCAAGACGCCTGCACATGGGAAGGCAGCGCGAAGTGCAGCGCGGATGCGCTGGCATTGCACGCGCGACGACATGCAGAAAGCCACTGGATCGGCACGCCCGATGGCACGATGAGATGCACGGCAACGTGCAGCGAATTGGCCGCCATCATGGGCGGGCCTCCAGCCAGACCGGACGCGCAACGCCGATCACGGCGGACGCGCGCACGGGCCCGAAATACCGGCTGTCGAATGACGCCGGGTTGGTGACGCTGAGCAGGAACAGCTCGCCGGGCCGCAGGCGGCGGCACTGCTGCCAGGATGGCAGCGGCCGGCCCCAGCGGTCGGCGGACAACACAGCGGCCGAAGGCACACCGTCGATGCGAACGCTGCCGCCAGTAATGCACACCTCCTGCGGTGCTATCGCGCCCACGCGCTTGAGCAGTGGAACGCGCGTCGGCAGGTAGCCGCGCTGCGCGGCCAGCGCGGCAGCGTCAGGCGGCAGCGTGGTCAGGACGATGCTGCCCACGGCCAATGGACGTGGCAGCGCGCCGGTGCGCAGGTCAAGCGGATCGACGCGATACCAGCCGACCGCCACGCTGTCGGACGGGTTGTAGGTCAGACGCGGCAACGGATGCACAAAGGACGCCCAGGCCAGCGCAGCGAGGCCGCAGGCGGACAGGCCCGCCAGCACGAGGCGAGCGCGCAGGCGTGAGCGAGGCCGCGTTGCCATCATCGTGGTCATGGCAATGCCCTCCCGGCCAGCCAGGCGGCGTGCCGCTCGGCGGTGTATTCGGGCAGCGGCAGGCGCGCAGCGAGCCGATTGCCCAGCGTGCGCCAGTACGCGGGCGAGACGGCAACGGGCGCGATGCCCAGCGCCTCGATGGCGTCGATGCGTTCCAGCACGGCGCGCACCTGGTTGTCGCCCTCGGCGTGCAGCAGCAGGCGCGCGCCTGGCTGCACGCCGGGGATGCGCTGCGCCGCATCCAGCGGCGTGCAAGCCTGCATCACCATGAGCTGCCAACGCACAGTGCCGTAGTCGTTGGCCTGCCAGTGGATGCGGCACAACATGGCGCCCGGCTGGAACACCGCGCAGCGCCGCCAGCGGTCGAGCTGGTGTGTGCGCGCAGGCTCGCCGAAGCGCAGGTAGAGCTTGAAGCGCGGTTCGATGTAGGCCAGTGCCACGCGCGTCAGCGGCGCGCTGGCAGGCTGGCCGGAAGGTGCTGCGAGCGCAGCCGTGGCCGCGCTAGCGGCAGGCGAAGCGGATGCAGTCATGGTGCGTTCTCCCTACGTTGCTCTGGAAACTCCCGTTCCAGCAGGCCGCGCAGCAGGTCGGCCACGGTCACGCCTTGCGTGAAGGCCGACACCTTGATGCGCGCCCGCATCGCGGACGTGATGTCGAGAGTCAGGCGGGCGGTGTAGAGGTCGCCCTTGCCCAGCGCATCCGCGTCGCCCTGGCGAATCCACGCCTCGGCATGCGGATTCGCGGGCGGACGCGCGCCGATGCCGACGCGCTTGGCCGTGCGCTTGCTGTTCGGTGATGGCTTCTCTGTCATGACGGCCACCGCAGCAGTTCGTCTACCAGCGCAGTGATTTCACGCGCGGCCGCGCTGTCCGGCGCCGTCTCGCGTGTAAGCCGGCCAGCGGCCACGCTGTCGGCGAACACGATGCGTTGATGCACTTCCGAGCGCAGCGCAGGAAGCGGCTGGTCTGCGAGCGCCTGGCGTGCTTCGCGTCCGATCACGGTGGTGCTGACGCGCCGGTTGATGACGAAGGCCGCGCGCAGCGCAGGCCGGAACACCTGCGCCTCGCGGATCAGCGCCACCATCTCGGCGCTGGCCCACAGGTCGTAAGGGCTGGGCTGCACCGGGATCAGCACGCGCTCGGCCGCCAGCAGCGCGGAGCGCGCCAAGGCGGCGATGCGCGGCGGCCCGTCGATGACGACGTGATCGGCCCGCCTGGCGAGTTCTGGCGCCTCTTGGTGCAGCGTTTCGCGTGCGAGGCCCACGGCGCCGAACAGCCGTGGCAAGCCTTGCTGGCTTCTGCGCTGCGTCCAGTCCAGCGATGAACCCTGCGGGTCGGCGTCCAGTAGCACGACGTGCTGGCCGCGCATCGCCAGTTCGCCGGCGATGTGCGTGGCGAGCGTGGTCTTGCCCACGCCGCCTTTCTGGTTGAGCAGAGCGACGATCATGGCCTGGCCCTCCGCGTTGGAAAGCCCGGCT
Organism: Pseudomonas sp. E45-MNA-CIBAN-0222; assembly: GCF_040310405.1. Taxonomy (NCBI): domain Bacteria; kingdom Pseudomonadati; phylum Pseudomonadota; class Gammaproteobacteria; order Pseudomonadales; family Pseudomonadaceae; genus Pseudomonas; species Pseudomonas sp. E45-MNA-CIBAN-0222. Next base: position 226,857 of record NZ_JBEOPU010000003.1, read on the forward strand.
GTTGCCGCTGCGTTTGCGGCCGCGTGGTGGTTGTCCACCGCAGCGGCGTTTCCCTACTAAAAGTTAGAGAAATTAAGTTAGGGAAGTTAGAGGGCGAGGAAACCCAGCGCTGGCGCGGGTTTGCGGCCGATCTGCACGCCTGATAGCACGATAGTCCCACGCCTGATAGCACGATACCCCGCACGCCTGATAGCACGACACCATCCACAGGCTTTTCCGAAGTTATCCCCGTGCCGTATGCGGCACGGGCCGGAAGGTCAGCAGCTCCATGCCGTTGTCCGGCATTCGCTCGATGCCCAGGACGTAGCCGGGCAGCGACTGCCGCGCGACCAGCGCGCGCAGGTCGCAGGCGAAGTCGTAGGGCTTGGCGGTACTGCCCGATTTCTGGTGCAGGTAGCGAAAGTCGAACTGCCAGCCGTATTCCTGCTTGCCGCCGTGCTTGCGCACCAGCCGGTACAGCCAGCGCTCGATGCCGCCCGTGAGCCGGAAATACGCCGGGTCGATGGTCAGCACCAGGGCGGCGTCGAGCACGCCGGCATAGAACCAGTCCGGCAGGATCAGCTCGATGCCCAGCGGCGTGCCGCTGGCATCGGCCAGTTCCTTCCATTCGTTGATCCACGAAAACCGATGCAAGCGTCGTCCGCTCGTCTCGCGGATGGACGTGGCCACCGTGGTTGATTGCAAGCGATCCAGCGCGGCTTTGAGGCGCTGGTAGTCGCGCAGCGACTTGCCGCGCCCGATGAAGCGCAGGATCTCGTAGGGCGTGGCGCGCATCAGCCGTGAGGGCCGCAGGCCCGCGTCCTTCGCCTCCACGATCTGCGAGGCCGCCCATATCAGCACGTCCGAATCCCAGATCGTGGCGATGCCGTGTTCCTGCGTGCCCTCCACGCGGATCGTCACGTTGCCTGCACGGAAGTCGATGGGCTTGACCCGCTTGGACTTGCCGAGCGAGAAGAACGGATAGGCCATCAAGTCCTGGCTGTCGCGCGGCGCCATGTCGCCCGGCAAGGCGCGGAACAGGTCGAGCTGTTCGCGTTCTTGCAACGGCCGCTGCCGCATGGGCAGCGCAGTGCTGGACATGGCGATGGCCTGCCGCGCGCCGCCGATCAGCGCGCACGACTGTCGGCCGAGTGGTGCTCGGCGTATTCGGGATCGGAGGTCGTCTCGAAGCTGCGGTCGGCCGCCCAGGCATCGAGGTCGGCCACGGCGTACATGACGCGCCGGCCGAACTTGCGAAACTTGGGGCCGCCGCCGATCACGCGCTGCTTCTCCAGCGTGCGCGGCGACAGGCGCAGGTAGTCGGCGGCTTCGTCGTTGGTGAGATAGCGCTGCGGCTGCGCAGCGGGAGTCGAGACAGTAGCGGCAGGCCGCAAGGGAGCAGGACGCATGGTGAACACCTCCATAGCTTTCAAAGCTCCGGCCACACAGCGCAACCGGATGGAGGCAGTCTCAGAAAACGCGGCCCGCGTGCTCAGGGTCGTTTTGCGTCGCCTTCAAAACGACCCTTCTCAAGCGGTGAAAGCTGTGCTAAGCGGCGATAGCCGCCGCGCATCAACGCATCGCCGCGCCGCACCAGGCGGCGCACCTTGGAGCGCAGGCCGCCGTCGCTGTACCAATCGGCCACGGCGTCGGCACCGAACAGCCCTTCGCCGACCTCGCGCAAGGATGCGCCCGCCAGGGTCGCGTCGAGCGCCTGCAAGGTATGCAGCTCCAGCAGTGCAGCGGGTGGTGGCCTGGGCATGGCATGGGCCAGGGCGGCATCCAGCACGGGCACATGACCACAGGCAGGCGCGGCAGCGCCGCCGCGATGGGCATGTGCGACCGCCATGCCGTCTTCAAGGCTTGGAGCGAGCGCGAAGCGCGCGCAATGGCCGGGGCTGCGCGCGATCAGCGTCAGTCCCTTGCCGTCGTGCAGCAGTTGCTTGTGTCCGGGTATGCGCCAGAACGCGAAGACGGCCGCATCCGGCGGTGGATCGGCATCGGGATGGAGCTGCACCACGGCCGTATGGCCGGGCAGCCAGGCCGGATGCGCGTCGCGCGCATCCAGCGCCGGGTCTTCCAGCAGGCGCAAGCCCCAGCGATGCGCCGCCTGCTGTGCGGCCTGTGGCCGGCGATGGTGGCGCAGCCAGTCAAGCCGGTAGTCGGGATGCCTGCGCAGGTACTCCCAGGCCAGCGCCAGCGCATCCAGCCACAGGATGTAGAGGTAGGCGGCAGTGGGATACCAGTGCGCAACATGATGAGGCTGGATCATGGCGAAAGCTCCTGTCGAACCGCAGGAACGCCGCCACGGGCAGATCAAAACGGAGCTACCGCATCCAGATCAAAACCATCATTTGCATCAATTCAAAGCTGTAACATGCGGTGTCAAGACCGATTGGCTCCGGTGTATTGCGAATCCCGTCCGAATGCGACGGCCGCCTGACCTCAAAACGTCGCGCGGCATAAAACACCGTGCCCGAACCCGCATCAGAGATCGTGACTGATTCGGTCATGCCAGCACGGTTTTGGTGCAAGAGTGCGAATTCAGACCGGACAGGTCTGGAGTAAGACGGAAATAGTCTCAATACGCCTCGCTTGTCCGCAGGGCGAATCGCTCAATCGAGGACGGAACCGTTCTCCTGGGCCAGCCGCAGATATTCCGACAGCGGGCGTGCCGCCTGGAAATACCGATCACGCATCACGGGCTGCTTGCGCGGCCCGACGATGGACTCCAGATCGGACAGCTTCACGGTGCCCAGCTCAAGCATACCGATCCCCAGGTCGATCAGGCCGAAGGCCGTATCGGCATCAACGGGATCGAGCGCGGTCAGCAGCCAGATGGCGTGCGCGTCGGGGGTGAACAGCCGCACGACGGGTAACGGGTCGATGGCCTCGCCACCGGCACGGGCCCGGCCGTGGGCCAGCAACTGCCTGCGCTCGTCCTCGGTGATGAGTCGGTTCATGGGCGGCCCCTTCTTGGAACAAATCCGCCGAAACGTGAAAGCGTAAAGCCATCTCGGCGGATTTGGAGATATGCACGGATGCGGCTTTGCGCTTTTGTGGGAAGCCGCAAAAGCGGATTTCCGTAAAAACGTAGAACCACAAAAAAGGATCGAATCGTATGAATGAGTTAAAGATAACGTGGTTTTAATTGTGCTGCGAATTGACGCTTCTGTCTATGCAGAAGCGCACCGTCCAGCGCGGCCGACCGGCCGGCTCCACCACCCATGACGCCGAGTTGGCTCACGCCTTCGGCGCAGCGGTGCGTGCGCTGCGGATGGAGCGCGGCATCGCGCAGGAATCGCTGGCGCACCAGGCCGGGATCGAGCGTTCCCACATGGGCAAGATCGAGCGCGGCGAGCACATGCCCACGCTGGCGATCATCTTCAAGATCGCCGGCGCGCTCGAATGCAGCACGGCGGTGCTGATGAGCGAGGCTGAAAGCCAGCTCGCAGCAGCGGCCCAGCCGTAGGCGACGGCCCAGCCGATCCGGCGCCGCCGGTTCGGGGAGTTCAGGGGCGCCAAGCCACGCGCGGCGGGGATAGCCCGCAGGGCTTTCCCTGGAGGCAAGCGAAGCGCGCCGCGTCGCAGTCGCAGAGGGAGGTCAGTACCCAGCCACCCCAAATAGCTGGTGTGCCATTTTATGAGGGCCTACTACGTTGATTCCTATCCCCCTATCTCTATCGCTGTGATGCAAAAGTAGATCGACCGCCTCGTCAAGAACCTGTGTATCACCTTCTTCTTGCAAATGTGCTTGGTACCAGCGCATTGATAGACCCGCCACTATATCGGAGAGTTGAATTCCTGTGCTTTCTGGTGATGCCTTAAAAAACAAATCAGCCATTTGCTGAAAGTTATAGTCTGAATAAGGCAATTTGAATTGTGCGGGGTCTACCTTAGCGTTCTCAGCCTGGAATTTGGCTTCGGCGATGATTTCATCGAAGTGGGCTTGCTCATCATGGAAAATTCGACATCCCTCCAAACTCCCAGACAAGTAAAGATTCATTCTGGCATAAATGTTGGTGAAAGATGAGAAATTCGGAAGCAGCCAAATCTCTTGGTCGCGCTTGCCGATGTCCGGGAGAGGCAAGAACCGTCTATGGGCTTTGTCTCCCTCTTTCTCAATCATGATGCGGAAGTCATCTTTGCTTTCTTCCACCTGCGAGGCGATGCCCTGCGCAACTTCATGGGAATGTTGGCTTACACAATCTTTGAGAAGATCGAAGTAGGTGCCAATCTTTTCATTTGATGGATTGTTCATGCATTGAACGAACTCATAAACCACATCGCTGGGAACTCGGTAATAAATGTAATCGGCAAAGATGTTTTTCATCCAAACGGTATCTTGTGATTCTGGAGTATTGAAATACGGAGGCCAGATGAAGCCGTTGGTAATGCTTACAGCCAGTTGGTACTTTTTGTCTACAATCTCAATGAAGAATGGGAAGTCGCTCTTCACCAAGAGATTGATGGCATCAAGAGCGAAGTCAGGCTTGCGCCTCAGAATTTTGCTGAGTTTAAGTTCGTTGGCCTGAATTTTGTGCTTCTGCCTTAAGGCGGCAAGCTCTGCTACAAGGCTGCTCTCATTAGAAATTCCCACTGCTGCCAAACTGAAAACAGCTTGCCCACCGAAATCAAGCGCTGCGCTAGTTCGCGCAAGATCCCCGGTATTGCCACTCTCGTCTATGTAGAAATCCATATCTCCCCCATCACAACGGAAAATTACAAATGAATGCCAATAGACTTGCGCAGCTTACGTGCTGCGAGAAGTCTAATGGAGACGTAGAAAGAGCCAAACCTCCGAGGGAAGCCAAAGGAGGTAAATAAGTTCCACATGATGCCTGAGGGGGCCGATTTCTTTGGCCTGCCCAATCGCTTCTGGTCAACGCCACCGGTTCGGGGCATTCAGGGGCGTCGAGCTACGCCCGGCGGGGATAGCGTTCCGGGCTTTCCCCCAGAGGGCAAGCGAAGCGCGCAGTGCTGCAGGCGCGAAGGCGTGAGGGATTGGAGCCGGATGGCCGTGACGGCGAAGTCGGCACGGGGCGCAGCCCGCAAAGCCCGGCGGTGCGACGCACCGACACGCCCGGCCGTTCTTGCAGCCTCAGTCCCAACGCATACGGAAGCGACTCGATACGGCGCAGCCCAGGCGATGGTGCTGCCTCCATACAGTGCCGCGAAAGCAGCACTGCGCCCCGCCGCGTGGGCGGGGCGCGGCGGCGGTCACGCCGCCTGGAGCTTGCTGCGCGACCAGATCAGGTCGTGCGTGCCGTTTTCGCCTTCGATCAGGCGGGCATAGACCGTGGCCGGGAACGAAGGATCGTCGAGGGTCACGGAGATGTATTCCCGCCCGGCCTCGCTGATCTTCTTCCACGCCGCGCCGATGTCGTGGCCGGCCGCCTGCAGGCGGAAGTCCGGGGCCTTCTCGTTGTCCCCCTTATCGTTGGGCATCAGCTTGACCTTGACGTTGAGCGTCAGGGTGCGAAGCGTGCCGGTGAAGCCGTCTTTGTCTGCGGTGAAGGTGCCGATGTTGGCCATGATGATTTCTCCTATCGGTGGAACAAGGTTCGCGCCCATCGCGTCCTTGTTGTGATCCGGCCGGCGGGGGACGGGCTGGCTGCACCGCTGGCGGCCGCAACGTAGTGGAGGGCCGGGAGGCGAAAAGAATTTGTCCCGCGAGGAATGCGCCGAACGCAGTGACAAAGCAGGGGAAATTGTTTTCGCCGGACGGTTGCAGCCATGAAGCCCGAGGCGCAGCCGTGCCACCGCCAGGATTCACAACAACACAAGGACGCCTTGGGCCGAACCACCCCCCATCCGAAAGGAGACAGGGCCGACTCGGTATCCCCGCCCGAAGGCTGCACCGGCTCGCCCCTGACGCGGGCCAGGTCAACCACCCGACGACAGGCGAGAACGCACCCGCCGCACCGTGCGGCGCCGGTCTATAGGCGTGCTGTGGAAGCGCCATAGCGATGCCGGGCGGGTTGTCTGTGAACCGTCCTTCGTGACGTGATGGGCAGGAACCGCCAGCGTTGAGGACGGCACGTATCCGCACAACCTGCCGCAGCAAGCTCCAGCGCGTTCGCCAGCGGCCCGGCCATCCGGCGCAGCCGGTTCGGCGGCATCGAGGGGCGCCAAGCTGCGCGCGGCGGGGATAGCCCGCAGGGCTTCCCCTGGAGGCAAGCGCAGCGCCACAGGCGCGGAGGCGTAAGGGATTGGAGCCGAATGGCCGTGACGGCAAAGGCGGCACGGGGCGCAGTCTGAAAGCACGGCGGCGCTTTGCGCCGTCACGCTCAAAAGTCTAAATGCACAACGAGGAGTTCATTCGGGGAAATGGCAGGTAATATTTACCCCCATTTTTGAATGGATTTCATTTGCCGATAACTACAGATTCGCCAATGAAATGGGATAACCCTGGGCCGCCATTTCCTTTGCCAGAAGCGGCCCTGCATCTTTTTGCAGATTGTCCTTGAACGGGATATAGAGCAACCCTTGGATGTCGGATGGGCGCTCCATATTGTCTTGTTGCTTCATGAGAATGGCAACGTTCTTGCGGCCGAGCAGCGTGAGCATCATGCCCAATTCCATCACAACGTTTTGGCGCGCACGGAACGCCTTTTCGTCTTCGTGACCAGCACGGTAGCCCTCGTCATCAGGCGTGGCCAGCACCACAGCAAAATTTACCTCTGCCGTGTACTTTTCCAATTTCTCGATGATGGTCTGCCCTTCCGAAGGAAGTTGATCCAAGATCAACGGCTCAAGCCTCCAGCGGCGCAGCATCGCTTCAAGCTCGGTTCGAGCAGCATTATCGTGTCCATAAACCACGAACACCTTGCTGAGCATTGGCTTAGCAGCGGCACCATTCTGTGGAGCTGCTGCCGCAGCCTGCGCAGGTTGTACGCCAAGGCAAGCCTTTACTGCCTCTTGGTTTTTGCCCTGAACATTGAAATTACCGGTGTGGTAGCTATTGACGATTGCACCATTTTGCAAACGAAGCTGTGTGCCAGTGCCGTTCGCAAGTGCTGTCTCATTCGCAATCTGAAGATTACCGGCCTGTAGGCAAGCTTTAATTTCGTCGAGAGTCATCGCCATTCCTTCTAAGCTCCCCAAATCGCTTTTTTCGCAGCTTCGCTGAGTACATCAACAACAATGTCGCGCACACCAGATGCAACCGAAGTGCCAACCTTCGTCATCACCTTCTTGAATCGAAGGGATGCAACTTGAGTTTTGGGACTGTCTTTGGTCAATTCCGTCAAATCAGTACGGAACTGCTGGACTTCTTCTGGCGACAGCTCTGCGCCTGCTTCCACTAGCTCAACAGCGCCAGCAATCTTGCGTTCAGTCCAAGGGAATCGGCCACCGCAGTTGTAGCAGAACGAGGGGGGCTCGTAATCACCCCCAAAGCCAAAAACGCCTTCAACGTAGTAATCGCCGCGAATGGATGCGCTGCACGAAGGACACTGCAGGATGGTCGCTTCGCCGCACTTAGAGCAGAACGCCTCTCGAAGCTCGGGATTCTGATCAGCGGCTGTTGTTGCGACATGCCCATTAGGGCAAACTTGTGCGACCCGATATGTCCCCATTGCGCTCCCTTGTTGATTTATGCCGATAGATACGACGTTGGTCAATTCAAGGCATTTTAAAGCAGCAGCGTGAAAATTGAAGGCGTGGACGTCACCGGGCGCGGCCACTGCCGCGCCCGGATTTTGCGTCCACCGCGCCCAGGACGGAACGGCCTGGGCGCGGTGCTGATCGCGGTTATTCCTTCGTCTCGATGATCCACCACACGGCACGCGGCAAGGCGCGGCCTGTGATGGGGTGAATGTCGGTGAGGTCGGCGCGGGCCGCCCAGCCCAGGGGCGGGCGATAGCCGCGCACGTCGCCATCGCCGTGCCAGCGGCGGGCGCGCACCGTGCCGGGGGCGTAGATTGCAGCCATGCGCGGGCGGCGGGTGGTGGTGCGGGTCATAGGCGGTTCTCCTTCCAGCGAAGCGCCCCAGTCAAGGCCGGGGCGCTTGCCTTCGGCGCGGGTCAAGCGGCCAGCGCCTCGGCGGGTTCATCCGCCATTGCTTCGGCATCCGCCGGTGCGTCCCGCTGCGGGCCTTCCTCCTGCGCGGCATCTTGTGGGCCTGCGATCTTGAAGATCGCAGGCATCCACCCCGTGCCATCCGCCAGCCGTTCGGCTTCGCTGGCAATGTCGGCCTTCTTCAATTTCGCCAGCCGGGAAACCTGCTCGGGCGCGTACTCGCCCACGGCTTGCAGAATCGCGGCCTTCGGCACATGCCGGAAATAACCGTCATTGGTGGGCTGCCACCATGCGGCCATGTCCAACCCCACGGCCTGCGCGAGTTCTGCGCCCGGTTGCTGCGGCGTGGCGCGGGGCGTCACCACATCCACCGTGGAAGCCACGCACACGGCCAGCAGTCGCACCAGTTCGTCTTGCGGCTTCGCCAGCAGCGCGGCGAACAGTTCGGCGCTGTCCTGCGGCAAGGCTTCGTCCGCCACCTGTTGCAGTTCGCGCAGCGCCACGACGGCGGGCGATTCCGGCCAGTCCGGGGCCATGCCTTCCAGCCGGTCTTGCACTTTCAGGCTCACGCCCAGGGGGAAGTCGTGGCCGTAGTAACGTTCCTGCAAGACGGTCTGCACCATGCCATGCACCACAGCAGCCAGTGCGGCTTGCGGATGCCGGGCGACTTCGATTTGCAGCGCGGCGGTGCGGTGGGCGCTCAAGCGTTGCGCCAACCGGTCGGACATGGCGGCGGTCTTGGGTGCGTCGTCGGCTTCCTCGTCTTCGTCGCTCCCGGCTTCGCCTTCGCTGTCGAAACCTTGGCGCAGCCGTTCCAACGTCCGTAGCGCCTTCGCCTCGGCCTCGCGCATCAGGCCGCGATGAATCACGGCCTCGCCGTTGCGGTCGATGGTGATGATGGCACCGGCTGCGGCCTTCACGTTCGGGCCGTAGCCTTGCAAGCCATCTTCCAGCGCCTGCAACTGCTCGCCCAGGGCTTCGCCTTCCTCCTGCAAGGCGTCGGCCTTATCCTCGTCGTCGGCATCCATCGCCGCATCCACGGCTTCGCCGATGGCTTGCATCTTCTCTTGCAGCTTTTCGATGCGCTGCGCTTCGCGCTTGTTCGGCTCGCGCCGTTCCCTCGGCGCACGCTGGAAGGCGTGCAGGTCGGCATGGGTGACGCCCGGCGTGGCATCCACCCAAGCCCAGCCCTCGGCGCGAACCGTGGCGGCGATGCCCGCCAGCCGGTCTTGCGCCAGCCGTTCCAGCAGCGCGGCGTCGGTCAGATACACGCCCGCGTCCCCCTCCGCGAACAGGTCACGGCGCACGCCGCCGCCTGCGGCCTCGTAGGTGTCCAGCCCGACGAAACGCACCAGTGGATGCCGGTAGGCGTCGATTTCGCGCTCGGTGAGACGGTCGCGCAGCGCGGACGGCTGGCGCTGCCATGTCGGTGCATCGTAGAAGGCGTTTTCCTGCGCGGCGTGGTCGTCAGTGATGGACAAGGCCATCAACTGATCGAGCGTGACGGCATCGGCGCGATAGTCGCCCATCAGGCGCGGCGAGACGTTCGCCAGCTTCAAGCGGCGCTGCACCACCAGCGGCGTGACGGAGAAATCCGCCGCAATGTCCTCAATTGGTCGGCCTTCTGCCACCAGCGCCGCGAAAGCCTCGAACTGGTCTGCGGGGTGCATCGCCTCGCGCTGCACGTTCTCGGTGAGGCTGGCGGTGCGGGCCGTGCCATCGGCCACTTGCAGGCAAGGCACCTCCCATTCCTTGCTGATGCGGTGCTTTTTCGCCAGCAGCTTCAACGCTGCGAGGCGACGGCCACCGGCCACGACTTCGTAATGCTCGCTACCTTCTCCATGTCGGGCGGATGCAATCACGATCAGGTTTTGCAGCAGACCCACGCGCTGGATGCTTGCGGCCAGTTCGGGGATGGACATGCGCGGGGTCTTGCGCACGTTGCGGCCCGTAGGGCGCGACACCAGCCGCGACAGCGGAACCAGAATCAGGTTCTTGGTCGGGTCGGCGGCTTCCAGCGCGGGGGCTTGGATGGCGCGGGCTTCGGTAGTGGTAACGGCGTTCATGGTGTATCTCCAATCGAATGAAACAAGGAATGGAGGGGAAACCGCCCCTCCTACGGGGGACGGGTCAGGCTTTCAACTGGCGCAGGCCATCGGCCAGCATCCACAAAGCGCGATTGAGGCGCACATCGGAATCAATGCCCTGTATCGGGCGGGTCTGCTGGCGGCGTCCGTTGGCGCTGCGGCCATGCAATCCGCCTTTGGTCAGGTTTTCTTGGGTGCGGTTGAACACGCTCCACAGATCGGGGCGGCGATCTTCAAACCGGCGCGGCATCAGAATCTGGCTTTCGGTGATGGGCGCAGGCTTGTTCGGGTCGTCGTACTTGAGCGTCAACGCGGCGCGGGCGAACACTTCGGCCTCGCCGTCGTCAAGCGTGATGGCGCGCATGGCATCGCGGGAATCGCGCACACGGTCGAAACCGCGCAGCACCTCGAAAGCGCCTTCGATGACTTGGCCCGCCACGTCGCCTTTGTGGGGGACGCGCACGTCCGCCACGGTGTCGCCGCACACAAGGCCATTGCTGCAAACAAATCGGAACTGGCCTGCCAGCATCTGGTAGCTGCTCGTGCCGTCGTGCGAGTTCAGCAGGATGATTTCATTGGCCTCCGTGCCGTTGATCTGGCTGGTATGGCGCAGGCGCAGCATGTGTTTCGTGTGCTCGCGCTTGCCTTCATCGCGCACGCGGGTTTGCGTCACCATGAAAGGCTGAAACCCTTCCTTGCGAAGCTCGGTCAGAACCGCCGCCGTGGGGATATAGGCGTATCGCTGCGAACGGCTCTCGTGCGGGGCATCCGCGAAGATGGACGGCGCTACCCGGTGAATCTGGTCATCGGACAGCGGGGTGTCGCTGCGCAGTGCGGGGGAATGGGAAGCGAAACGGTTTGCAAGCATGTCGTTCTCCTGACTTGGCTGTTGAAGAAAGCGCACACCGGATTCCTAGATTCAGAGCCCAGCCTTTCGGCTGTTCGGTGCGGTCGGCACGAGGAACCCGGTTGGCCCTGTTGCCACCGTCTTTCCTGAGTTCATCGCCCGCGACGGTCAGGAGCGCGCGGACGGGGGCCGTCAAGGAGACAAGCGCAGGGTTGGTGCGGCCCGCAGGCGCAGCCGAGGACACGGCCCTGCGCGCCTTGACGGCACACGGGCGCGGGCTACAGTCGCGGACAAGGTGATGAAGTCAGGGGAGACGGCTGGACATGGCAACGGCCCTCCCACACGCCGACCGCACGGCAAGCGAAGCGCGCAGGCCCGAAGCTGGAAGCCGGGCCGGAGGCGTCAGCGATGCGAAAGGCTGGCAAAGCCAGTCCCGCCAGGGATGAGCGACTAGCGAACCTGGAGCAGCGCGATCCGCGAAGCGGAGACGCAAAAGAACTCTTCGTTTATTATTTGTTTTGCAAGCAAATGTTGCTAAAGCAAGAACACGGGGGCTAAAAGTGATCGTCTGCATTAACCGTCTCAAGCAGTTCGGCATCTTCAGCGACTTCAATGGAACGAAGATCCAGAAGTTCGGCCGGTACAACCTTGTCTATGGCTGGAACGGAACAGGCAAGTCAACCCTATCGAATCTATTCTCTTGCTTTGAGCTTCGCTCGATGGTTCCTCGCTTCAGTGCGGGCCAGTTTTCAGTCGTTTTGGAGGACGGCTCCACGATCACGGAAACCACACTCCCTTCATCCCAATTAAATATCCATGTCTTCAATCAACGCTTTGTGCATGAGAACATTGATTGGGACAAATCCGTAAAAAGCATCCTTCTCATTGCGAAAGAGAAGATTGACGACTTGCAGAAACTGGAGAAGCTAAAAGGCGAGCTTCAATCGAAAAAGAAAGCTCACGACGAAAAGCAAAGTGACATCAAGAAGCAGCGTGAAGCATTGGATAAATTTCTGACCAATGCTGCCAAGAAAATGAAGCTAGGACTTCAGGCGATTGATACGAGCGATAGCTACTACTTGAATTATGATCGCCGAAAGCTCTCTAATTTCATTCAGAGTAATGGCGATGCCATTATTAAGCCTGACTCGGTTCTTCCAGATGAAAAGGTCATCGACCTTACGAATGCCGCCAAGCCAGATCAGCTTCCAAGCATCACTTTCGCCTCAACGGCCATTGAGCCGGACTACTTTAAGAAGGCGGCAGGTCGCATCAGAGACTTGATTGGAACTACAGCAGTCAATCAAGCTATCCAGCGGCTGACTGATAATCCGGACATTCGTGACTGGGTTCAAACAGGCTTGGAAATTCATAAGAACCATGATTCGCAATCCTGCGAGTTCTGCGGCTCTCCATTCACCCAGCTTCGTGCCGAGGCACTTGCCGCTCACTTCAGCAAAGAGTTCACGGATTTTCAAAGCCGGCTTCAGAGCGCCGCGACTTGGATTGAATCTCAAGGTGCTCCAGCCAATCAGTTGCCCGCAGCGACGGAGTTTTATAAAGAGCTATCGGCTGACGCAGATAAGCTCCAGAAAGAATACACATCTGCTGCTGAGAAGATCAACCAGCAAATAGACGGATGGCGGCAAGCTCTGAAAGCCAAAATTACAGACCCCGCAAAGACAGACATTCAGATTTCGGATGTGGTTGAAGAGGATGTCACGAATTTCAATGAGATCCTAAAGTCGATCGTTGCGCTCGTCGGAAAGCACAACAATAAGACTTCAAACTTCAAATCTGAGACATCCAAAAGCAAGGTGGCACTGGAACTTCACTTTGCTGCGGCTGAGGTGCAAGAATTTGACTATGCTGGAAGTGAGAAGAAATGCAATGACCTTGAGGCTGAAGCAAAGAATGACTACAAGGAAATTGAAAAACTTGGTCAAGAGGTCGGAGCAATAGAGGCGCTGCTCTCAAATGAGACGGTTGGGGCGAAGGAGTTCAATGACATCCTGCATCGTTTCATCGGTCGCTCTGAGCTTTGCCTGAGCTTTAATCAAAAGAAAAAAGGCTATGAGATCATCAGAAACGGAGTGGGTGAGCATGATGGGAATTTGAGCGAAGGTGAGAAGACTGCGATTGCATTCGTCTACTTCATCACGAAGCTCAAAGAAAACGGAAACAACATCAAGGACACGATTGTGGTTGTTGATGATCCCGTCTCAAGCTTTGACTCAAATCACTTGTTTCATGCCTATTCGTTCCTGAGAACTCAATGCACTGAAGCCAAGCAACTTTTTGTGCTGACTCATAATTTCACCTACTTCAAGCTAGTGAGAGACTGGTTCACTGGAACGAACAGGAACAGGATTGCCAAAGGAAAAGCTGAGAATTGTTTCTTCTATCGACTGGATGCGCCTCCTGGTTCACCCCGCCATTCGCTGCTTGTTGATGCCGATGATTCTCTGAAAAATTACGGTTCTGAGTATCACTACATCTTCAAAAAGCTCTATGAATACAGGGCGCATACGATCCTTAATAGAGATGAAGCCTTTTTGACTGCGAACCTCGCTCGCAAGCTCATTGAATCGTTCTTTACCTTCAAATATCCCAGGCGGAGAAGCGACATCAGTCAACTGATGGATGTTGGTCTGAAAGACTGCGCCATCACAACGCCGGAACTCAAGGAAAAAATATATCGCTTTATCAACAAATACTCGCATAGCGATGTAATTGAAATAACCGAGGAATCGGCAGAAAACTTGGCTGGCGAAAGCCATAGCGTCATCGGACACATCTTTCAGTGGTTTGAAGAAGTGGACAAGAAGCATTACGACGAAATGATTCAGGTTGTGACTTCTTGAGCATTAACTTCAGAACGAAGGCACGGACAGGCAAGGGCCGCGCGCAGGCCCTGCCAGCAGGCGCAGCAAAAAGGGGCCGAAGCCCCTTGAGCTAGATCAGCCCACGCTCGGCGAACGATGCCGTTGCGTTGCCGGCGACGATGACGTGATCGAGTACGCGCACGTCCACAAGCCCCAGCGCTTCCCTGAGCCGCTGGGTCAGCGCTTGGTCTGCCGCACTCGGCTCGGGATTACCGCTCGGATGATTGTGCGAAACGATGACCGCGGCCGCGTTGTGCCGCAGGGCTGCCTTGACCACCTCGCGCGGATGCACTTCGGCCGAGTCGATGGTGCCCTGGAACATCTCGGCATACTCGATCAGGCGATGCCGTGTATCGAGGAACAGCACGGCGAACACTTCATGCTCGAAGCCACCCAACTTGGTGCACAGGTACTCCTTGACCGCCGCCGGCGAAGTGAACGATGCACCGCGCTGCATCTTGTGCTCGATGGCCTGGCGCGCAGCGTCCAGAATCTGGTCGGCCGTCGCCGGCTGGTAGTGACCCTTCGCATCGCGCACCATCAGCGAGGCATCGAACGAGGAAAAGGAAAATTGCGACATGAGCGTGCTCCGGTTGCACGGGCGGAATTGCCCGGAACCGTCGCCAGCACGGCGCAGCGCAAGCAGTCAGGGGTCGCAGACGGCCGCCAGGACGCAAGCGCGCATGGCGCGCGCTGCCCTTGACGGCGAGAACGCCGTGATACGGTGATGGGAACAGCAAGACCGCCCACACCCGCCCACTGCACACACCTTGCTTTTGGGGCAAGCGGAGCGCGTAGGCCCGGATCAACGAGCAGGGCCGGAGGCGTCAGTGATGGAAGCCCGGCAGGGGCGAGACTCGCGCAGCGAGGCTTGATGCGCAGCACGAGAGCGCGACGGCGGCACGCCGGGACGCCCGAATGCCTGGGGCAGAACTACTCGGCATCCGTCTTGCGCTGCTCGATCTGCAAACGTGCCCTCTCGGTCGCCTGCTGCAACCGCTCACCCAACACCGCACGCGGCGGCAAGCTCGTCAGGTACTCGGCCACATGGATGCCCGACTTGTCCAACTCCAGCAACTCGATCTGTTCGCGCTTCTTGCCGGTGCAAAGGATGATCCCCAGCGGCGAGGCTTCCTCCGGCTCGCGCTCATGCTTGTCCAGCCAGCGCAGATAAAGCTCCATCTGCCCTTTGTACGCGGCCTTGAACTCGCCGACCTTCAACTCCACCGCCACCAGGCGCCGCAGCTTGCGGTTGTAGAAAAGCAGGTCGAGGTGGAAATCCTCGTCGTCGATCTGGATGCGCTTCTGCCGGGCAACGAAAGAGAAACCCGCGCCCAGCTCCAGCAGGAACGACTCCATTTCACGGATGATCGCGGCCTCCAAATCGCCTTCCTGCCAGGTGTCCCGCAGCCCGAGGAAGTCGAGGATGTAGGGATCGCGCATGACCAGGGCGGGCGACATGCGCTGCGCGTCGCGCATCGTCGCCAGCTCCTGCGCAATGGTTTCGTCCGGCTTTTGGGACAGCGCGGTGCGCTCGTAGAGCATCGAGTCGATGCGCTCGCGCAGCGTCCGCACGCTCCAGCGGCCGGCACTCGCCATCTGCGCGTAGTAGTCCCGCTGGAGCGGGTCTTTGAGCGGCAGTAGGGCCAGAAAATGTGACCAGCTCAATTGTCGTGACAGCGTCACGACAATTGGCTCGTCCGAGTAGGTGGCGGCGAACTGCACCATCCGGCGCAGATTCTTGTCCGCGAAGCTGCGCCCGTAGTCGCGTACCAACTGCTCGGCCAAGGTTGGCAGGATTTCCTCGCCGTACCCGGCCCGCTGACCGGCCAGCACTTCCGTATGGATACGCTGGCCGATGCGCCAGAACAGCAGGGTCAGCTCGGCATTGACGGCCGAGGCAGCGCGCTTGTGCGCCGCCTCGATCAGCGCCCGAATATCGCCCAGCAGCGCCGACGGCGCTGCGGATGACGCCACGGATACTTTGCGCCGGTTCATGTCGTCACCTTCACGGGGCGCTGCGCCCCGGTGATTGTCTTGCGCCGGTTCGCCACCAGTTCGGCCGCCTTGCGCACCGGGTCATCCTCGGTGTGGACGTAGCGCATGAACATCGCGACGGTCTTGTGCGCCGTCAGCGCCATGCCGACCTTGACCGGGATGCCCGAGTTGGCAATGTCGGTAGCCGAACGATGCCGGATGCCGTGCGTACCGACGTGGGCCGCTCCAGCAGCCTTGAGCGCACGGCACCAGCCGTTGTAATACTCGCCCGTGGTCAAGTGCTGGCCCTCATGGTTTGGGGACGGCAGCACATGGGGAATGCCGTCCTGCCTCGGCGCGGTCGAAAGCAGTCGGTAGGCTTCCTCACTCATGGGCTTGGACATGCCGCCGGTCTTGCTGTCAGGCCAAACCACGCGCCGGTTCTCGAAGTCCACCCAATCCCATTGGAGCGTGACGATTTCGCCACGGCGGGCAGCGAACTCGAATTGCAAGCGGATCGCCAGGGGAATGACGTAAGGCTCCAGCCCTTCCGCCTCCAGCTTGCCCAGATGGCGGAAGATCCGCGCCATGTCCTCGTCGCTGATGAGGTGCGTGGCCTTCCCGTTGGGGTACATCGGGACGTGGCGGCACGGGTTGGTTCCATCCGTCCGGTAGCCCCACACCTCGGCCAGATTGAACATCCTGCGCATCACGCTGAAAGCGTTGTTGGCCTCGGCCGGCTTGTGGGCCATCTTCTTCATCACCGTGGCCACGTCGGGCCGCTTCACGTCCTGCACCTTCATCCGGCCCAGCATCGGAACGATGCAGCGGTCTATGACAGCCTGATAGCCGCGTTGCGTGCTGGGCTTGTTGCGCAGCTTGGAGTAGTCCTCCATGAACTTGCCGCACAGTTCCGCGACCGTAGGCGCGGCACGGGCGGCGGCCTTGGCCGCCCCAGGATCACCGCCCTTGCGCACCTCGGCCAGCCACTCCTGGGCCAAGGCGCGGGCCTGCTCGACGGTCAGTTCCCCATACAGGCCCAAGGCGGGCTTGCGCCGCTCTCCGGCATTCGTGCGGTATTGCAGCATGAACACCTTGCGGCCCGCCGGGGTGATCTTGCAGAGGAAGCCGGGCACCATCGTGTCCCGGAGTTCGACAGCCTGCGCCTGGGGTTGTGCCGCATCGACGGCGGACTTGGTGAGCTTGAGTTTTGCCATGATGACTCCTCGGAACGACCCGGTTTCCAAGAGCCACATGGGAGCCATGCGAGCACAAGCCGGGTCAGGTTTCAGAAAGCACCGGCATATGTTGAACTCGCCTAAGTCATTGATAAACCTGCTGCATCTGGCTTGGGCGTAGTCCGGCGTAATGTCGGGCTGGAGTCATCGTGAAATAAAAAATCGCGCCCGCGGCGTAGATTGCTCCGGCGCATGCCAACGGCAGAGTCAGGCCAGGAAGCAGCGCAGGGTTGACCAGGCCAACTTCCAGCAGCACGCGTGGGAACATCAGTGCCGATGTCGCCAGCAGGCCGGCTGCTAGGGCCGCACGCAGGTTTGGCGCGTTCAGCCGAGCCAGGGTGATGGTCATCGCGGTGGACGAGACGATGCCGCCGAGCAATGCAGTAACCAGCAAGCCGTGGCGGGTACCCAGAATGCGGATGGCCACATATGCGGCGAACCCGATTCCGGCAATCAGTACCACCATCATCCAGGTGGTGTAGGGGTTGAGCGCCTGCCAGGGGCCGTACCCTTGGTTTGGCAAAGCGGGCAGCAGTACCACGGAGATAAAGAGCATCTTGAGTGCGCCGCCGAGTTCGGCTTCGCTCAGACGGGGCAGGGCCTGATGCAGGCGTGCCTTCAGGCTCAGTAGCAGGGCGACCACAATCGCGCTGGCTGCGGCTAGCTGTCGGCTTTCCGCCACCGCCAGACTGCCGAGAACGAAGGTAAGCAGCAACGCAACCTCGGTCGTCATGCCGTGGTCGCCACTGCGGCGCGCGTCGATTACGTAGCCTGCGATCACCAGCAGCGCGAGCATGGTGAACATCGCGACCCAGGCGAATGCACCCAGATGGGTGATGCTTACCGCGGCAAGCCCGCCAAACAGGCCCGCAAGGCCAAAGGTGCGGATGCCGGCGACCAGTTCCTGGCCGGCATTTTCTCTGCCGCTCCAGGTGCGCTCGGTACCGATCAGCAGTCCGACGGCGAGTGCTGTGGCGAGGTTGAGAAAGAACTCGAGTGTCATTGACTACCTTGTCGCTGGCGATGCGGGTGGCTGTGAGTGTAACCGGCCGTGAAATCTGAGGTAGATCGGTAGAGTGGGCATCTGCAGTCCAGATGCCCACTCATCAGCGCTTATCTCAGTGCCAGGTGGCGGCTCATCAGCGCTCGCAGCGCCGCAGGCTTGACTGGCTTGGCGAGGAAATCCAAGCCGCTCGCATGAATGGCTGCCACCAGCTCTGGCCGGCCATCGGCGCTGATTACCACGCCGGGTACCGGCTCGCCCAGTCGGGTGCGCAACCAGGCCATCAGCTCGGTGCCGGTCTGGCCCTCGTCCAGGTGATAGTCGACCAGCACCAGTTGCGGGCGAATGTCTTCGGCCAGAAGCGCTTCGCAGTCGGCGCGGTTGCTGGCCGTCCAGACCTGGCAGCCCCAGCGGGTGAGCAGGCTCTGCATGCCGACCAGAATGCTGTCTTCGTTATCGATACAGAGCACCTGGGTGCCGGTCAATGCGGTGTGCTGTGGCTCACCGCGCTTGACCGCTGGACGAGGTTGGCTGAGCGCGCGGGCGACCGGTACGGTAACGCTGAACACGCTGCCTTTGCCCGGCCAGGAGCGCACTTCCAGCGGGTGTTCGAGGACATGGCAGAGACCGTCGGCGATCGCCAGGCCCAAGCCCAAGCCCTTTTCGGCGCGGGTCTGATGGCTGTCCAGGCGCTTGAACTCCTCGAAGA
Organism: Pseudomonas sp. E45-MNA-CIBAN-0222; assembly: GCF_040310405.1. Classification (NCBI taxonomy): domain Bacteria; kingdom Pseudomonadati; phylum Pseudomonadota; class Gammaproteobacteria; order Pseudomonadales; family Pseudomonadaceae; genus Pseudomonas; species Pseudomonas sp. E45-MNA-CIBAN-0222. The sequence goes on from NZ_JBEOPU010000003.1 coordinate 245,604, forward strand.
TCACCTTCAGTTTGTCGTGGGGTATGCCAGGCCCGCGGTCCCACACCTCGAGGCGCAATGATGCACCTTGCCGACGCACGCCAAGTACCACGTGACCCTTGGCGTAGCGGAAAGCATTGGTGAGAAAGTTCTGCAGCACGCGGCGGAGCAGGCGAATGTCGCTATCCACGCGCAGCTTGCTGCCGTGCACGCGGAAGGTCACGCCCTGCTCGCGGGCCAGTGCGGTGAACTCGGTGTTCAGGGTGTCGAACAGCGTGGCCAGGGGGAAGGGGTTGCGATCCGGGGTAACCCGGCCGCTTTCCAGTCGCGAGATATCCAGCAGATCGGTGATTAGGTCCTCGGCCGAACGCAGCGAGCTGTCCAGATGCTGTACCAGTTCCTGGGCTTCCTTGGGCAGCGCGCTCTGCTGGTGCGATAGCGCTGCGGAGAACAACCGTGCCGCGTTGAGTGGTTGCATCAGGTCATGGCTGACCGCGGCGAGGAAGCGTGTCTTGGACTGGTTGGCCGCTTCCGCCGTGCTCTTGGCTTCGATCAGCGCCTGGTTGAGTTGCGACAGCTCCTGGGTCCGCTCGCTGACGCGCTGTTCGAGGCCTTCGTTGGCATCTTTCAAGGCGCGCTCGGCCTCGCGGTAAGCGGTGATGTCACTGAAGCTCATGACGAAACCGCCCCCTGGCATCGGATTGCCGATCAGTTCGACCACACGGCCGTTGGGGAACAGCCGCTCGGACGTATGCGCGCGGCCCTGGCGCATCCAGTACAGGCGCTTGGCCACGTGGGTGTCCGGGTCGCCTGGGCCGCAAAGCCCGCGCTCGGCGTTGTAGCGGATGATGTCGGCAATCGGTCGGCCGATGTAGACCAGCCCGTCCGGATACTCGAACAGCTCCAGATACCGGTGGTTCCAGGCCACCAGGCGCAGCGACTGATCGACCACGCTAATGCCCTGGGTGATGTTCTCGATCGCGCCCTGCAATAGCGCGCGGTTGAACTGCAGCACCTCCGACGCTTCGCCGACGATGCGCACCACGTCGTCGACCTGCATGTCGCGCCCTTCGAGCGCTGCCTTGACCACTGCGCGCGTGGAGGACGCGCCGAGTACGCCGGCGAGCAAGCGTTCGGTGTGGGCAATCCATTGGCCGTCCGCCTGCAGCTTGGGCGAGAAGTCCTGGCCATGGCGCCGGGCGAAACGCTGGAAGCTCTGCTCGGCGCGCTCGGCGCCGACAAAGCGGGAGGCCAGGGTCAGCAGATCCTCGACCCGTACGGCGAGCAGGCGACGTGCACCGGTCGGTGAGGTGATTTCCTGGCCAATGAAGCGGCTAGCCTGCCAGTGCTCTGCGACATGGGTCTGGGTCAGGATCGACACCCAGAAGAACAGCGTCGCGTTGCCTACCAGCGACAGTGTTACACCCAGCGTCAGCCCGCTGAGACCGAAACCGAGGCCGCCGTTGTACATCCAGCTCAGCCCCGGGAACATGTCCAGCGGCCAGCCCAGCAGTGGCAGGATCAGCGTGTAGAACCAGATTGCCGCGCCGGCGGTCAGGCCGGCGAATACACCGCGGCGATTGGCCTGTTTCCAGTACAGCGCGCCGACCATTGCTGGTGCCAACTGGGTGATGGCGGCGAAGGCGATCTGGCCGATGGTGGCCAGCGATGCGGTCGAGCCAAGCAGGCGGTAGCTCACGTAAGCCAGCAACAATATGACCACGATGCTGATACGGCGCACCGAGAGCATCCAGTGACGGAACGCTTCGAACGGACGCTCGGTTTCCTGGCGGCGCAGCAGCCAGGGCAGCAGCATGTCGTTGGAGACCATCGTCGACAGGGCGACGCTGGCGACGATTACCATGCCGGTCGCCGCCGAAGCGCCGCCGATGAAAGCAAGCAGGGCGAGCCACGGGCGCAGCTCGGCCAGCGGCAGGCTGATGACGAACGAGTCCGGCGTTACACCTGCGGGCAGCAGCATCTGGCCGGCCAGTGCGATCGGTATGACGAACACCGCGGCGAGTACCAGATAGAGAGGGAACACCCAGCGTGCCAGGCGGAAGTCGCGCGGCTCGATGTTCTCCACCACCGACACGTGAAACTGCCGGGGCAGGCAGACAATCGCCATCATGGCCACGGTGGTCTGCACCAGCATGGCGGACCAGTTGACGTTCACGCTCCAGAACTCGGCGAGCTCGGGTGAATCGTGTGCCTGGTTGAACAGATCGCCGAAGCCGTTGAACAGACCGAAGGTGACGAATGCGCCAACCGCCATGAATGCCAGGAGCTTGACCAGGGATTCGAAGGCGATGGCCAGGACCATTCCGCGGTGATGCTCGGTGACATCGAGGTTGCGGGTGCCGAAGAGGATGGTGAACAGCGCGAGCATAATCGACACGATGAGTGCCGTGTCGCGCGTGCCGGTACCGGCCGCCTCGATGTTGATGCCGCTCAATATGTTCACGCCGAGCACGATGCCCTTAAGCTGCAGGGCGATGTAGGGCAGCACCCCCACCAGGCAGATCAGGGTGACCACTACCGCCAGCGTCTGCGACTTGCCGTACCGCGCCGCGATGAAGTCGGCGATTGAGGTGATGTTCTCCTGCTTGCTGATCATGATCATCTTCTGGATCACATGCGGCGCAAACAGCATCAGCAGGATCGGGCCCAGATAGATCGGCAAGAACGCCCACAGCTGCTCGGCGGACTGTCCGACGGCGCCGAAGAAGGTCCAGCTGGTGCAGTACACCGCCAGCGAGAGGCTGTAGACCCAGGATCGCAAGCGCGGCGACATGGAGTCGCGGTTGCGGTCACCATAGAAGGCGATGGCGAACAGAATAGCCATATAGACGAGGGCGACCGCAGCGATCAGCCCGCCTGACAGCGTCATGCAAACTCCATAAAGCGAAGAAGAAGTGCCTGGTCGGCTTCGACTGGCCGGGAAGGGGTGTCGAATTTAATCAGCCCTGGCAACTCGTTAATATGCTGAATTCGCGAAGTTTCGCAGTAATGGTGCGCCCCGTGTGTGGGGTTGCGACCAAGGTCGCATGTGTCTAGCTCGGGCCTGGCAGCAGATCGCCGGCCGTCCGTGTAATGCCGCGTTTTTTACGCCATGGGTTACTGTCGGGGAACCGCCCGCACGCTCGTAGGCAACAACAGGAGAATGTCATGCTGACCCCGCATCCGGTAACCCTGCAACGCGGAGCGCTGCGCCTGGAGCCGCTGATGGAGGCGGATATTCCGGAGCTGGCTGCGTTGGCGGAGCGGAACCGCGGTGAGCTCACATATATGAACGGGCCATTGCGCCCCGACTGGTATCGCCATGCCCTGGCAGACCAGCGCGAGGGCCGAGCGGTAGTCTTCACCGTGCGAATGGCTGAGCGAGTGATCGGTACCACGCGTTTTTCTGATTTCGTTACCAGCCTTCCGGCCGCCGAGCTGGGCTGGACCTGGCTGGATCAAGCGGAGCATGGTACGGGCCTGAACGCTTCGATGAAATTTCTGCTGTTGCGCCATGCTTTCGAAGAGTGGCGACTGGTGCGGCTGCAGCTCAAGACAGCGGCCAGCAATCTGCGCTCACAACGGGCAATTGAAAAGCTCGGTGCGCTGCGTGAAGGTGTGCTGCGCAATCACCGCCGCTTGGCGGACGGCCGTCTGGACGACACGGTGCTCTACAGCATCACCGATCAAGACTGGCCACAGGTCAGGCAGCTGCTCGCCGCCGAGTGAATGCCGGCGCGGTCCGCGCTACATCGCCTGAAGGCCTAACTTCGGTTATCGTGTGGTGCTTTGCCGCACATCCCGTTCGTTTTATCTGACGCCTGCTCGTCGCTACGCTGCCGCTCTTTGCGTGGTGCGGGAGATGGCTCGTCGCGATTATGGTTATCAGGAGTCCCGATGTCTCGCTCGCAAGAGTTCATCCACGGTTGCCGTGACATTCTGCCGTTGATCCTCGGCGCGATTCCATTCGGCGTCATCTTCGGTACGTTAGCGGTCGGTGCGGGGTTGTCCGGTTGGCAAACCATGGGCATGTCCATCTTGGTCTTCGCCGGTTCCGCGCAGTTCATTGCGGTCACCCTGATCACTGGTGGCGTAGGGGCGGCAGTGGTGCTGTTGACTACCTTTGTGGTCAACCTGCGGCATGCGTTGTACAGCGCCGCGCTGCAGCCATTCGTTCGCCGTTTGCCCGGCCGCTGGCGTGCGCCGTTGGCATTCTTGCTGACAGACGAAGCGTTCGCCGTCGTGCAGAATCGCTACGCGCGTGATGATGATTCGCCGCACAAGCATTGGTTCTTTCTCGGAGCCGCACTGACCATGTACATCAACTGGCAGCTATCGACTTTGGCGGGTGTAGCCTTCGGTCAGGCCGTTCCAGATATCGCCAGCTGGGGTCTGGACTTCGCCATGATTGCCACGTTCATTGGTATCGCCGTGCCGATGATGCGCACCTACCCGCAGGTGGCCTCTGCGCTGGTCGCGGGTGCAGTGGCCCTGATGACATGGGAGTTTCCCTACAAGCTCGGTCTGATCGCCGCGGCCATGGCCGGTATCGTCGTCGGCGTATGGCTTGAGCGCCGAGCCGAAGCTGCGGCTCGCTTGCAGGGGGTGCTATGAGTACCTGGCTGCTGATCTTCGGCATGCTGGCGATCACCTTCGTGATCCGCTACAGCTTTTTCGCCTGGCCCAATCTGCGCTTTCCTCGCGCTATCGAGCAGGGGCTGCATTACGTGCCGGTGGCGGTGCTGACTGCCATCGTGGTGCCGGGAATGCTGATGCCGGAAGGGCAGTGGGCGTTGCGTCCGGACAATGCCTATCTGCTCGCGGGGCTGTTGGCGATCCTCATAGCCGCGTTTACCCGCAACCTGCTGGCTACTATCGCTGGCGGTCTGCTGAGCTTTTTTCTGCTGCGCTGGGCTTTCGGGCAGTTGCCGATATGAATCAGGAATCAACCAGGGCTAGCTCGGCGAGGCCTGCGCCAGTTGACGGGCCGACAGCTTCGCATTCGCAGTTTCGCCTGCTCGGCAAGCGTCGCTTCCTGCCTTTCTTCTGCACCCAGCTACTCGGCGCGTTCAACGACAACGTGTTCAAGCAGGCACTGATCCTGGCGATTCTGTTCAAGCTCGGTACTGCCGCCGACAAGAGCTTGCTGATTAATCTTTGTGCTCTGCTGTTCATCCTGCCGTTCTTTCTGTTCTCCGCGCTGGGTGGCCAGTTCGGCGAGCGCTTCGAGAAGGCCTGGTTGATTCGTCGGATCAAGTTCGCCGAGATCCTGATCATGCTCGCTGGGGCTGTCGGGATGCTGCTCGGCAACCTGCCGGTATTGCTCGTTGTGCTGTTCTGCATGGGCACCCAGTCGGCGCTGTTTGGTCCGGTCAAGTACTCGATCCTGCCGCAGCAGCTCGCCGAGGATGAGCTGGTGGGAGGCAATGCGCTGGTGGAGATGGGAACGTTCCTGGCGATTCTTGGCGGCACCATCGGTGCGGGTGTGTTGATGGCGAGCGAGGGCTACGCCGAGCTGGTGGCGATCAGCGTGGTGCTGATCGCGCTGATCGGTTATCTCGCCAGTCTGGCCATTCCAGCCGGTACGGCAGCGCTGCCGACCCTGCATATGGATTGGCGCGTGCTGCGTCAGTCATGGCGCATTCTGCGGCTGGGGCTCGGACAGCAGCGGGCCGTGTCGCGGGCCATGCTGGGTAATTCCTGGTTCTGGTTTCTCGGTGCGACCTATCTGACGCAGATCCCGGCGTTTGCCAAGGACTATCTCGGCGGCGATGAAAGCGTTGTGACGTTGATTCTGACACTGTTCTCGGTCGGCATTGCGCTGGGATCGCTGCTATGCGAGCGATTGTCGCGGCATCATGTGGAGATCGGCCTGGTCCCGTTCGGAGCCATTGGCCTGAGCCTGTGCGGAGTACTGTTGTGGTGGCATGCGAGCGGCCACGTGGAGCCTGTGGGTACGGTCAACTGGCTTACGCTGCTCGGCGAGCCTTCTTCCTGGTGGGTGCTGATGGATATCCTCGGGCTGGGGATTTTCGGCGGGCTGTACATCGTCCCGCTGTATGCCCTGATCCAGTCACGCAGTGTGGTTCACGAGCGCTCGCGAGTGGTGGCAGCGAACAACATTCTCAATGCGCTGTTCATGGTCGCGTCGGCGATCATTGCAATTGTCCTGCTGGTGCTGCTGAAGCTCTCGATACCGCAGCTTTTTCTGACTGTTTCGTTGCTCAGCGTGTTGGTCTGCGGGGCGCTGTTCATCGACGCGCCGGAGTTCATCGAACGTTTTCTGGTCTGGTCGCTGGGGGAGCGATTGGGCGGGGCGCTGGCGTTGCAGCTGAAGGTGCGTTGAGGGGAGCGGGGCGCCGATCAGCGCCCCGAGTGGGTGTCAAAGGCCCTGGGGGACTTCTTCGCCACCAAACGCTTCGAACAGCGCAGGCAGGAACTCGCGGAAGGTCATCATCATTAGCAGGAAACTGGCGTCTTGTTGGGCGAGGGCGTCTTCACCGCCGTCCTGTTCGGCCTGGTCCTGTAGCAACTCCTCGAAGCGCAGGCGCTTGATGATCAGCTTGTCGTCTAGCACGAACGACAGCTTGTCCTGCCAAGCCAGCGACAGCTGGGTGACCTGTTTGCCGGCCTCCATGTGCTGCTGGATTTCGTCGCTGGTCAGGTCCTGGCGCTTACAGCGCACCACGCCACCATCTTCGTGGGTGTCACGCAGCTCGCATTCGTCGAGCACGAAGAAGTCGTCCGCAGCTTTCTGCGTCTTCACCCAGTCAGTGAGCGTGGCGCTTGGTGCGATTTTTACCGTCAGCGGTCGAACTGGCAGCGAACCGATGGCTTCGCGCAGGGTGGACAGCAGATCCTCGGCTTTCTTCGCGCTGGCCGAGTTCACCAGAATAAGCCCGCGTTCGGCGTCGATTGCCGCGAACGTGCCGGATTTGCGTATGAAGGCGCGGGGCAGGAAGGCCTGGATGATCTCGTCCTTGATCTGGTCGCGCTCCTTTTTGTAGACCTTGCGCATTTGCTCCGCTTCGATCTCGTCGACCTTTTCCTTCACCGCGTCCTTGACCACGCTGCCGGGAAGAATGCGTTCTTCCTTGCGCGTAGCGATCAGCAGGAAGCCCTGGCTGACATGCACCAGCGGGGCGTCTTCGCCTTTACCGAACGGCGCGACGAAGCCGTAGGTGCTCAGCTCCTGGCTGGCGCAGGGGCGGGCGGGTTTGGCGGCCAGTGCAGCTTCGAGTGTCTCGGCATCTAGAGCAACATTTTGGGTGAGACGGTAAACGAGCAGGTTACGAAACCACATGGCGAGGTAGATCTCCGGAAAGCAAAGGGGTGCATTATTCCTGCCTGGCTAGCCCAGGCCAACCCTGCGGGAGGTTAATGCACTACGGAGGTGAAAAAATGGCTGGTAAACCAGGGTTTTCCTAAGTCTTTGGAACTTCTGCAATTTTTTTTTCGAAAGGGGGTTGCCAAGGTCGGGAACCCTCTCTAGAATGCGCCCCACTTCGAGAGCAAACGGGTGATTAGCTCAGCTGGGAGAGCATCTGCCTTACAAGCAGAGGGTCGGCGGTTCGATCCCGTCATCACCCACCACTCGAGGTTTAGCGCAGCGGTAGTTCAGTCGGTTAGAATACCGGCCTGTCACGCCGGGGGTCGCGGGTTCGAGTCCCGTCCGCTGCGCCATATTCGCTTCATGGGTCCACTGAACGCCCTGGAGCAACGAAAGAAACGGCCTTCTAGGCCGTTTTTTTTTGCCTGCGTTTTTGCAGGCTTCGTAAAGGGCTGCTGCATTGCTGGTCGATGCCTATCGGTAGCGAAATGTTATGCGCGTCCTTCTTTGCATTCTCTTTACGGTCCTAGCCTGGGGTGCGCGGTAGCCAGTGTCTGGATGCGCTGCTAAGCTCGGTCATCCGTTTTTCGATATGCCCAACAGCGTAATTAAGGAAACAGCATGAGACTGAGACATCATCGTTTGGCACCTGCAGTTGCCCTGGTTGGCCTGGTACTGGCCGGCTGCGACTCGCAGACCAGTGTCAAGCTCGACACTCCGGCGCAAAAAGCGTCTTACGGCATCGGCCTGAACATGGGCAAGAGCCTCGCGCAGGAGGGTATGGATGATCTCGATTCCCAGGCTGTGGCGCAGGGCATCGAGGACGCCATCGGTAACAAGGAGCAAAAGCTCACCGATGAGCAGCTGATGGAGGCGTTCACCTTCCTGCAGACGCGCGCCGAGGAGCGCATGGTCGAGATGAACGCCAAAGCGGTCGAGTCGGGCAAGAAGTTTCTGGAAGACAACGCCAAGCGTGACGGCGTGAAGACCACCGAGTCAGGGCTGCAGTACGAGGTCGTCAAATCGGCCGAAGGCCGCCAGCCGACCGAGAACGACGTGGTTACCGTGCATTACGAGGGCAGTCTGACCGACGGCACCGTCTTCGACAGCTCGATCAAGCGTGGCAGCCCGATAGACTTGCCGGTTGGTGGCGTGATTCCTGGTTGGGTCGAAGGTCTGCAGCTGATGCATGTGGGGGAGAAGTACAAGCTCTACATCCCGAGCGAGCTGGCCTACGGCGAGCAGAGCCCAAGTCCGCTGATCCCGGCCAATTCGGTACTGGTCTTCGATCTCGAACTGCTGGATATCAAGGGTGACGAGGCCGAGCAGCCCGCAGCCGAGCAACCTGCTGAAGCAGCCGAGCAGGAATAAGCGGTTCTCTTCGCTGCAAACGAAAACGCCCCGATCCAGTCGGGGCGTTTTTATATGGGCTTGCTGCTGAATCAGTCGTCCATCTGCGACTGCAGATAGTTTTCCATGCCCACCTTGTCGATCAGGCTCAGTTGCGTCTCCAGCCAGTCGATGTGTTCCTCCTCGGATTCGAGGATGTCTTCCAGCAGTTCGCGACTGCCGTAGTCGCCGACGCTTTCGCAATAGGCAATGGCGACCTTCAGATCCTGCACGCCACCTTGTTCCAGCTTGAGGTCGCACTCAAGCATCTCACGAGTGTTCTCACCGATCAGCAACTTGCCCAGATCCTGCAGATTCGGCAGGCCTTCCAGGAACAGGATGCGCTTGATCAGCTTGTCCGCATGCTTCATCTCATCGATGGATTCTTCGTACTCATGCTTGCCGAGCTTGCCGAGACCCCAGTCCTCATACATGCGCGCGTGCAGGAAGTACTGGTTGATGGCTACCAGCTCATTGCCGAGGATCTTGTTGAGGTGCTGAATGACCAGCTTGTCGCCTTTCATGGATTTTAGCCTGCCTGACGCGGTGGGAATGCAAGCAGTCTGGCCACGCTCAGGCGGCCTGTCAAACCTAAGTCATTGAATGCAAAAGCTAAAACCTAGCGAGAATGGTTGCGTTCCGCATCCTGCTTAGCAACATGCTGATTTTCAGGCAAAAAAAAGCCGGGGCATGGCCCGGCTCTCTGGATTCATCGTTTATGCCTGAACGAAACTCGCAGGGTAGGCAAGCGCTACCTGGGCGCCTTGTACGTTACCGAGTGTCTCGCGAACGACCTGCTTGGCGACGCAGGCGCACTTGCCGCACTGGGTTGCGACGCCTGTCGTTTCACGTACTTCACGGTAGCTACAGCAGCCTTCGTAGATGGCATCGCGAATCTGGCCGTCGGTGACACCCTGGCAAAGACAGACATACATGAGCACTACCCGTTAAGTTCGTTGTTGGTAGCGATGCTAATCATAATGAGAATAATTGTCAAAGCTCGTTCGTCGCCCCGTGCAATTTCCAGTGCGTGTGGTAGTTGGCGGCAGTGGATGGTGGGTCTGGGCGACAATGCTCGAAGGGTCGTGTCGCCCTTCAGCAAGGTATGGCTTACGCATTGCGTCACGTTTCGCAAAAATTACATGTGATTTTGTTGTGCTTATTACATGTGCTGCTATCTTGGCGGCTATGGAAACGAAATCGTCCGCACATTATCAGCGCCTCTTCCGGCAACGCCTGCGTGATCAGGGATTGGTGAAAAAGGAAGTTTGGATCTTGCCCGAACATTCAGCGCGGCTTGCGTCGATGGAGAAACGAATGCGCCAGCCGCTTCAGGGGCTGGCTTCATGTGAAATGGAAGAAGGTATGAATATGCCGCAGCTATGGACCGCCCAGGCGTTGCATGACGCTATTGAAACCAATGAACTCTGCAAAAGCGGTCAGATCGCAATCGAGCTGATCGAGGGGGCTGACGCCAGTTTGCGCGTCACGATGCGTGAGTATGGTGATTTGCCAATCTACGTCGCGGTGATTGGCGAGCAAATCATTGTCGAGGCACTGCTCTGGCCGGTTTCGGATGTGCAGGATCCGAACGCATTCAATGAGCAGATATTGCGCACCCACAAACTGTTTCCGCTTTCGTCCATCGGCATCGAGTCGCTTCCGGATGGTCAGCCTTGCTACACCATGTTCGGTGCATTGAGTTCGGCGTCCACGCTTTCGGATGTGGTGCTGGAGATCGAATTGCTTGGCGATAACGTGATCAAGGCTACCGAGGCGTACGAAGGCTTTCTCAAGGCCGGCGTTTGAGCTCTAAAGGAGATCTGAGATGAATGTATGGAGCAAGCTGCTTACCGCTCTGCGCGGTGGTGTCAATGAGGCGGGCGAGGCGGTAGTGGATAGCCAAGCGCTGCGTATTCTTGATCAGGAAATTCGCGATGCTGATTCCGAGTTGCGCAAAGCCAAGGAAGCGCTGGCCGAAATAATGGCCAAGCAGAAGTTGGCGGCTGAGCGTGTCAACAAGGCTACTAAAGCGATCAGCGAATACGAACAGTATGCGTTGAAGGCGCTTGAAGCCGGTGATGAGCCGCTGGCCAAGGAAGTTGCTGCAAAGATTGCCAATCTTGAGGCTGAGCAGATCGCCGAGCGCGAACAGGCCGATAATTACGCTGAGAGCGTGGCGCAACTGCGCAAGGCCGTCAGTCAGGCGGAAGCACATATCAAGCGGCTCAAGCAGCAGGTTGATACGGTCAAAGCTACGGAGAGTGTGCAGAAGGCCCAGATGGCCGTCGCCCAGCGCTACGGCGGCTCCCAGGCCAAATTGCACACCGCGGTTGAGTCGCTCGAGCGGATCAAGCAGCAACAGGCCGAGCGCGCAGCGAAGATGGAGGCAACGGCCGAGCTGGCACAAGCGTCCCACGCCGACGAATCACTTGACGCCAAATTGCGCGCTGCGGGGATCGTTGCCGACGATGCCAGTGCAGACAGCGTGCTCGCGCGCCTGAAGGATAAGGCCAAGGGCTGACCCCGACGCCGGTGGAGCCGGTCTCTCGGAATTGGCGGGGCCGGAGCCATTACACAAGGAAGTGATCCATGGATTTGTTCATACAGACTGCTTTGAGCTTTCCGGTGGTGCTACTCAGCTTCGTGCTGGGTATAGCCATTCTGTACTGGTGCGTGGCAGCGCTCGGCATGGTCGACGTGGACGTACTCGACGTCGAGATGGAGTCTTCTCTGGAAGATACGTCGTTTCAGCCGGAAGGCCTGGCTGGGCTGTTGCTCAAATTCGGTCTGTCCGGGGTTCCAGTCACGCTGGTGCTGACCCTGCTGTTCTTCTTTTCCTGGTTGTTCTGTTACTTCGCCCAGCTGTTGGTGCTGCGCTTCCTGCCGCTCGGCATTTTGCGTTACCCACTAGGCCTGGTGCTGACCGTAGTTGCGCTGCTGCTGGCAGTGCCGATCTGCGGCGCGCTTGTCCGTCCACTTCGCCCGCTGTTTCTGAAGCTTCATGCGCCCACTCATCGTTCGTTGCTCGGCCAGGTAGCTGTCGTGCGCAGCGGTACGGTTACGTCGAGTTTTGGCGAGGCCACTCTGGAGGATGGCGGTGCTGGGCTGATCCTGCGAGTCAGAGCGGATGAGCAGGTCGGGTTCAAGCGCGGTGATCGCGTGGTTCTGCTGGAGTACCTGGAGGCTGAGAATGCCTATCGGGTCATTACCGAAAGTGAATTCAAGGGCGTCTAAGCCCGCTTTTAAAAGGAGTTGATGTAATGAGCCTCGAACTGGTGATGCCTTTCCTGATCGGATTGGGCGTGTTCTTCCTCTTGATCATGGGCTTCTTTGTCCTGTTCAAAGCCTTCTATATCAAGGTCCCGCAAGGCACGGCGCTGATCGTCAACGACATGTCGTCGATGCCCAAGGTCCACTTCACAGGCGCTCTGGTCTATCCGGTGATCTACAAAAAGGAGTTCATGAAGATCTCCTTGTTGACGCTGGAAGTCGATCGCCGCGGCAAGGATGGTCTGATCTGCCAGGACAACCTGCGCGCCGATATCACCGTCGCCTTTTATCTACGGGTAAACGAGACCCAGCAGGACGTGCTGAAGGTCGCCAAGGCGATCGGAGTGGATCGTGCCTCCGATCGTGCAGCGGTGAATGAGCTGTTCAATGCCAAGTTCTCCGAAGCACTGAAGACCGTGGGCAAGCGCTTCGATTTCGTTCAGCTGTTCGAAGAACGCCAGAGCTTTCGTGACCGTATCGTCGAGGTGATCGGCAACGATCTGAATGGCTATGTACTCGAAGACGTCGCAATCGATTACCTGGAGCAAACGCCCAAAAGCTCTTTGGACCCGAACAACATTCTCGATGCCGAAGGTATTCGCAAGATCACTCAGCTGACGGCTGCGCAGAACATCATCACCAACGACTTCGAGCGCAACGAAGAGTTGGCTATCAAGAAGAAGAACGTCGAAACCCGTGAGGCAACGCTGGCGCTTGAGCGTCAGGAGGCTGACGCGGTGGCTAGGCAGAAGCGGGAGATCGAGACCATTCGTGCGCGCGAGCATGCTGAAACGCTCAAGGTGCAGGAAGAGGAGCGGCTGAAGGCCGAGCAGGCCCGCATTCAAACCCAGCAGGAGCTGGATATCCGCGCCGAGAACCACCAGCGTGAAGTCGAGGTGGCGCAACAGAATCGCCAGCGTGCTGTGGTCATCGAAGTCGAGAAAGTGACGCGCGCCAAGGATCTGGAGATCGTGGCTCGCGAGCGTGAAGTTGAACTGCAGCGAATCGAAAAGGAAAAGGCGCTGGAAGAAGAGCGCAAGAATATCGCTTCAGTTATTCGTGAGCGCGTTGCGGTCGAGAAAACCGTTGCCCAGGAAGAAGAACGCATCAAAGAGGTTCGCGAGGTTTCCGAGGCCGAGCGAATGAAGCAGGTCGTGGTGCTCAATGCCCAGGCCGAGGCGGAGCAGGAGCTGGTACGGCAGGTCAAGCAGGCCGAGGCGGACGAAACGCGCTCCAAGCACAAGGCTGTGGAAATCAATACGCTGGCCCAGGCCGAGCTGGAGGCCGCCGCCAAGCAGGCTGAGGCGAAGAAGAAGCTTGCCGAAGGCGTCGAAGCCGAGCGTGCAGCACCGGGCCTGGCTGATGCGCGTGTTCGTGAAGTCACCGCGGCAGCGAAGGAGAAGGAAGGGCTGGCCGAAGCGCGTGTGCAAGCGGAGCAACTGATCGCTGCTGCCAGGGGCGAGCAGGAGAAGGGCCTGGCCGAGGCACGGGTGATTGAGGCCAAAGCAGGGGCCAAGGAAAAGGATGGCTTGGCCGAGGCCAAGGTGCTGGAAGAAAAACTCACTGCTCAGGCGCGCGGCGAGGAGCAGTTGGGCAGTGCCAAGGCCAAGGCGGCCCAGGATCTGGGTATGGCCGAGGCGCACGTGCTCCTGGAGCGCCTGAACGCCGAGGCCGAAGGCTTGGGCAAGAAGTTCGGTGCACTGGACTCGCTCAGCGATGGCGCCCGCCAGCACGAAGAGTTCCGCATGCAGCTGGAGAAGAGCTTCGAAGAGGCGATGGCCTCGATCGCGGCGAACAAGGACATCGCCAAGGACCAGGCAGAGGTGCTGTCGGCAGCACTATCGAAAGCCAAGATCGAAATTGTCGGTGGCGAAGGCGACTTCTTCAATTCCTTTGCCAAGTCGTTGTCGGTGGGCAAGGCGATCGAAGGTGTGGTTGGCAAGAGTCCAGTCGTTCAGGACGTGCTGGCGCGCCTCCTCAACGGCCGCGCTGCCGAAGCCAAACCGGTGCGCGCTGACACCAGCGAAGTTTAATGATCCCAGGGCGCCTGCATCAAAAAGCAGAGCGCCCGTTCTGGCTCACCTATTGAGCCGCTGCAGCAAGGAGTGTTTATCTCTGAACCCAGGGATTATCTGGAAATGTCCTTCCGCTCGATTCAATGCTTTGCCAATGATGGCCGCCTGGACGTGAGCGAGCTGGGCGCACTGCTGGACATCGCCGAGCGCGACGGTGATATCGATGAAAACGAAGTGCGTGTGCTGACAAAGATCATCGAACGCATCCGGCCCGAGGAAATCGACCAGCCGATGCGCGACAAGCTCGCCGAGGTGGCCAAGAAAATCGGAGCTTGAAGCAAGCTCCACAGCGCAAGCCATTGGGCCCCGCCCGCTACTTAATGCAGGCCCCCGTGCGATCGGGGGCTCGTTGCTTGCAGACCGCATAGATTCAAGGAAGACCATGATGTCGGACGTCCAAGCCGAAAATACCCAGGACATTCTCGATAAAGCCGTCGCGCAAGGCGGTGCTTACGAGGTGCTGCACAAGCGACTGCAGGAGCAGGGGTTACGTCTTCGGCATATCACCGAGAGCCTGAACGAAGAGCGCTTGGAGGCCTTCGGTAGCAGCCGAATGGAGGTGGTGGAGCGCGTCCGTATCCGTACCGAGAATAACTGCACTGCACGTGACATCGCCCAGGTCGGCGACAGCTTGCTGTTTGGCTACAACGTCTTTCTCGGGCTCAAGAAGGAAACCCGTGTCGAGGACGTATTTTCGCTCTATCGCTTGAGCGAGCAGGCCGAGGGCTACGAAGCCCAAGCCGTGGCGCTTGAGGGCAGCTTTCTTGCCCAGAGCAGCTTCGTAAACGACTTCAACGAGCTCTACACGTACTACAAGAACACCCGCTTGCTACAGCTGATAGTGCGCGACGGCAAGCTGCTGGCAAGCTTCCAGATTGGCGAGCGAGTCACGGACATCCGGGTATTCCGCTGGTCAATCTCCAATGACGGCAGAGATGTCCGGTATATCGACAACCGCGGTGAACGCGATATCGCGTTGCCGGAACCATTCGATTTCGAATGGCAGAAGACTTCTCGTGAGATGGTGGTCAACGGCCGCCATCCGCATCTGAATATCCTCGACACCCTGTTCGTCGAGACCATTGGCGGCGACCTGACTGTCAAGGTGGAAAACAACACCGACGATGGCCTTGGCATCTACCGTGAGGCGGTGCTGGACAAGACCCAGTCCCTCGACGATGCGCAGATCGAGTACGCCAGGCTCGGTAGCCTGATCCTGCTCAAGGTGCTGCCGTATCGGGAAGAGCAGTGGCGCTATCTGGTCTTCAACAGCCTGACGCGCACCGTTGAGCGCCTTGATGCAATCGGACTGGCCTGCGTTCAGTTGCCGGAGGACCATGGAATCATCTTTCCTGGCGGTTACTACCTGCAGAACGGAGAGTCCAAGGCGTTCGAGCAATCGATGGACGGCATGCGCTTCAAGCGTGCGGTGCGCTCGCCTAACGGTGAGGATGTGCAGTACATCTTCTACCATCCGGAAGAAGGGCGATCGGCGTTATTTACCTACAACATGATCGATCGCCAGTTGCAGAATCCGATCTTCGGTCACGGCTATGCCCGGCTCGAAGACGGCCGCATGGTGATCTTTTCCGCCGAAGGCAGTGAGCCCACACGCATCCACCCGATGCAGATATGGCAGACGCCGTTCTGTACCGATGACTTCGCCGCACGGCAGCCTGCGCGCAGCGGGTTTTTCGGGCGCATCGGCAATGCCGAGTTGGTGCGCGGCGTATCCGACCTGTTCAATCTGAGTCGCGAGATCGACGCGCCGCAGATATCGGTTCAGCGTTATACCCAGCTCTGTCAGAACACCCGCCGTCTGTTCGATGCCTACCACTGGCTGGACGATGCCCAGTGCCAGGGGCTTGCGCTGCTGCTGCGCGAGATTGCAGCAACCGGCGAGCTGGTGCTCGATGAGTTCGAGAAGGTCGAGAGCATTCGTCAGCAATCGAGCCGCGCGATGGCCGAAGCTCAAACGCGGCAGAAGGCGCTGCTCTCCGGGTTGCTGACCGATAGTTGGGACAGGGTGCAGCAGTTCGTCGAAGCGCTTAACGCGATCAACTCACAGCGCGGCCAGCTACTGACCATTCGCGACTACCGCTATATCGATGTCTCGCGCATCGATGCCATGGAGGCCGAACTGCTCGAGGCACAGGAGCGGGCCAGTTTGGCGACTTCGAGGTTCCTGGCCAGCGATGCGGCGCTCGAACCTTACCTGGTTGAGCTCGTTGAACTCGATGCCACCGCACAGAAGGCGGAAACCGTCACTCAGCTCAATGAGCCCCTTGCCGGCATGCAGCAGATGGCTGCAGGCCTGGACATGCTTTCCGGTCTTATGGCGTCGTTGTCGATCGAAGACGCCACCGAGCGCACCCGCATCGTCGAGTCGATCTCGGAAGTGTATGCCCGTCTCAATCAGGCTAAGGCGCGAGCGGAGCAGCGCCGCAAGGGACTCGGTTCGGCGGAAACCGTGGCCCAGTTCGGTGCTCAGTTCAAATTGTTTAGCCAGGGCATCCCCAACGCTTTGGCCCAGGCATCGGACCCGGAGCGCTGCGACGAGCAGCTCTCACGCCTGCTGGTGCAGCTCGAGGAGCTGGAAAGCCAGTTCGGTGATCACGAACAGTTCCTCGGCGACATCCTGAGCAAGCGTGAGGAGTTGCTGGAGACCTTCGAGGCGCACAAGCAGAGCCTGCTTGATGACCGCCAGCGCCGCGCCCAGGGCGTGCTCGATGCTGCGTCGCGTATTCTCGACAGCCTCGGTCGCCGTACTGCCCGGCTGAACCAGACCGAGGAGCTCAACGCCTTCTTTGCCGCCGACCCGCTAATCCTCAAACTGCGTGAGATGGTGGGGCGCCTGCGCGACCTCAAGGACAGCGTCAAGGCAGACGATGTGGAGGCGCGCCTGAAGAGCGCCCGCGACCAGGCGGTGCGGGCGATGCGCGACAAGAGCGAGCTGTTCGAGGCCGGTGGCAACGTCATCCGACTGGGCCCGCGCCACCGCTTTAGCGTCAACACGCAGGAGTTGGATCTGACCCTGCTGCCCCGTGGTGATCAGCTGTATCTGCACCTCACCGGGACCGATTTTCTCGAGCCGTTGCGTGATCCCGAGCTCGAAGCGTTACGCGAATTCTGGCAGGTGTCGCTGGAGTCGGAATCGGAAGCGTTGTACCGCGCCGAGTACCTGGCCGGCGAAGTGCTCGCCGCGGCGGATGCCGGACACGACGGCCTGGATATCAATAGCCTCAAGCAGCTACTCGTCGACCGTGAGGCGCTGAGCAGACGCATTCGAGATTTTGCCGCCCCTCGTTACCGGGAAGGTTACGAAAAGGGTATCCACGATCACGACGCGGCGCTGATCCTGGCGCGCCTGCTACCGCTTCGCGACAGCGCCGGGCTGCTTAGCCATACGCCGATGGCGCGAGGCACTGGCTGTTTTTTCTGGAACAGCGTTGAGGGTCAGGCCATTGCATTGGAGTGGCCGGAGCGCGCCCGCACCAGTCGGCATATTCAGCAGCTTTTTGGTCGCCGGGATGGGATCGACCAACTTGAAGTGGAAATCGCTTCGGCGATTGAGCGGTTTGCGGCCGACGAAGGGATGACGCTGCGGTCCGGACTGCCAATAGACGCAGCGCGCTATCTGGTCCAGGAGCTGGCTGGCGAACGCATCGAATTCGTCTTCAGCAAATACGCGCGCCAACTGCTCGGCTCGCTGCAGGCAAAGCTGGAAGCAGCACGTGTCTGGGATGGCTATGTGCAGACATTGGAGCGACTGCAGGGTCGCCCAGCGGCACGGTGGGCGCTGGTGGACAACTGGTTGCAAGGACTCTGCGATCAGGGCGAGCTGTCCGACCTTGCTCGTTACATCCCCGAAGCAGTGGCGCTGGCTCTTTTGCCGGAGGGGCAGAGTAGACGGGTCACTGAAGTGGATCTGCGCTTTGCTGTTGAAGAGCTGATGGGTGACCACCCACGGATTGAAGGCCAGCAGCTAATGCTGTCGCTGGATGACTATTTCGAGCGGCTCGAGAACCATCGCCGACGCTTCCTGCCACAACTTCGGCGTTATCAGGCCTTGCGTCAGGACGTGATCGGTCGTGAGCGTGAGGCGCTGCGCCTTAGCGAGTTCAAGCCACGGCCGCTGAGTTCTTTCGTGCGCAACAAGCTGATAAACGACGTTTATCTGGGGTTCATTGGCGACAACCTCGCCAAGCAGATGGGCACTGCAGGAGAGAACAAGCGCACCGATTTGATGGGGCTTTTGATGCTCATCTCGCCGCCTGGCTACGGCAAGACAACCCTGATGGAATATGTAGCCCATCGATTGGGGCTGATCTTCATGAAGATCAATGGCCCGGCGTTGGGCCACGAGGTTCGTTCGGTGGACCCTGCGCAAGCGCCCGATGCCACTTCGCGCCAGGAGCTGGAGAAGCTCAATCTGGCTCTGGAGATGGGAAACAACGTGATGCTGTATGTCGATGACATCCAGCACACCCATCCAGAATTCCTGCAGAAATTCATCTCGCTTTGCGACGGTACGCGGCGTATCGAAGGCGTCTGGAAGGGCAAGACCAAAACCTATGACATGCGTGGCAAGAAATTCTGCGTGATCATGTCCGGCAACCCCTATACCGAATCCGGTGACGTCTTCAAAATCCCTGACATGCTTGCCAACCGTGCGGATATCTACAACCTCGGCGATACGCTCGGAGGCATGCAGGAAGCATTCAGCCTCAGCTATATCGAGAATGCGTTGACCTCCAATCCGATCCTGGCGCCGCTGGCTACCCGCGACATGGCCGATGTCTACCGGCTGGTCGACAAGGCCCAGGGCAAGCCGTTCTCCGCCAATGAGCTGTCCTACAGCTACAGCGCCGCCGAGATCAACGAGATCACCGCTACGCTCGAACGCTTGATGCAGGTGCGCGATGTCGTCGGCAGGGTCAACCAGCAGTACATCGTCAGTGCCGCGCAGGCCGACCAGTACCGTAGCGAGCCGCCGTTCAAGTTGCAGGGCAGTTACCGCAACATGAACAAGATGGCTGAGAAGATCAGTTCGGTGATGAACCAGGCAGAGCTGTTGCAGCTGATCGCCGACCATTACCAGGGTGAATCGCAGTTGCTCACCACTGGTGCCGAGGAAAACCTGCTCAAGCTTGCTGAGCTGCGCGGCAATATGACGAACGCTCAGGCCGAGCGCTGGGCGCAGATCAAGCGTGACTTCATGCGCAACAAGGCCATGGGCGGCAGTGACACCGATGTTGGGAGCCGCGTAGTCGCGCAGCTCAACGATCTGGTCGAAAGCGTGCGCGGGCTGAGCATCGGCAAGTCCGACCGTGATGAGGCGCGTATTCCCTGGGAGCAACTGATTAGCGGGCTGGATAATCTTGGCCGGCTAAGACCGCAGGTAGAAGTCGTCGCACCGCCTCAGCCAGCCGTACAGAAGCTGCTGGAGAATCTGGCCGACAGCCTGCAGAACAGTTTTCTGCCGCTGATCAAAACCATGGATAAGAAGATCGATATCGACTTGCGTACCCACCATCGGATGCTGGAGATATCCGCTCAGCTGCGTGAGCTTGGCGAACATCTCGGCCAGGAGCAACGCAACGTCGAACCCCACGATGGAGTGCCGTGAAGCGAGCGCTCGGTGAGCTGCGCTTTCTGGCCGTGTTGGCCGGCGGCATGGTGCTTGTGCAGCTCGTCAACAGCTTTACCGGCGGTGCGCTGAATGTATGGGGGTTGGTGCCGCGTCAGGTGCAGGCGCTGCCTGGCATTTTGATCGCGCCCTGGCTGCACGGCGGCTGGGCGCACCTGCTGAGCAACCTCAGCGGCCTCATGATTCTTGGGGCACTGGTGTTGCTGCGCTCGCGGCGCGATTTCGTACTGGCAAGCCTCTTCATCATCGTCGGCAGCGGCGTGCTGGTGTGGTGTTTTGGGCGTATCGGCGTGCACATCGGTGCAAGCGGCTGGTTGTTCGGTTTTTGGGGGTTATTGCTGGCCCGCGCCTGGCTCGATCGAAGTCTGCTTGACCTGGCGCTCGCTGGGCTTGTCTTCCTGTTTTATGGCGGCTGGCTGTTCGGGCTGTTGCCGCGTGACGGAGTTTCCTTCGAATACCATCTCGCCGGTGCGTCGTGCGGCGTGCTTTACGCTGTGCTGTCGCGGAACCGGCGTCTCTGACAAAAAGGACTTTGTGTGGATTTCAATCGACTTGACCAACAGTTGCGCGACAGCTTGGCTGATCTGCGCCTGAGCAACGAAGAGCGCGACGAGTTGCGTCAGCTGGGCAGCGAGCTGACAGTTGACCAGATACGCTTCCTGCGTAATCGGGCTTTCGCCTTGGTGCGCGAGCTTAGCCGTGAGCCGGCGAACGTTGAGCCTGCGCTTAAATGGCTGGAGCAGGTGATCAAGACGCTCGACTCCTGCTCCACTCCAGTCAGGGTAGAGCAGGCCAGCGCACACTTCAGTCCGGGCGAGAGCTGCCGTCGCAAGATTCGCGACCTCTGCCGGCAGGCGCGCAAGAGCGTGGATATCTGGGCGGTTGCAGGAGCTGAGTGCAACACGGTTATTGAATTGAAGCCGGAGCATCATGCCGCATTGCCATGGAATTTTGCATGACCTCTCCCATCACCTCGATGGGGCATTTGAAGTCGAAGCGCTTGCGCGGTCGCATGTTCAGTTGCAGCGCAATGGCGTCCAGCTTCTCCTGGCTATGTACCGACAGGTCTGTGCCCTTGGGCAAGTACTGGCGAATCAGGCCGTTGATGTTTTCGTTGCTGCCGCGCTGCCAGGGGCTGTGCGGGTCGCAGAAGTAGATCGCCACGCCGGTTCTTTGGGTGATCTCGGCGTGTCGCGCCATCTCCCGGCCCTGGTCGTAAGTCATGCTCTTGCGCATCTCCAGCGGCATGCTATTGAGCGCGGCGCTGAAGCCTTCCAGTGCCGAAGTCGCCGTCGCGTCGTTCATCTTCACCAACATCAGGTAGCCACTGGTGCGTTCCACCAGCGTACCGACGGACGAGGCGTTGGCCTTACCCTTGATGAGGTCGCCTTCCCAATGCCCCGGCATCAGCCTGTCTTCAATCTCCGGCGGGCGCACATGAATACTGACCATCTCGGGGATCTGGCCGCGCCGATCCACGCCACCAGAGCGCGGCCGGCGCGTCGTCTTGCCTTGGCGCAGACAGATGATCAGCTCCTTACGCAGCTCACCCACTGGCAGGGCATAGATCGCGTTGTAGATCGTCTCGCGACAGACGTAGGCATCTCGCAGGTTGGGTATGTTCATGCTGCGCAGCTTGCCGGCAATCTGCTCGGGAGACAAACGCTCACGCAGCATATGGGTCACCAGTTCGAAGCGCTCGCTACCCGGCAACAGTTTTCGCATCGGTCGACAAACCTGGCGGCGGGCCTGCATTTGCTGCTGGGCCAGGCGGGCCGAGTAGCCACCGCAAGCACCTCGGTTACGGCGCAGCTCACGGCTGATGGTCGAAGGGGATCGGTTGATCAAGCAGGCAATCCTGCGCAGGCTGAAGCCTTGGGTACGACCGATTTGAATGGTGGCGCGCTCTTCAACGCTGAGTTCGGTATAAGACATAGGGGCAGCACCGTACCGGAAAGGTCAGGTGTTGCACTCAGTTTTTGCCGCCGCCCTGTGTTTACACTATCTCCGATGATCAACTCAGTGAGGAGATTCTGGCCTGCCACCTACGGGGCGTAACGGTGCGGGTAATCAGCGACAACGAGAAACAGTATGACGCGGGCAGCGACATCCAGTGGTTGCGCGATAAGGGCGTGCCGTTGCGTATCGACTCCGGCCCCTACCACATGCATCACAAGTTCGCGCTATTTGACGGGCGCCTGCTCCTCAACGGCAGTTTCAACTGGACCCGTAGCGCGACCACCAGCAATGAGGAAAATCTGCTGGTGATCGATCATCCACAATTGCTGGCCGATTACGCGCGCGAATTCGAGGCGCTCTGGTCGCGTTACGCGGAGAATTGTTAATCGCCAAAGTTGGTCAGCTTCTTCAAGCCGCGTTGGGCTGCCGCCAGAAATCGTCGCTGAACACCTTGTCGAGTAAGCGCTGCTTGAGCGTGCGGCTTTCATCGGTAGCTGCGGCGTCGAGTTTCTTCAGCAGGCGCTGAGGCCCGTTGCGCGGGTCGAAAAGGTCTCGATAGCCAAGGCCATCGACCGCGTGGGCGAGTAGGCCCTGCTCCAGTAATGCGTCGACCCAGTCCGACGGATAGCTGATATCTCCAGGTATTTTCCGGATTAGACCCTCCGCTTCATCGACATCTCCTAGACGCAAGTATGCGATGGCTAGGTCATCGAGTAGCAAGGCCATGTCGAACGCTTCGATTTCCTCTGGGGCGTTGTCGGTGACCAGCGTGCCCCGTACATTGTCTAGCAGGCTTCGCGCATCTGCCGGCCGATCCAGGCGCTGTAGCAGAAGGGCGTGGCGTATGTCGGTGAATGCACGGTCGAAGAGAGGCTGACGTTCTGCCAAGCGCTGAATCTGTTCCAGAGCGCGGCGAATTTCGTAACTGGTGCGTTGGCGCTCCGGCAGGCGGCTTTGTAATGTCAGGCGCGCATTCAGAACCTGCAGTCGTAGGTGATCGCGATCGGTGTCCTCTGGTAGGTACTCGATCCAGCGCTCGGCCTGGCCAAGCATCGAGGTGGCTAGGTCTGGCTGGCTTTGTTCATAAAGAGACCATAGCGACAAGTACAGGCTGATGCGCTGTGTTTCGTGCCTGGACAAGCGCTGCACATCTCGCTCGGCTTCAGACACGGCGCCCTGGTCAATCCACCATTGGGCCAGCCTCAGTAGTAAGGCGTCATGCGCGCCTTCTTCGACCTCCTCCAGCAATGCCTCGGCCTCGCGAAGCTGGCGATGTCGCAGCATGGCGTCGAGCAATTGATCGTAATGTTCGTCGCGCCAGTTCGCATCCAGTCGCTGGATCTGCTGCTGGGCTTGAGCGAGCCAGCCGGCTTCTATCATGGGGGCGATGAAGGGATTGTTGCGTTGCAGCGAAAGCGAATCGGAGATTTCCAGAAGCTGTTGGAGATCGCCAAGGGAAGCCAACTCCCGCGCAAGAATTTCCAACCCGACAATGTCTTCAGCCGGAACGGTCTTCTGCAGTGCCCAGAACTGCGCGAGGCTATGCCGTGCGGCATCCTCTTTGCCGCTCTGGCGTTGCAGGCGCGCAAGGCCCAGCCACTGCTGTGCGCTCAGGTTGGGTGTGGTGGCGAACGTTTCGAGCTCGCTATTGGCTGTGTCCTGATCGCCCTCGGCAAGCAACAATGGGATGCGTAGCAGCGGATCGCTAGGGCGCTTATCGCCAGTGCGCTTTAGCAGCTCCAGTGCCCTTCCGGCTTCACCTGCGTCGATCAGCTGGTAAAGCATCTTGGCTAGCGCTTCGCGGCGATGGTGCGCGTCGAGGTACGAATATAGCCCCAGCGCTTCTTCCTCACGGTTCAGCTCGAGCAGGGTCGCGCACAGCGATGCATTGGCCACCTGCCAGGCATCGCCCTGTAGCCGTGCAGCCAAATCAATGGCCATTTCGGGGGCCAAAATGCGTAGGGTCGAGATGCGATTGATCCACACCACCTCCTCAAGGGTGAGGCGGGCTGAGCTATCAGCAACGGGAATCCGATGTGGCTTCGGGTCAGCGCCAGTGATGGCGATAATCAAGAAAACCCCGATGAGTACCACCAGTACGACGACAAATGCTTCCATGAGAATCCATTCTCTCTGCTTCTTAAAAGACCCGTGGCAGGCCAGGCGGCGCTTTATAAGGGCCGGGCAGGGAAGGGCGCAATGATGGGGCCTGCCAAATGCCAACCTGGTCTCTCTCGGGCTCACGGCGCCATAATTCTGTAGACTCTTCGCCTTTCGTTCGCCGGATGCCCGCCATGGCGCTGCAAGCCACCCCTTACAAAGTTGAAATCAATCTCACCGATCTCGATCGCCATGTTTATCAGGATCTTCGCTTCACCGTGGCTCGTCATCCATCGGAGACTGAAGAGCGGATGGTCGCGCGGCTGATTGCTTATGTGCTCTGGTACGGCGAGCAGTTGGCCTTTGGCCGCGGGCTGTCGGATGTTGATGAACCCGCGTTGTGGGAAAAGAGTCTGGACGATCGTGTGCTGCACTGGATCGAAGTGGGCCAGCCGGATGCTGAGCGGATTACCTGGTGTTCGCGCCGTGCCGAGCGCTTCAGTCTCGTGGCCTATGGCAACCTGCGGGTCTGGCAGACCAAGGTGCTCGATAGTGTCCGCAGTTTAAAGAAAATCAACGTTGTAGCGGTGGGGCAGGAGGCGCTGGAGTCAGTCTCGCGCGACTTGCCGCGGTCGATCAGCTGGAGCGTAATGGTCAGCGAAGGGTCGATGTTCATTACCGATGAGCGCGGCCAGCATGAGATACCTCTGGAGTGGTTGATCGGCGAACGCGGCTGAGGCGCTCGCCGATCAGCCCTGTAGGGCGCGACGATCTCTCGATCAAGACTGCCAGAACTGCACGAACGCATTGAACGACATCACCACCCCGACCGCCGTGGCCAGCATGGCCAATATGCCGAACACCAGCATCCAGGTGGGGTGACGGTAGGCGTCGCCGACGATGTTCGTTTTGCGCGATGCGAGCAGTATGCAGCCCAGTGCCAGCGGCAGCACCAGGGCATTCAGCGTGCCCGCTACCACCAGAACCTTCACGGGCTGGCCGACCAGGCTGTAGATGAGCGTCGAACAGGCAATAAAGGCGATCACGACTCGCTGGTTATGCCGGCGGATGCTGTCATGCAGCGAGTACATGAAGGTCACACTGGTATAAGCGGCGCCGATCACCGATGAAACCGAAGCGGCCAGCAGCACTACGCCAAAGATCTTGTAGCCGATGGTGCCCATCGAGTGGGAGAACACCGATGCAGCGGGGTTGCTCGGGTCGAGACTCAGGCCCTGGCTGACGACACCGAGGGCTGCGAGGAACAGGCAGATGCGCACGACGCCGGTGGTGGCGATACCGATCACGGCCGCGCGGGTTACCAGCCTGACATTCTCTACACCGGTGATGCCGGCCTCTACCAGGCGATGGCCACCGGAAAACGATATGTAGCCGCCGACCGTGCCGCCCACCAATGTCACGATCGGCAGCAGCAGGATCAATGGGTCGTCCGGATTGAAGCTGCGACTCATCGCCTCGAGCAGCGGTGGATTCGACTGCAGCATGGCGTAGCCGATCATGCACAGCATTACCAGGCCGAGCACCTGCATCACCGAATCCATCACGCCCTTGGCGTTGCGTAGCAGGAAGATGCCGATGATCAGCACCGCGGCGATCAGCGAGCCGATTATCGGCGGGACGCCGAAGATCACATTCATCGCCAATCCGGCGCCACCGATATTGCCGATGTTGAATGCGATGCCGCCAAGGACGATGAAGGCCGATATCAGATGGCCGACGCCGGGTATCACCCGGTTGGCTACGTCCTGCCCACGCAGGTTGGCGACGGTGATCACCCTCCAGATGTTGAGCTGCGCACCAACGTCGATGAGCAACGAGATCAGGATCGCGAAGGCGAAACTCGCCAGATATTTTTCGGTGAACAGCGAGGTCTGGGTCAGAAACGCGGGTCCGATGGACGAGGTGGCCATGATGAAAATGGCGCCGCGCAGGACGTTGCGCTGAGCGGGGGTGCCGCGTTCGGCTTGTGTGGCTTGCATTGGATACCTTCTTTTTCTTGGTGTTGGGGCAGGTAGAAATGCGCCCGGGTCATACCCGGCGATGTTGTTCTTGTAGGAATAACTGGCTGCTGGCCAGCGGTTTCTTATGAGTGACTACCGCCACTGTGCGAGCAGTTCGCGATGCGCCCGTTGCGCGGCCTCCAGTGCGATCGGTTTGAGCCTTAGCGAGGTGCCGGGCAGGCACTGCGCCAGCTGGGCCACAGCTGCAGGTGTCAGCGCGCCGAGACGTGGATAGCCGCCGATCGTCTGGCGGTCGTTGAGCAGGATGATCGGCTGTCCATCGGCCGGAACCTGGATCGCGCCGAGTGGGACGCCCTCGGAAATCATTGATGAGCGTGCGCTTTGCAGTACGGGGCCGCGCAAGCGCACGCCCATGCGATCGGCTCGTTGATCGACGGTCCAGTCGCTGTTGAAGGCATCGAACAGGCTCTGGCCGCTGAAATCGCCAAACTGCGCACCGAGCACGACCGCCAGGCTCGGGCTCGAAAGCGGGGTGACGGTTTGCGCGGGCAACTCCCGGGGAGTGGCAGAAGCACCGCCGAGCCAGTGCAAGCGGTTGCCCTCGGTCAACGCATGGCCGTCACCGGTCAAGCCGCCAAGCTGCTCGCGCCGCACCGTGGCGCAGCTCCCCAATACCGGTGTCGCCTGAAAGCCGCCTGGCGCAGCGAGATAGGCGCGAACGCCTCGCTTTGGGTGCGTGAAGGTAAGCAGTTGACCCTTACGGACCTCGAAGCTGCGTCCCGGTGCGATGGCTTCGTCATCGAGCGCGGCGCCGAGATCGGCACCGCAGATCGCCAGGCAGGTATCGGTTTGCGCGCGAAGGCTGAAATTCCCCAGCGTGATTTCCACCGTCGCGGCCTGCACCGGATTGCCAAGCAGCCAGTTGGCCCAGTTGTGGGACACCCAGTCCACCGGCCCGCCCTGGGTAACGCCGAGGTGGCGGACGCCCATACGGCCGCCGTCCTGCAGGCTGGCCAGTGCGCCGGCGCGTTCGATAAGCAGGCTCATGCGGCAGTCTCCTGGAAAGGGCTGTCGTCACCGCCCAGGCGGACGAATTCGGCGCGCTCGATGGGCACAAAACGCACCCGGTCCCCTGGTTGCCAGAGGCTGTAGCCGTCGAGCTCGCGGTCGAACAGACGAACCGGGCTGCGCCCGATCAGATTCCAGCCGCCCGGTGAAACCAGTGGATAGATCGCCGTCTGCCGATCGGCGATGCCCAGACTTCCCGCCGGCACCTGCTTGCGCGGTGTGGCCAGGCGCGGGCTGGCCAGACGTTCGTCCACCAGTCCGAGAAAGGCGAAGCCCGGTGCGAAGCCCAGGGCGAATACCTGATAGATATGCGCGCTGTGTTGCTCGATCACGCCGGCTACACCGAGCCCGCTGCGTTTGCCCAGCGCTTGCAGTTCCGGGCCGACGCTCGGGTCGTACCACACCGGTATATCGTGCTGGCGAGCACTTTCGGCAGCGGCCGACTGAAGACCTTCAAGTACCTGATGGAGATGCTGGCGGGCCTGCTGATCGTTCAGCCGGGTCAGGTCGTAATGCACCAGCAGCGTGGTGTAGGAGGGCACGAGATCGATGAGGGCACCGCCGAACGCATCCCGCACACGCTGAGTGGCGGCAAGCATCCACGGCATATTGTCCTCGTCGATCTGATCGAACAGGCGCAGCAACAGGCTGTCGACGCCGACCACTTCGATCCGTGGCTTCATGCGGGAAGCGCCTGCAGCGCCTGACGGATGCGCTGGACGGCGGCGACCGAGCCGGCGTTGTCACCGTGCACGCAGAGGGTATTGGCCTGCAGAATCAGCGCACTGCCATCGCTCGCTGTCAGGGGTTCACCCTTGGCCAGGCGCAGCGCCTGGTCGGCAACGGTATCTGCATCGTGGTGGACGGCGCCTGGCAGGCTGCGCGAAACAAGCATGCCGGCGGCGTCGTAGGCGCGGTCGGCGAACACTTCAAACCACAGGGTGATGCCCATTTCTTCCGCCAGCGCCTGGCTCGTGCTGTTGTCGCGGGTGGACATCAGCATCAGCGGCAGATTGGTGCTGTAGGCCTTGATGGCGCTCATGACCGCGCGCAGCAGGTCGGGCTGGCGCATCATGTCGTTGTACAGCGCACCGTGGGGTTTGACGTAGCGAACCTGCGTGCCTTCGGCGCGGCAGATGCCGTCGAGTGCGCCGATCTGATAGAGCAGCATGTTCTCCACTTCTGCCGGGCTGCAGGCCATGGAGCGCCGACCGAAGCCGACCAGATCCGGATAGGCCGGATGGGCGCCAATGCGCACATCATGTTCGCGTGCCAACGCCACTGTGCGCCGCATGATCTGCGGATCGGACGCATGGAAGCCGCAGGCGACATTGGCGCAATCGATGAACGGCATCACCTCGGCATCCAGGCCCATGGTCCAGGCGCCGAAGCTTTCCCCTATATCGCAATTGAGTAAGAGACGACTCACGATGGCTGCTCCTTTCGAAATGGACTGGTGCGTTTGCGGCGGCGTTGAGGGTCGATACACTGATAAAGTATCGATAAATTATCAACGTATTTCTTCCGTCGGCCGTCTGAAGTGCCTGAGCGGACATTGCTGTATCCTTGCCCGCCACATCGATACGAACGGCGCTGCCGCTTCATCAATCAGGAACTCAAGATGGTTGACGCCAAAAGCCCCCGTCCGTTGCGATCTTCGATCGTCGCTTCGGCGCACCTCGCCGAGCAGTCCCAGGAACTGTCCGAGCTCGAGTACGGCATCATCGTCGCCAGCGCCGCGTTGATGCGCTGGATGGAGCGTTGCATGCAGGCCTGCGGCACGGTGGAGATGAACGCGCTGGACGTCATGGTGCTGCACAACCTCACCAGTCGCGGCCGCGCCAAGCGACAGGCGGACATCTGCCTGCTGCTCAACGTGGAAGACACGCACACCGTGACCTACGCGCTGAAGAAGCTGAGCAAACTCGGCCTAGTGGAAGGTGCCAAGCAGGGCAAGGAAATGTTCTATCGCACCACCGAAAAGGGCCGCGCGCTCTGCCAGGAATACGCCGACATCCGCCGCGAATGCCTGATCGCGTCGTTCGAGAATCTGAATATCGATCCCGATGAGATCCACCGCCTGGCCGGCATGCTGCGTGCCATGTCCGGGCTGTACGACCAGGCCGCTCGCGCCGCCACCTCCCTGTAAACGACCTTCACCGAGTCTGGAATCCCATGCGTATCGAACCCCGCCCCTTGCCCGAGCAGCTGCCCGACCTTGGCGATATGCCGCCACTGCTGCAGCGCCTCTACGCGGCGCGTGGCGTGACCAGCGCGGCAGAGCTGGACAAGGGGTTGGCACGGCTGATCCCTTATAAGCAGCTCAGGGGCATTGATGCGGCGGTGGAGCTGCTGGTCGAGGCGCTGGAAAAGCGTCAACGCATCCTGTTCGTCGGCGATTTCGATGCAGACGGCGCCACCGCCAGCACCGTCGGCGTGCTCGGCCTGCGACAGCTTGGCGCTGCCCACGTCGATTACCTGGTGCCCAATCGCTTCGAGTACGGGTACGGTCTGACCCCTGAAATCGTTGCCGTTGCCTTGCAGCGCGAGCCCGATCTGCTGGTGACCGTGGACAACGGGATTTCCAGCGTCGACGGTGTGGCGGCGGCAAAGGCGGCGGGGCTGAAGGTGCTGGTGACCGACCATCACCTGCCGGGCCACGAACTGCCGGCGGCGGATGCCATCGTCAACCCCAATCAGCCTGAGTGCGCCTTTCCCAGCAAGTGCATCGCCGGGGTCGGCGTTATCTTCTATGTGCTGCTGGCGTTGCGCACTCGCCTGCGTGAGCTGGACTGGTTCGTCCGTCAGGGCTGGGCTGAGCCGAACCTGGCCGAGCTGCTCGATCTGGTGGCGCTGGGCAGCGTCGCTGATGTGGTGCCGCTGGATGCCAACAACCGCATTCTGGTGCATCAGGGCTTGGCGCGGATTCGCGCCGGGCGGGCGAGGGCGGGCCTGCGGGCGATCCTTGAGGTCGCCGGGCGCGACCATCGGCGCATCACCTCCACCGACCTTGGCTTCATTCTCGGGCCGCGATTGAACGCGGCCGGGCGGCTGGATGACATGTCGCTGGGCATCGAATGCCTGCTCTGCGAGGACGAGGCCCTGGCACGGGACATGGCGACCCAGCTCGATCAGCTCAATCAGGACCGCAAGAGCATCGAGCAGGGCATGCAGCGCGAGGCGCTGGCGCAGCTCAAGGATCTGCCGCTGGAGGACTTGCCGTTCGGCCTGTGTCTGTTCGAGGCGGACTGGCACCAGGGCGTGATCGGCATCCTGGCTTCGCGCCTGAAGGAGCGCTACCACCGCCCGACCATTGCCTTCGCCGATGCAGGCGATGGCCTGCTCAAGGGCTCGGCGCGCTCGGTGCCGGGCTTTCATATCCGCGATGCGCTGGATGCGGTCGCCGCCAAGCATCCCGGCCTGATCAGCAAGTTCGGCGGGCACGCCATGGCGGCCGGGCTATCGTTGCCGCAAGCCAATTTTGGCGCCTTTGCCGCTGCGTTCGACGCCGAAGTGCGTCGCCAGCTGTGCGAGGACGATCTCACCGGCCGGCTGCTCACCGATGGCCAGCTCAGCGTTGAGGAGTTCCACCTGGAACTGGCCCGCGCGCTGCGCAACGCCGGGCCCTGGGGCCAGCATTTTCCCGAGCCGATGTTCCACGGTGTGTTCCAGTTGGTGCAGCAGCGCATCGTCGGCGAGCGCCATCTCAAGCTTGTGCTGAAGAGCGAATGCGGCTCGCTGACCCTCGATGGCATCGCCTTCAACATCGATAGCGAGATTTGGCCGAACCCGACGGTGCGTTGGGCCGAGCTGGCCTACAAGCTGGACGTCAACGAGTACCGCGGCCAGGAAAGCGTGCAGCTGATGGTGGCGCATATCGCTCCGCGCTGACCGGCTCTTCGCCGGCCGATGATAGGCCGGCTGAATCCAGCGCCATTCCCCGTCAAGACGTCTGATTGTTGCCCGCTGCCATGGCGCCTAGAGTGGCTGGACAACAACAGCGCCATGCGGGAATCCGAAATGAGCGACACGACCGTCCATCACCGTGCCTGTCACCTGTGCGAAGCCATCTGTGGTCTGACTATCCAGACCGAAGGCGAGCGAATCCTCTCGATCAAGGGCGACCCCCTCGACAGCTTCAGTCGCGGCCATATCTGTCCCAAGGCTGTCGCCTTGCAGGACATCCAGAACGATCCTGACCGGCTGCGCCACCCGATGCGTCGCTGCGGTGATGAGTGGCAGGCGATCAGCTGGGAGGAGGCCTACGAACTGATCGCCGAGCGCCTTGTTGAGATCCGCGAGCGCCACGGCGCCAATGCCGTGGCCATCTACCAGGGCAACCCGAGCGTGCACAACTACGGGCTGATGACCCACAGCAACTATTTCCTTGGCCTGTTGAAAACGCGCAACCGCTTTTCCGCGACCTCGGTCGATCAGCTGCCGCATCACCTGACCAGCCATCTGATGTACGGCCACGGCCTGTTGCTGCCGGTGCCGGACATCGATCACACCGATTTCATGTTGATCCTGGGGGGCAATCCGCTGGCGTCCAACGGCAGCATCATGACCGTGCCTGACGTGGAAAAACGGTTGAAGGCGATCCGTGCCCGCGGAGGCAAGCTGGTGGTGGTCGACCCGCGCCGTAGCGAGACTGCGGCTATCGCCGATCAGCACCTGTTCGTCCGCCCCGGACAGGACGCCGCGCTGCTGTTCGGGCTGCTCAATACTCTGTTCGAGGAAGGCCTGACACGTACCACCGAACTCCCGCTGGATGGCATCGAGGAGGTGCGGGCCTCAATCGCCGCCTTCAGCGCCGAAGCGATGAGCGCTCGTTGCGGGGTTCCGGCCGAGCAGATCCGCCAGCTGGCGCGGGATTTCGCGGCGGCGGACAAGGCGGTCTGCTACGGACGTATGGGCGTTTCGACCCAGGCCTTCGGCACGCTCTGCCAGTGGCTGGTGCAGCTGATCAACCTGGTCACCGGCAATCTCGATCGGGTCGGCGGCGCATTGTGCACCGAGCCGGCCGTGGATCTGGTGGAAACCACCACCGGTGGACATTTTGCCGCCTGGCACAGCCGGGTTTCGCAGTTGCCTGAGTACGGCGGCGAACTGCCGGTAGCGGCACTGGCCGAGGAAATGCTTGAGCCCGGGGAAGGGCAGGTGCGTGCGCTGATTACCGTGGCCGGCAATCCGGTGCTCTCAACGCCCAACGGGCGCAAGCTGGAGCAGGCGCTGGATGGGCTGGAGTTCATGTTCAGCGTCGACTTCTACATCAACGAGACGACCCGCTACGCCGACCTCATCCTGCCGCCCACCGCGCCGCTGGAGCACGATCATTACGACGCGACATTCAATCTGCTTGCCGTGCGCAACGTTACCCGCTTTAACCAGCCGGTACTGCCCAAACCCGAGGGTGCACTGCACGACTGGGAAATCTTCATCGGGCTGGCCAAGGCCTACGCCACGTGGGCGGGTGTCGAGCTCAAGCCGACCATGCCGCCGCAGCAGATGATGGACCTGGCGCTGCGCCATGGGCCATACGGCGACAAGTCCGAGCGCAAGCTAAGCCTGGCCGCCCTGGAGGATTATCCCCACGGGCTGGATCTAGGGCCGCTCAAGCCGAATCTGGCGCGGCGCCTGAAAACGCCGAACCAGCGCATCCAGGCCGCGCCGGCGCTGATGCTGGACGATCTGCAGCGTTTCGCCACGCAGCCTCAGGCGGGTGTCGACGAGCTGTTGCTGATTGGCCGTCGCCATGTACGCAGCAACAATTCCTGGATGCACAACTACCAGCGGCTGGTGAAGGGCAAACCGCGTCATCAGCTGCTGATGAATCCTGCGGACATGGCTGCTCGGACTTTGCAGGATGGTCAGCGGGTGCGCGTGCATTCGCGGGTCGGCGTGGTCGAGGTGGAGGCGCTGGCCAGCGAGGAAATGATGCCCGGCGTGGTCAGCCTGCCCCATGGTTGGGGGCACGCCCGTCCTGGCGTGCAACTGGATATCGCGCGGCAGCAGCCGGGCGTCAGCAGCAATGACCTGACCGATGAGCGTGAGCTGGACGTCTCCGGCAACGCGGCGCTCAACGGTGTGTCGGTGCAGGTCAGCGCCGCCTGAACGCCGCTTCGCCAGTTCTGAACTGGGCATGACCCTGGAAACGGTCTCTACTGATGGATGTCCAATTTGCATCCACGACAGTAGAGGCCGTCATGTCCCAGCTTTTCCAGCCGCTTACCCTTCGCCAGCTCAAACTGCCCAACCGGATTGCCGTATCGCCCATGTGCCAGTATTCGGCGAAGGCCGGGATGGCCAACGACTGGCACCTGGTGCATCTGGGCAGCCGAGCCGTCGGTGGCGCCGGGCTGGTGATCATCGAGGCAACGGCTGTCAGCCCTGAGGGACGTATTTCGCCGGACGACCTGGGTATCTGGTCCGACGAGCATGTCGAGCCATTGCGGCGGATCACCCGCTTTATCGAGGCGCAGGGTGCGTTCGCCGGCGTGCAGTTGGCCCACGCTGGGCGCAAGGCGAGCACCTGGCGCCCCTGGCTCGGCAAGCATGGCAGTGTGCCGATCGCTGCCGGCGGCTGGACCCCGATTGGCCCTTCGAGCATTGCCTTCTCGCCGGAGCATGCAGTGCCGACGGCGCTGGACGACGCCGGTATCGCGGGCATCGTGCAGGCGTTCGTCGAGGCGGCCGAGCGCTCATTGGCGGCCGGCTTCAAGGTCGCGGAGGTACATGCGGCCCACGGCTACTTGCTGCATCAGTTTCTTTCGCCGCTGTCCAATCAGCGCCAGGATCGTTACGGCTGTTCGTTCGACAACCGTATCCGCTTGCTGCTGGAGGTTACGGCGGCTGTTCGCGAGGTCTGGCCCGAGCAGTTGCCTCTGTTCGTCCGCCTCTCGGCAACAGACTGGGTCGATGACGGTTGGAACGCCGACGAAACCGTCGAGCTCGCGCGGCGGCTCAGGGACATTGGCGTCGATCTGATCGATGTGTCGTCTGGCGGCACCGCGGCCAACGCCGACATCCCGGTCGGGCCGGGCTACCAGACGCAGTTCGCCGAACGCGTGCGCAAGGAGGCGGGCATTGCCACCGGCACGGTCGGCATGATCACCGAGGCGGTGCAGGCCGAACACATACTGCGCACCGGTCAGGCCGACCTGATACTGCTCGCCCGCGAACTGCTGCGTGATCCGTACTGGCCGCTGCATGCCGCCGAGGACCTGCGCGACAGTTCCGTGGCCTGGCCGGCGCAATACGTGCGTGCCGCGCATCGCGATACGCCTATTCGCCAGATGTCCGAGCCGTCTGACTGAGTGCTCGCTCGTTCAAACCTGAATAAATCCGTATGGGGACTTCAATGAAAACCAGTGGCCTTCTCGATCAACTGCTCAAGTCCGGCCAGGACCTTTTGCAAAAGCAGCAAGCTTCGGGGTCGCACTCGACACCCTCGAAAGGCGGGGGCTCTCTCGGCGATATGCTCTCAGGTGTCGGCGGCCCGCTTGGCAGCATTCTTGGTGGCGGCAGTGGCGGAAAAGGTGCGTTGGCGACCGGGGCGCTCGGCATGCTGCTGGCGAGTCGGAGTGGTCGCCGGATGGGTGCCAAGGCCGTCACCTATGGTGGTCTCGCAGCACTTGGCGTACTTGCCTATAAAGCCTATGGCAACTGGCAGGCACAGCAAGAAGTGGCGGGTCAGCCAAGCGCTTCTCAGCCTGAACCCAAGACGGTAGATCGGCTACCGCCCGATCAGGTTGAGGAACACAGCAGAGCCATTCTCAAGGCGCTGGTGGCGGCGGCGAAGGCGGACGGTCATGTCGACGATCAGGAACGCAAGATGATCGAAGCCGAAGTGGCTCAGCTTACCGATGATCCAGAGTTGCAGCATTGGCTCGAGGCGGAGTTGAACAAGCCGCTGGATCCGGTCGATGTCGCGGCGGCTGCCACCACCCCTGAGATGGCATCGGAAATGTATCTGGCCAGCGTGCTGATGGTCGACGAGGAGCAGTTCATGGAGCGCGCCTACCTGGATGAACTGGGCCGGCAACTAAAGCTCGATCCTCAGCTAAAGGCGGAACTGGAAAGCCAGGTGCGCGGCGTTTCCGGCTGAAAGTCAGAGGTGATGGTCTGCATTTCGCGCTTTCGTATCGTGCTGGTCAATCTGCTTGACATTCACCGTGCTGGCGGTCCTGCGTGGGCTGTCACTCGCGGTCAGCTGCGCTATAATCGCCGGCTTTTCGCACCGTCCGATTGAGAGCTGCCTACTTATGGAAATCAACCCGATCCTCAACAGCATCAAGGACCTGTCCGAGCGCACCCTGTCAATTCGGGGGTATCTTTGACTACGATCAGAAGCATGATCGCCTCGTCGAAGTAAACCGCGAACTCGAAGACCCGAACGTCTGGAACAACCCCGAATACGCCCAGAACCTGGGCCGCGAGCGCGCCACCCTGGCGCAGATCGTCGAGACCATTGACGACCTCGACGGCGGTCTGGCTGATTCCCGTGACCTGCTCGACATGGCCGTCGAAGAAGACGACCAGGGCGCCGTGGACGACGTCGCGGCCGAGCTGGATCGCCTGCGCGGCATCCTCGAAAAGCTGGAATTCCGCCGCATGTTCAGCCACGAGATGGACCCGAATAACTGCTACCTGGACATCCAGGCCGGTTCCGGCGGCACCGAGGCGCAGGACTGGGCCAACATCCTATTGCGCATGTACCTGCGCTGGGCCGACAAACGCG
This sequence comes from Pseudomonas sp. E45-MNA-CIBAN-0222, assembly GCF_040310405.1. Lineage (NCBI taxonomy): Bacteria > Pseudomonadati > Pseudomonadota > Gammaproteobacteria > Pseudomonadales > Pseudomonadaceae > Pseudomonas > Pseudomonas sp. E45-MNA-CIBAN-0222. The sequence goes on from NZ_JBEOPU010000003.1 coordinate 281,149, forward strand.
GTTTTAGTGCCGAGATCGTCGAACTGTCCGAGGGGGAGGTTGCTGGTATTAAGGGCGCTACCGTTCATATCAAGGGTGAATACGCTTTCGGCTGGTTGCGCACCGAGATCGGTGTGCACCGCCTGGTGCGCAAGAGCCCGTTCGACTCTGGCGCGCGTCGCCACACCTCGTTCTCGGCAGTGTTCGTCTCGCCCGAGATCGACGATAGGGTCGAGATCGAGATCAACCCGGCCGACCTGCGCATCGATACCTACCGCTCCTCCGGTGCCGGTGGTCAGCACGTCAACACCACCGACTCGGCAGTGCGTATCACCCACGTACCGACCAACACCGTAGTGGCCTGTCAGAACGAGCGTTCCCAGCACGCCAACAAGGACACCGCCATGAAAATGCTGCGGGCCCGGTTGTACGAGCAGGAAATGCAAAAGCGCAATGCGGCGTCCCAGGCGCTGGAAGACACCAAGTCCGATATCGGCTGGGGCCATCAGATCCGCTCGTATGTGCTTGATGACTCGCGCATCAAGGATCTGCGCACTGGCGTGGAACGTAGCGACTGCAACAGGGTGCTGGACGGCGACCTCGACCAGTACTTGGAAGCCAGTCTGAAGCAGGGCCTGTAAGCCTTGCCGGGCACAGTAGTGGCACGACCGTAGACTGGGCTTTAGCCCGCCGCGACAGGGCAGTCGGTGGGCTGAAGCCCGCCCTGCTTGAGTTCCGCGCGTCAGATGTAGGGTGGGCTTCAGCCCACCAAAATAGGGCAGGTCCCTGGTGGGCTGAAGCGAAACGCCTTCCGGCGCACCCTACCCAGGATTCATTCATTTCGATTCCAGGCATTTTGAAACCATGAGCGAACAACCGCTGAACCAGCACGCCGTCCAAGAGGAAGAAAACAAGCTGATTGCCCAGCGCAAGGAAAAGCTTGCTGCCGTGCGTGAGCAGGGCAATGCCTTCCCCAATGACTTCCGCCGCGACCGCTATGCAGGCGACCTGCAGAAACAGTACGCCGAGAAGACCAAGGAAGAGCTGGAGGCGGCTGCCGTTCCGGTCAAGGTTGCCGGCCGCATCATGCTCAACCGCGGGCCATTCATGGTCCTGCAGGACATGAGCGGACGCATTCAGGTGTATGTCGATCGCAAGACGCTGCCGGCCGAGCAGGTCGAGGCGGTCAAGCACTTCGATCTGGGCGACATCATTGCCGCCGAAGGCACCCTGGCGCGTTCCGGCAAGGGTGACCTCTACGTCTACATGAGCAGCGTGCGTCTGCTGACCAAGTCGCTGCGTCCGCTGCCGGACAAGTTTCACGGCCTGACCGACACCGAGCAGCGCTATCGCCAACGCTACGTCGATCTGATGGTCAACGAGGAAGTTCGCGAGACCTTCCGCGTGCGCTCGAAAATCATCGCGCATATCCGCAAGTTCCTCGCCGAGCGTGACTTCCTCGAAGTGGAAACGCCGATGCTGCAGACCATCCCCGGCGGCGCCGCGGCCAAGCCTTTCGAGACGCACCACAACGCGCTGGACATGCCGATGTTCCTGCGTATCGCCCCTGAGCTTTACCTCAAGCGGCTAGTGGTCGGTGGCTTCGAGCGCGTGTTCGAGATCAACCGCAACTTCCGTAACGAAGGCGTTTCGACCCGGCACAACCCCGAGTTCACCATGCTCGAGTTCTACCAGGCCTATGCTGACTACGAAGACAACATGGACCTGACCGAGGAGCTGTTCCGCGAGTTGGCCCAGGCCGTGCTGGGCAGCACCGACGTGCCCTACGGCGACAAGGTGTTCCATTTCGGTGAGCCGTTCGTACGGCTTTCGGTGTTCGATTCGATCCTCAAGTTCAACCCGGAAATCACCGCGGATGATCTCAACGACCTGGAAAAGGCCCGCGCCCTCGCCAAGAAGGCCGGCGCCAAGCTGCTCGGTCACGAAGGCCTGGGCAAGCTGCAGGTGATGATTTTCGAGGAGCTGGTCGAGCACAAGCTGGAACAGCCGACCTTCATCACCGAGTACCCGTTCGAGGTCTCGCCGCTGGCGCGCCGCAACGATCGCAACCCCAACGTCACCGACCGCTTCGAGCTGTTCATTGGTGGCCGCGAGATTGCCAACGCCTATTCCGAGCTCAACGATGCCGAAGATCAGGCCGAACGCTTCCACGCCCAGGTAGCTGACAAGGACGCCGGTGACGACGAGGCCATGCACTTCGATGCCGACTTCGTGCGTGCGCTGGAGTACGGCATGCCGCCGACCGCCGGCGAGGGTATCGGTATCGACCGTCTGGTGATGCTGCTGACCAACTCGCCGTCGATCCGCGACGTGATCCTCTTCCCGCACATGCGACCGGAAGTCTGATCCACTGACTGTGAAGGTCACCAACCCGCAGTGTGCTGACGCAGGCATCTGCGGGTATAACCTCAACGGTACGGATCATCCGTGAAGAGGTAGCGATGAATACCCGTAACAACCTGGACGAATACCAGAGCATTGTGCGTGCGCTGTCCGACCGTATCGTCGAGGCACAAACCCCGGTGCGCGTGCTGGACGCGGTCAAGTGGGATGAGAACACCCGCCAGGGCTTTTTCGCCGCCAAGGGCCGCGAGCTGCCGAAGATTGATCGCGCCTACTACGAAGGCCGCCCGCTGGCCTTCGATTCCAGCGCGAAGAAGCAGGAATTCCAGGACATCGAGCGTGACATCACCCGTCAGCTCGGCCAGTTCAACCCGGTCGGGCAGATCATGCGGCGCATGTGCAAGGAATACCGCATGGTCATCCGCATGCTCGAGGCGCGTGGCACGCCGGACTTCGGCATGATCTCCCAGGAGCTCTACGGCGCGGCGTCCGATGCCTTCCACGCCGGCGACCCAACCCTGGCCGATCTCGGCCTGATGCTGTCCGACTATCTGAACAACATCGCCGACCGTGGCGACCTGCGCGACGAGCCGAAGAATCTCACCGCGCCGCAGGCCGTCGAGCTGCTGCAGAAGCGGCTGGACATGGTGTTCGGCGAAGGCGAGGGCGTGATCCGCGTCTTCGAATCCGACGGCATCCTCGCCGATGCGGCCGCCGGTGCCGACTACATCAAGATTCGCAGCGATGCGCTGTTCAACGAGCGTGATGTGCGCGCGCTGGAGGTTCATGAAGGCCTGGTGCACGTCGGCACCACGCTTAACGGCCAGAACCAGCCGATCTGCACCTTCCTGGCCAAGGGGCCGCCATCCTCAACGGTGACTCAGGAAGGTCTGGCGATTCTGATGGAGGTGATCGCCTTCGCCTCCTACCCGACGCGTCTGCGCAAGCTGACCAACCGCACCCGCGCCATCCACATGGCCGAGGAGGGCGCTGACTTCCTCGACGTATTCGCCTTCTTCCGCGAGCAGGGCTATGGCGACGACGACTGCTACAGCAACGCCAGCCGCGTGTTCCGTGGCTCGACGCCTGATGGTCTGCCCTTTACCAAGGACCTGTCCTACCTGAAGGGCTTCATCATGATCTACAACTACATCCAGCTAGCCGTGCGCAAAGGCCAGCTCGAGCAAATCCCGCTGCTGTTCTGCGGTAAAACCACGCTGGAGGACATGCGCACACTGCGCCAACTGGTGGACGAGGGCATGGTGGTGCCGCCCAAGTACCTGCCGCAGCAGTTTCAGGATCTCAACGCGCTGTCGGCCTGGATGTGCTTCTCCAACTTCTTGAATCACCTGAGCCTGGATCGCATCGAAGCCGACTACGCGAACATTCTCTGACGCTCTGCGTCGGCTAACCGAATACTCATCACGCAAGGAAGCGTTCAACATGGAAAATTCCGTCTTTGCCCGACGTGCGAGCCCTATGGATCGCACGCTCTCGCCCGCCGCCTACAACCTCGTCATCGGCCTCACGCTTTGCTGGGGCTTCTGGGTCAACTGGTGGATGGTTGGTAACATCCCGGTCGAGGCCATTCGTAGCATCCATCCCTGGCTGTTCTTCGGTGGCTATTTCGCTAGCTGCCTGACCGGCGCTTGGTTATTTCATAGCTCGAACAAGCCCTGGGTGAGTTTCCTCGGTTACAACCTGGTGGTGGTGCCGTTCGGACTCATCGTCAACCTGGTGGTCAGCCGCTACGACGCGGCGCTGGTGCATGAGGCCATCCGCATCACTGCGTTGGTCACTCTGGGCATGATGGTGCTGGGTACGCTGTTTCCAAAGTTCTTCGCCAGCATCGCTGGCGCGCTGACGATCGCGTTGCTGCTGGTGATCGTCGTCGAGCTGGTCGAGGTGTTCATCCTCGGCATCCACCTTGGCGTGATCGATTGGATCGTCGTGCTGATCTTCTGCGGCTACGTGGGCGTCGACTGGGGGCGGGCAAACCAGATTCCCAAGACGCTGGACAACGCCATCGACAGTGCCGCGGCGCTCTATATGGACATCATCAACCTGTTCCTGCGTATCCTGCGCATTCTCGGGCGCAAGTAGGCGAGGGCAGGCCAAGGCCGCTCTCGTCGCGCTGCAATCACAGGATCAGGAACTCGCCGTGGCCAGTCACGAACTCGAATACGAAATCCTCGGGCAATCCGCGCAGAGCGTGGAAATCATCCTCGATCCCGGTGAGACGGTGATCGCCGAGGCCGGCGCAATGAACTACATGACCGATGGCGTGCGCTTCGAAGCACGCATGGGCGATGGCTCGGCGAGCGGTGTGCTCGGCAAGCTGTTGGGCATGGGCAAGCGGATGATCACCGGCGAGTCGTTGTTCCTCACGCACTTTACCAATCAGGGCAAGAGCAAGGCCCGCGTGGCGTTTGCCGCGCCGTATCCCGGGACGGTAGTGCCGGTAGATCTCGCCGCGCTCGGAGGGCAACTCATCTGCCAGAAGGACGCTTTTCTCTGTGCGGCCTACGGTACGCGTATCGGCATCAGCTTCAGCAAACGTATCGGCGCCGGGTTCTTCGGTGGCGAGGGCTTCATTCTGCAGCGTCTGGATGGCGACGGGCTGGCCTTCGTACATGCCGGCGGTACGGTGATTCGCAAAGAGCTGAATAACGAAACCCTGCGTCTGGACACCGGCTGCCTGGTCGCCTTTACCCCGGGTATCGACTATGACATTCAGCTCGCTGGCGGCCTCAGAAGCATGTTGTTCGGCGGGGAAGGGCTGCTGCTTACCACCCTCAAGGGCACCGGCAGCGTATGGATCCAGAGTCTGCCGTTCTCGCGCCTGGCCGAGCGGGTTTACGAGGCGACCTATCAGGCCCGCGGAGAAACCCGCGCTGGCGGTAAATGAGCGGCCTGTGTCACGTCCGAATTTGCCACAATACGCCTCTTTGCCTCGATGAGATCGTCCATGTCCGAACGCAATCCCATTCCCTTGATCCTCACCGCCATCGGCAGCGTGTTTGCTACGGTCGCCGTACTGACTTATTACGGCTATGTGCATATCGCCAAGCCTGAAGATGCGTTGCTGCTGGCTGACTACACCATGCTCAAGACCGTGCCCGGCGAAGACTATCGTGTGTCGCTGAAGCCGGCTTCGCAGGTGGCCCAGTGTATTGATGGCGTGCTGGTGCTGTTCGATACCGAACAGAAAGGCTTGACCGGTGTGTTGGTGGACAACAAGAAGCGCGCGGTGCGCTGCATGGAAGAGCAGGTGCCTGCTGGCTTGCTACGTTGAGCCGCCGCTTGGCTTGACCGTTTGCTTATGTGCTGAAAACGAAAACGCTCCCGACGCGTTGATGGCGTCGGGAGCGTTCGTTTGCCTTGTTACGCTGGATCAGCGCATCGAAGAGCGCGGTGCCACAGGCTTGTTATCGTCGGAGATGGTCACTTCCACGCGACGATTCATCGCACGGCCGGACGAGTCGCTGTTGCTGGCGACAGGGTATTCCTTGCCGTAGCCCTGGGACACGATGCGCTGCGCATCGACTCCCATCTTCACCAGTGCCATGCGTACCGAGTCGGCACGGCGCTCAGACAGGCGCTGGTTGTACTCCGCTGAGCCGGTGCTGTCGGTGTAGCCCTCGACGATCACCTTGCGCTCGGGGTTGTCGATCAGGAACTCAGCAAGTTTCTGCACGCTACGCATGCCGCCGGGTTTCAACTCGGCGCGATCATAATCGAACAGCACATCACCGAAGGTTACCAGGGTACCGCGCTCGGTCTGCTTGGCCTGCATGTCTTCCTGCAGCTTGCGGATCTGCGCATCGCGGGCTTCGAGGCGGGCTTCGGCTCGTTGTGCCGAGGCCTTGCCCAGATCCTGCTCCGCTGCACGCAGCGCGATGGTCTGCTCAGCCAGTTCGATGCGGCGTTTGGTCAGGTAAGCCAGCTGATCTACGGTCTCTTTGTCGGCATCGTCCAGGTAGGCCTTGTTCGCCTTGTCCAGCATGTTGCTGGCGTCTTGAGTTTCCAGGGCCGCGACCTTGCTGGCGCGTGCATCACTCTGTAGGGCTGAGAAGCTGCTACGCGCTTCTTCCAGGTTTTCGTTGGGCTGGGTTGCGCAGGCCACCAAGCCAATGCTCAGAGCCAGCATAGTGGGTAGGGTTACGAGCTTATGCATGACGAGTTCATCCTTTGCTGCTGTAAATGGAATGTCGAACCTGGGCGCGCATTAGCGAACGCTGCGCATGCCTTCTTCGCGTAGCTCGCGGATACCCTGCTGCGCGTCGTCGACGGCCTTTTGAGCCTTGGCTGCTTCGGCTTTACGTTGAGCGACTCGGGCATCCCACTCAGCCTGTTCGGCCAGCTTGCGGGCACGCTCGTAGTCCTCTTTCTGCATGGCCATTTCGGCCTCTTTCCATTTTTCCTGTGCGGCGCGCATTTCCACTGCGGCGAACTCGGTGCCGCCGGCGCTGACTGCGCTGCGCACTGCCGACTCAGTCACGGCGAACTGCTCGGTCGGTGGGTTGCCGGCACATGCCGTCAATAGCAGGCCGCCAAGCGCAATGGCTGCCAGCTTGGGTAGCTGAAATCTCGAAGCGTGGTTTGCGACAGCTTTGTTCATGGTCAGTCTCCAGTGCGATTGCATTACGGATAGCTACCGTCCCTGGTCATGCAGTGGGCTGATTAGGGCACTACCGATGTCGGGACATATTGTTGTGAGGCCAAACGGCGCCAATCGTTCCGTCAAAGTTGGCGAGCTAGAGCGGTTGTAAACGAGCAGACGGACACCGGAGTGCTGCTGCGGCAGCGCAGAGCGTCTAGGCGGGAGGGACTTTCACGGCCTAGCCTTCGAGATACAGGCGCCCGTATCGGGCGCCGGGTTGGAGTGCTAGCCGGTGGTTATTACCGGTTAGATCAACATCAAGACTGCGACTCCTCATCGAGCATCTGCTGCAGATGTCTGCGCGAGAGTTCGAGGAAGCGCGGGGTAGGGCCGACGTCTTCGTAAACCGGGTCGCCCTGCTCGTCGGTAGCGATCACCTGGGTACCGCGCACGTACGGCAAGCTGGTTTCGACCGCCTCGAGCGCCGCACCGACCAGTTCGCCGAGCAGCGCTTCGGTGCTGCGCTTGGGGTACATCTCGGCGAGAGCCGCGAGCCTTGCAGCGCTCTCGACATCCAGCGGAATGTTGTAGCTGGTCTGGCTCATGCGGCCTTTGGCATCCCTTTCCCAATGGCTGACAAGCTCGGAAATTCTCATGATTACTCCTTCGCCCACGCTGACGGGCGGTAATGACTTGTGCAATCGTGCCTGCGCCAAAATGCTCCGCCGCATTGATGCCTTGTCAGGGCCGAGCGTGGTGGGCACTCTGGTTGGAGGTAATTTCAGCGTAGCCGTTCAGGATCGTTTTCTCCGCGGTGCGTCTGATCAAAAGCGGCGAGTCAGTCGCGCATGCCGCGCGTATGCGGCACGCGTGGGGCGGCGGCATTGGCGGGAGGAGCAAATAGGTCATGGCGAAAATCATTGATGCGCGCTTGCGCGACAACGTACACCTGCTCGGCGAACTGCTCGGGAACACCATCCGTGCGCAGCACGGAGATCAGTTCTTCGACAAGATCGAGCGCATTCGCAAGGGCGCCAAGGCGGCCCGCAGGGGATCGGCCGAGGGCGCGCAACTGTTGGCCGAGACTCTGGATAGTCTCGACGAGAACGAACTGCTGCCGATGACCCGGGCGTTCAACCAGTTCCTCAATCTGGCCAATATCGCCGAGCAGTACCACCAGGTGCGGCGTCGCAGCGCAGACGATCCGGCACCCTTCGAAATCGGCGTATTCCCCGATTTGCTCGAACGTTTGAAAGCCGCCGGGCACGACGACGAGTTCCTGGCGCGACAAGTGAGTCGTCTGGACATCGAGCTGGTACTCACCGCTCACCCCACCGAGGTGTCTCGGCGCACACTGATCCAGAAATACGACGCCATTGCCGAGCAGTTGGCGGCACGAGACCACACCGATCTATCGGCAGCCGAGCAGGCGGGAATCGAACTGCAGCTGCAGCGCGTGATCGCCGAGGTCTGGCACACCGAGGAGATTCGGCGCAATCGGCCGACACCGGTGGAGGAAGCGAAATGGGGTTTTGCCGCCATTGAGAATTCTCTATGGAAGGCTGTGCCCAACGTACTTCGTCAGACGGATGCGACGCTGCGCCGCCTGACCGGCCTGCATCTGCCACTGGAAGCCGCGCCGATCCGTTTCGCGTCCTGGATGGGCGGCGACCGCGACGGCAATCCGAACGTGACAGCGATGGTGTCCCGCGAGGTATTGCTGACTGCTCGCTGGGTGGCGGCGGACCTTTATCTGCGCGAGATAGAGGGGTTGATTACCGCGTTGTCCATGAGCGAAGCTTGCGAAGAGCTGTTACGCCAGACTGGCGATTCGGCCGAGCCTTATCGGGTGCTGCTCAAGCCGCTGCGCCAGCGATTGCGCGCGACGCGCGAGTGGGCGCGTGCCGCCATCGAGCATGGCCAGCCGGCACCGGCGGAAGTGCTGCAGGATTGCGTGGAACTGCGTCGGCCGCTGGAACTGTGCTATCGCTCCTTGCATGCTTGCGGTATGGGCGTGATAGCCGATGGCGCGCTGCTCGATTGCCTGCGGCGCCTGGCTGTATTCGGACTGTTCCTGGTGCGCCTGGACATCCGCCAGGACGCCGCTCGCCATGCCGCAGCGCTCGCGGAAATCACCGACTACCTAGGCTTGGGCGACTATCAGCAATGGGACGAGCAGCGTCGGCTGGACTGGCTCCAACATGAGCTGGGCAATCGCCGGCCGCTGTTGCCGGCGCATTATCACCCGTCGGCTGACACCGCCGAGGTGCTGGCCACTTGTGCAGTAATCGCTGAGGCTCCTGCGTCTTCACTGGGCTCTTACGTTATATCCATGGCACACGCGGCCTCCGACGTGCTCGCCGTGCAACTCCTGCTCAAAGAGGCGGGCCTGCAGCGGCCAATGCGTGTGGTGCCGCTGTTCGAGACCCTGGACGACCTGAACAATGCTGCACCGATCATCGACCGACTGCTCGCGTTGCCGGGCTATCGACAGCGTTTGCATGGCCCGCAGGAGGTGATGATCGGCTACTCCGACTCCGCCAAGGACGCGGGCACTACTGCCGCCGCCTGGGCTCAGTATCGTGCTCAGGAGCAGCTGGTAGAGGTGTGCCGGGAGCATGATGTCGAACTGCTGCTGTTCCATGGCCGTGGTGGTACTGTCGGGCGTGGTGGCGGTCCGGCGCATGCGGCAATCCTTTCGCAGCCGCCGGGTTCGGTTGCGGGACGTTTCCGCACCACCGAACAGGGCGAGATGATTCGCTTCAAGTTCGGGCTGCCGGATATCGCCGAACATAATCTCAACCTGTACCTTGCTGCCGTGCTCGAGGCGACATTGTTGCCGCCCCCTATGCCGGAGCCGGGATGGCGTGAAACCATGGAGTGTCTCGCCGCCGAGGGTGTGGCGGCCTATCGCGGCGTGGTGCGCGAACATCCGCTGTTCGTCGACTATTTCCGCCAGGCGACACCCGAACTCGAACTGGGCCGTCTGCCGTTGGGCAGTCGTCCGTCCAAGCGCCGAGAGGGTGGGGTGGAGAGCTTGCGAGCCATTCCGTGGATCTTTGCCTGGACCCAGACTCGCCTGATGTTGCCTGCCTGGCTTGGCTGGGAACAGGCACTGCATGGCGCGTTGGAGCGCGGAGAAGGTGAGCGACTGGCGGAGATGCGCGCACGCTGGCCGTTTTTCAGCACGCGAATCGATATGCTGGAAATGGTGCTGGCCAAGGCCGATGCGGATATCGCGCGGCGTTACGACGAACGCCTGGTGCAACCGGAGCTGCTGTCTCTGGGTGGCGATTTGCGTGACCGATTGTCGCAGGTGGTGGGCGCTGTACTCAGTGTGACAGGCCAGGTCGATCTACTCGATCACAGCCCGAAGACCCAGGAAGCGTTTAGCTTGCGCAACACTTACCTTGATCCGTTGCACCTGCTACAGATCGAGCTGCTCGCCCGTTCCAGGCAGTGCCAAAGCCCGGCCGAGAGCCCGCTCGAGCAGGCCCTGTTGGTTAGCGTGGCGGGCATCGCCGCGGGCCTGCGCAACACCGGATAACGTTCAGCCGTTGCCCGGCTAACCGTCGGGCATGATCGGCCTGTTAGCCGGAGCTCGCGTCGAATCGTGACATTTATGAGGCTCGATAGACGTTTTCGGGACGGCTTGTGCCGCCCCGGTGCGCTGTGTATCGTGTTCAACCTTTTGTCGCATGGCGGCAAACCAGAATTTTTGATTCGCCAGCGATGAGCCGAGCCGGCCCGCTGGCAGAGTCACCCCCTTCTAAGAAACTCGAGGACTCATCATGCGTGTGATTCTGCTGGGAGCACCCGGTGCCGGAAAAGGTACTCAGGCTGGCTTCATTACCAAAAAATTCGGTATTCCGCAGATCTCCACGGGCGACATGCTGCGTGCAGCCGTCAAGGCCGGCACCGAGCTGGGTCTGAAAGCCAAAAGCGTGATGGATGCAGGCGGCCTGGTCTCCGATGACCTGATCATCAATCTGGTCAAAGAACGTATCGCTCAGCCGGATTGCGCCAATGGCTTTCTGTTCGATGGTTTCCCGCGCACCATTCCGCAGGCGGAAGCCCTGAAGGAAGCCGGCGTACGCATCGACAACGTTATCGAGATCGCTGTGGACGACGAGGAAATCGTCGGCCGTATCGCGGGTCGTCGTGTGCACCCGGCTTCGGGTCGTGTCTACCACACAGAGCACAACCCGCCGAAGGTTGCTGGCAAGGACGACGAGAGCGGCGAAGAGCTGATCCAGCGTGAAGACGACAAGGAAGAAACCGTGCGTCATCGCCTGTCTGTCTACCATGCGCAGACCAAGCCGTTGGTGGATTTCTACCAGAGCCTGGCAGCTGCCGAAGGCACGCCGAAGTACAGCTGTATCGAAGGCGTCGGTTCGGTGGACGAAATCACTGCCAAGGTGTTTGCTGCGCTTAGCTGATCAGCACAGCCTTGCAGGAACCGATGAAAATGCCCGTATCGAAAGATACGGGCATTTTTTTGCCCGGAGGTCAGGACGAGTGCGAAAGAACCCGCTTCGCGAATACGTTAGAATCGGCGCCTTTTTACCGACCGGACCGACCCGATGACCACTCTGCTGGCCCTGGATACCGCCACCGAAGCCTGCTCAGTCGCCCTGTTGCACGACGGCAGGGTGCTGAGTCATTACGAAGTGATTCCGCGTCTGCATGCCCAGCGGCTGCTGCCTATGGTGCAGACGCTACTCGGCGAGGCCGGGGTTGCGCTGTCGGCGGTGGATGCGATCGCCTTTGGGCGGGGGCCAGGTGCGTTTACCGGTGTGCGAATCGCCATCGGTGTCGTGCAGGGGCTGGCATTTGCGCTGCAGCGCCCGGTACTGCCGGTTTCCACGCTGGCAACTATCGCCCAGCGCACCTGGCGCGAGCACGGAGCGGCACAGGTCGCAACCGCTATAGACGCACGCATGGACGAGGTCTATTGGGGCTGCTACCGCGAGCAAGCTGGGGAAATGCAACTGGTCGGCTGCGAGGCAGTGCTGCCTCCCGAGCAGGCTGTGCTGCCACGTGATGCGGGGGACGACTGGTTTGGCGCCGGCACCGGCTGGGGTTACGCCGAGCGGATAACCGCGGCCGTACGTGGGCATGATGCCGGCATGCTTCCCCATGCCGAGGATCTGCTGCAACTGGCGACATTCGCCTGGCAGCGCGGCGAGGCGCTGGAGGCTGATCAGGCCCAGCCAGTCTACCTGCGTGACAATGTTGCTACGCCCAAAGGGATCAAATGACGAGGGGCGTTGCCAAAGCCTTGGCTGCCCGTTAGAGTCGCTGGGCCTTTGATCGAGTCGAATCATGCGCGTCGAAAGTTCCTTTCCTGTTCCCTATTCAACAGATCGTTCTGCCCGTACCGGTAGGGCGGCGGACAGCTATGGGGAAACGCAGCGTGTCGCACAGGCGCAGCGTGGTATCGACAGTCGCTCCGCCGGGCAGGATTACCAACCCCAGGCCGAGCGCCCCCAGCAGCGGGTCAACTCAAGTGCCTTGGTCGAGCGCTACTCAGCGTTCCGCTACGACGAACCTCAGCCAGAGCGTCCATTGTCCGGTCGCGTCGCCCAGGCGCTGGCGAGCTACGCCAGTACGGCTAGCTTCACCGTCGATCCTGACGGTACCGAAGTGCTCGGGCTCGACCTCTACGCCTGAGGCGGTTCGATCTGTCAGAGCTTCCCTATTACCTCGGTTGTCCGTCCTGGAATGAGAGTGCCTGGCTAGGCTCGATGTATCCGGCGGATACGCGCGCATCGGACTTTCTAGCCAGCTACTGCTCGATCTTCAATACGGTTGAGGGCAATACCACGCTCTATGCGTGGCCTTCGCAGGAGAAGGTCTTGCGTTGGGCTGGCCAGATGCCTGACGGCTTTCGCTTTTGCGCCAAGTTTCCGCGGGATGTCAGTCAAGCTGATGATCTGCACGCGGCGCTGGACTTGGCGCACGCTTTTCAACAGTTGCTCGTGCCTCTGGGCCAGAGGGTTACACCATTCTGGCTGCAGCTGCCCGCCAGCGTAGGTCCTTCACGCCTGGGCGAGATTGGGGCGTTCATCGATGGCTTCGCCGCAAAGCTGGCAGTCGAAGTGCGGCATCCGGCTTTCTTCGACAAGGGCGACGGTGAGCGCGCATTGAATCGATTGCTGCGTGATCGCGGCATCGAACGCATCTGCCTCGATACCCGCGCGCTGTTCAGTTGCCTGTCTCGTGATCCTGCCGTGTTGCATGCGCAGAGCAAGAAGCCGCGTCTGCCGGTGCGTCCGGTGGCATTCAGCGATTCGCCGCAGCTGCGCTTCGTCGGCCACCCACTGCTGGAGGCGAATGACACGTTCATGACGCCCTGGCTGGATAAGGTGGCCGGTTGGATCGAGGCAGGCAAGTCACCGCACGTCTATCTGCATACGCCGGACAACCACCGTGCACCCGAGTTAGCGATGCGTTTTCACGCTCAGCTGAGTGAGCGTCTACCAGGCCTGCCACCTTTGCCTTCATTTCAACCGGCGCCTCAGCTGTCGCTGCTTGCCGATTGAGCAAGCGCTGCCGTTCGACCAGTTTTGTAAAACATCGCGGTCAACTTCGGGCGCTCCGTGTTGCCCATAAGAAATGACCTTTGGCAGATTTTTTCTTCTTTTATTGGTGCTGCTTGCCGGCTTCGCCCTGGCGGTGCGGCAGGAGCTGATCGAGGTCCCGCCGCGCTGGAACCCCTGGGCGCCGCTGGACATTCGTGAGCCGCCAAACCTGCTGACGCCGCTCAAACTTCGCCGGCTGCAGCAGGACCGAACGCTCTGCGAGCAGGCGCTCGCCACGGCGCCGCTGCGCTATGCAGCCGTGCCGGACAGTACGCCGGAGCCAGGATGTCCGGTGGAGAACAGCGTACGTGTGCAGGGTTCGGACGTACGTTTCAATGGGCCGTTTCTGGCTACCTGTCCGCTGGCAGCGGCTTACGCGATGTTCGAGTTGCACGGGCTTCAGCCGGCAGCCCAGGCAGTATTCGGCCAACCGGTGGTGCGCATCGATCACTTCGGCAGCTTCGCCTGTCGCAACATCGCGCGCAGCAATCGCCGCAGCCAGCATGCCAGCGCCAATGCCCTGGATATGGCCGGTTTTCATCTGAAGGATGGCACCCGCATCACCGTGGCCCGGGATTGGCAGGGCGACGGCGACAAGGCGCGTTTCCTGCGTCTGGTTCGCGATGCAGCCTGTGATGCGTTCAATGTGACGCTCGGGCCGGAATACAACGCGGCCCACCACGACCATTTCCACGTCGACATGGGTGGCTTCGGCATGTGCCGCTGACGACCCAGGCGCAGCCCGGGATGCTCTGGCACAATGCGCCGTTTTCCATGACCGCTGGGTGCCCCATGTCCGCACGCAACCCCCTGGTTCGAGTCGAGCCTCTCGCCCCGCAGTTCACGGCTGCAGCCCATGATTGGGCGCAGCGTCTTGGCTTTCCGGTAACGGCGGATGCCGCCGAATTCGCTTTGCAGATTGGCGCGGACGGCTTGCAGCTGCAGGTGCTCGAGGCTCAGGCGCCGGGCCCGGTGCGGGTGGACTTCGTCGAGGGGGCCGCCGCGCATCGACGTCAGTTCGGCGGTGGCAGCGGGCAGATGATCGCCAAGGCCGTTGGCATCCAGCCCGGTATCCGGCCACGGGTGCTGGATGCTACAGCCGGGCTCGGGCGCGATGCCTTCGTGCTGGCGACGCTGGGCTGTGAAGTGAGCCTGATCGAACGTCAGCCGCTGATTGCCGCGCTGCTGGAGGATGGCCTGAGTCGCGCGGCAGTGGATGCCGAGGTTGGCGCGATCGCCGCGCGGATGACCTTGCTAAAGGGCAATGCCATCGAGCTGATGACTCAGTGGCAGGGTGAAGCGCCGCAGGTCATCTATCTCGACCCGATGTTTCCCCATCGCGACAAGAGTGCGCTGGTGAAGAAGGAGATGCGCCTGTTCCGCCCCTTCGTCGGCGACGATATGGACGCGCCGGCGCTGCTGGCAGCGGCGCTGGAGCTGGCCAGCCATCGCGTCGTGGTCAAGCGTCCGCGCAAGGCGCCGGCAATCGAGGGCAGTAAGCCCGGCTACAGCCTGGAAGGCAAATCCAGCCGCTACGACATCTATCCAAAAAAGAAGCTGCAGGGCTGATTCACCAGTCCGCAACCTCTCGCTTGCTCAGGTCAGCGGCGATAGGCGCGCAGAAATACGCTCACTGCATCCCGTACGTGCAGGTTGACTTCCTCATTGGTTGGCGCCTCGGCATAGCCGACCAGCAGGCGGAAATGCTGGGCTCCCTTGATCAATGAGCAGAAGTGCTCGGCCGCTCGCAGTGGGTCGTCGATATCCAGCAGGCCCAGTGCGTTGGCCCTGGTGAACAGCTGTTGCAGATCGCACAGCAGCTGCTGGGGGCCGGCATCGAAGAACATCTTCACCAGCCCCGGATTCTGCGTCGCCATCGCCACCATCACCCTATGCAGGCCGATGGACTCGGGACTGTTGACCAGCTCATTGAAGGCGCCGCCGATCGCCAGCAGCAGCTCTTCTATATCGCAATCTTCCTCCACCTGAAACAACCGCCTTGGCAGGCGGGTTTCGCAGGTGGTCTTCACGGCTGCGCTGAATAGCGCCTCCTTGTCCTTGAAGTGGCTGTACAGCGTGAGCTTGGAAACGCCGGCTTCGGCGGCGATGGCCTCCATGCTGCTGCCTTCGTAGCCATTGCCGAGAAACAGCACCTGCGCGGCAGCGAGGATAGCCTCGCGCTTAGCGGGGTCTTTCGGGCGTCCTGGGCCAGGCGATACGGAATGGTTTTCTGTCATGGGCATTTTAATAGTGGACTGGCTGGTACGGTATTTTTACTATACCGCGCAGTATAAGTATTCCAATCCGCTTCGCGACAGAGAGACTTCATCGTGTTCCGACATGCCTTGTCCCTTGCCTCTATGTTCGGTTGTGCACTTGTTCTGGTCGCCTGCGGCAATGGCGAGCCGCCGCAGCAGCTGCCTCGTCCGGTCATGGTGGTGCAGCCGCAGCCTGCCAGCGAATCGCGCGAAAGCTATCCCGGTGAGGTGCACGCGCGATACGAGCCGGAACTGGCCTTCCGCATCGGCGGCAAGGTTGTCGAGCGCCTGGTTGAGGCGGGCGATCGCGTACGCAAGGATCAGCCCCTGGCACGTCTCGATCCGCAGGACGTGCGACTGCAGCTGGACGGTATGCGCGCCCAGGTGGCGGCAGCGGAAGCCAATCTGCGCGTAGCCAAGGCCGAACACGACCGCTATCAGGCGCTGCTCGGTCGCCAGCTGGTCAGCCAGTCGCAGTTCGATAATGCCGACAACGCCTATCGCGCTGCGGCTGCCCGTTTGCAGCAGGCCCGCGCCGAATTCGATGTGGCCAGCAACCAGGTCGACTACGCAGTATTGCGTGCCACCAGCGACGGCTTGATCGCGCAGCGCCGAGTCGAGGTAGGGCAGGTGGTCGCCGCTGGGCAGACCGCGTTCGTGCTGGCGGCGGATGGCGAGCGGGAAGTGGCCATCGATCTGCCGGAGCAATCGCTGGAGCGCTACCGGGTTGGCCAGGACGTCGAGGTCGAGCTGTGGTCGCAACCGGGGCGCCACTATCTCGGCAAGATTCGCGAACTCTCGCCAGCCGCCGATGCGCAGTCGCGAACCTATTCCGCGCGCGTCGCCTTCAGCGAGCAGGAAGTGCCCGCAGAGCTTGGCCAGAGCGCGCTGGTCAGCATTCGTCGTGATGGCGAGGTGGCGCTGGCGGTGCCGCTCTCGGCGCTCAGTGCGGAAAAGGGCAGGGCGCACGTATGGCGGCTCAAGGCCGACTCCACCGTAGAGCGTGTCGAGGTTCGGACAGGGCCCTTCGGTGAGCAGCTCGTGCCGGTCCTCGAAGGGCTGGAGGCCGACGACTGGATCGTCCTGGCCGGGGTGCAGATGCTCAGCGATAACCAGCCGGTGCGTCCGGTGGATCGCCACAATCGCCCCGTCGAGCTGGCCGCCCAGGAGTAATCGCGATGCGCTTCAACCTCTCCGCCTGGGCGCTGCAGAACCGGCAGATCGTCGTCTACCTGATGCTGCTGCTGGCGATCGTCGGCGCGCTGTCCTACAGCAAGCTCGGCCAGAGCGAGGACCCGCCGTTCACCTTCAAGGCCATGGTCATCCAGACGCAATGGCCGGGCGCTACCGCCGAAGAGATGTCGCGCCAGGTCACCGAGCGCATCGAGAAGAAGCTGATGGAAACCGGCGAGTACGAGCGCATCGTCTCGTTCTCCCGGCCGGGTGAATCCAACGTCACCTTCATGGCGCGCGACTCTATGCGCTCAAAGGACATTCCCGACCTCTGGTACCAGATTCGCAAGAAGATCGGTGACATCCAGCACACCTTTCCGCCGGGTGTGCAGGGGCCTTTCTTCAATGACGAGTTCGGCACCACCTTCGGCAACATCTACGCGCTGACCGGCGACGGTTTCGACTACGCGATTCTCAAGGACTACGCCGACCGCATCCAGCTGCAACTGCAGCGGGTGAAGAATGTCGGCAAGGTGGAGCTGATCGGCCTGCAGGACGAGAAGATCTGGATCGAGCTCTCCAACGTCAAGCTGGCCACGCTCGGCGTTCCGCTGGAGGCCGTGCGCCAGGCGCTGGAGGCGCAGAACGCGGTGACTGCCGCCGGTTTCGTCGAGACGATCAGCGATCGGGTGCAGCTGCGCGTCACCGGTAGCTTCGAGACGGTCAAGGAGATTCGTGATTTCCCCATCCGCGTTGCCGGTCGCACCTTCCGTATTGGCGACGTGGCCTAGGTGCATCGCGGCTTCAACGACCCGCCCGCGCCGCGCATGCGCTTCATGGGCGAGCCGGCGTTGGGGCTGGCGGTTTCGATGAAAAGCGGTGGAGACATCCTGGTGCTGGGCGAGGCACTGGAACAGGAGTTCGCCCGCCTGCAGGAGGAGCTGCCGGCGGGGATGCAGCTGCGCAAGGTGTCGGATCAGCCCGCGGCGGTGAAGACCAGCGTCGGCGAGTTCGTCAAAGTGCTGATCGAAGCGCTGGTCATCGTATTGCTGGTGAGCTTCTTCTCGCTCGGCGTGCGTACCGGGCTGGTAGTGGCGTTGTCGATTCCGCTGGTGTTGGCGATGACCTTCGCAGCGATGAACTATTTGGACATCGGCCTGCACAAGATTTCCCTCGGCGCCCTGGTACTGGCTCTCGGGCTGATGGTGGACGACGCGATCATTGCGGTCGAGATGATGGCGATCAAGATGGAGCAGGGCTACGACCGTCTCAAGGCCGCCAGCTTCGCCTGGAATAGCACGGCTTTCCCGATGCTGACCGGTACGCTGATCACCGCGGCGGGTTTTCTGCCGATTGCCACAGCCGACTCAAGTACGGGCGAATACACCCGTTCGATCTTTCAGGTGGTCGCCATCTCCCTGATTGCTTCCTGGATTGCAGCGGTCGTCTTCGTACCCTTGCTCGGCGAGAAACTGCTGCCCGATCTGGCCAAGCATGCGGCAAACAAGCACGGCGCTGCCGGCGACGACCACGATCCCTACTCGACACCTTTCTACCAGCGCGTGCGCCGCGTCGTGACGTTCTGCGTGCGCCGCCGCAAGACCGTGATCCTGCTTACCTTGGCACTGTTCGTTGCCGCGGTGGTGCTGTTCCGTATGGTCCCGCAGCAGTTCTTTCCGGCGTCGGGCCGCCTGGAGCTGATGGTAGATATCAAGCTGGCCGAAGGTGCCTCGCTCAAAGCCACAGAGGCGGAGGTGCGGCGCTTGGAGCTGCTGCTCAAAGAGCGCGCGGGCATCGACAACTATGTGGCCTATGTCGGCACCGGTTCGCCGCGTTTCTACCTGCCGCTGGATCAGCAGTTGCCGGCATCCAGCTTTGCCCAGTTCGTCGTGCTGGCCGACAGTATCGAGTCCCGCGAATCTCTGCGCGACTGGCTTATAGAGCGCATGCGTGAGGACTTCCCGAACTTGCGCGGTCGTGTCACGCGGTTGGAGAACGGCCCGCCCGTGGGCTATCCGGTGCAGTTCCGGGTCACCGGCGAACACATCGATGTAGTGCGTGGGTTGGCCCGCCAGGTTGCAGCCAAGGTCAACGAGAACCCGCACGTGGCCAACGTTCATCTGGATTGGCAGGAGCCGAGCAAGATGGTCCGGCTCAACGTCGACCAGGACCGCGCCCGTGCGCTGGGTGTGACCACCGCCGAATTGTCCGGCTTCCTGCGGCGCACTTTCATTGGTGCCAGCGTCAGCCAGTTCCGCGAGGACAATGAGCTGATCGAGATCCTCCTGCGCGGAACAGAGCGTGAACGTCTTGAACTGTCGATGCTGCCGAGCCTGGCGATTCCCACCGAGAGCGGTCGCAGTGTGCCGCTGTCGCAGGTGGCGACGCTGGAGTACGGCTTCGAGGAGGGTGTGATCTGGCATCGCAATCGCCTCCCGACGGTCACCGTGCGCGCCGACGTGTACGGAGAACAGCAGCCAGCCGCGTTGGTGCGCGAGATCGAGCCGACCCTGGCGGACATTCGCGATCAGTTGCCCGGCGGCTACCTGCTCGAGGTCGGCGGCACGGTAGAGGATTCCGAACGTGGCCAGCGCTCGGTGAACGCCGGCATGCCGTTGTTCATCATCGTGGTGCTGACATTGTTGATGGCGCAGCTCAAGAGCTTCTCACGCTCGGCCATGGTGTTCCTCACCGCGCCGCTGGGCATCATCGGTGTCGCACTGTTCCTGCTGCTGTTCGGCCAGCCGTTCGGCTTCGTCGCTATGCTCGGCACCATCGCGCTGTCCGGGATGATCATGCGCAACTCGGTGATTCTGGTGGATCAGATCGAGCAGGACATCGGTGTCGGTCATGCACGTTTCACCGCCATCGTCGAAGCCACGGTACGGCGCTTCCGGCCCATCGTGCTGACTGCGCTGGCGTCGGTGCTGGCGATGATTCCGTTGTCGCGCAGCATCTTCTTCGGGCCGATGGCGGTGGCAATCATGGGTGGTCTGATCGTCGCCACGGCGCTGACGCTGCTGTTCCTGCCAGCCCTGTATGCCGCCTGGTTCAAGGTCCGGGAAGACGAAGCCAGCACCCTCTGAACGGCAAAAGGGCGTGTCCGCTGCGGCGCGCCTAGATACCGGCGGCTTCGAGCAGTCGTTCGGCGGCGACCTTGGCGTCCCGCGCCTGCTCGCCCGGCCCTTCGATATGCGCCATGCTCAGTGCGCCTTCGAGCAGATATTGCAGTTGGCGCGCCAGCTGCAGCGGCTGCGGCGCATCCAGACGCTCCAGCAGCTCGCGCAGGTAGGCCAGCAGCTCTGCCTTGTAGGCGGACGAGCGGCGGTGAATCGGGTGGTCGCGGTCGTGATATTCGGCCGCTGCATTGATGAACAGGCAGCCGCAGAACGCGTCTTTGCCGTGAATCATCCCGTGCAATCCATCGAAAATTCCCAGTAGCGCTTCGCGCGGCGGCAGCCTGGTGGCGCGTTCGCGCAGGCGTGTCAGCATCAGTTCGTGGCGCGCTTCCAGTACGGCGAGGATCAGCTCGTCCTTGGACTTGAAGTGCTTGTACAGGGTCATCTTGGCCACACCGGATTCGGCCAGAATGCGGTCGATGCCGGTGGCGTGATAACCCTCGCGATAGAACAGATTCTCTGCGGTGTTGAGCAACTGGTCGCGCTTGTTCGATGCCATGGATACCTCCTGTGGTTCGACATTATGCGGGAGCGCTCGCGGCTTGCTCCAGTTGGGCGGAGTTGCGCTGGTGCTTGCAGTGTACAGACAGGTCTGTCTATTATCCAGTCACAGCCAATCACGAGGGCAACACCATGAAGCTTTACGACCTGACCCTATCCGGCAATTGCCACAAGGTTCGCCTGTTTCTCAGCCTGATCGGCCAGCCAGTCGAGCTGGTGCCGGTGAATCTACTGGCGGGCGAGCAGAAGCAGCCTGCATTTCGGGAAATCAACCCGCGGGGGCAGATTCCGGTGCTCGAGGACGGCGACTTTCGACTTGGCGATTCCCAGGCGATCCTGGTTTATCTGGCCCAGCGCTATGCCAGTGCGTGGTACCCGCACGACGCCCAGACCCAGGGCCACATCGCCAATTGGCTGAGCTTCGCCGCCAACGAGGTGCAACATGGTCCGGCCACGGTGCGGCTGGGCAAGCTGTTCGGCCGACCCATCGACGAGCCGCTGGCCCAGGCACGAGCCGCAAGCGCCCTGCGTACGCTGGAGCGGCATCTCGCGCAGCATGCCTGGCTGGCGCAGACCAGCGAGCCGACCATTGCCGACATCGCCGTCTACCCCAACGTCGCGCTGGGCGGTGACGGCGGGCTCGATCTGGCTGCATATCCGGCGCTGCAGGCCTGGTTTGGTCGCATCCGCGCGCTGCCGGGTTATGTCGGCATGCCGGGGTTGTGACGCCATGAACGCGCAGAATGGCTGGATGTCCGGCGAGCGGGTCCCACACTCGAGCCTACGGATCGGAGCACCGCTGATGCTAGTGATCGGGCTGGCAGTCTCGCTGTTTGGCTTCGTCGAAATTGCTTCGGCGGAGCAAGCGTTGCGCTTCAGCCTAGTGAGGACCGCACAGAGTGACAGTGGCGACTTTCTGCTGGGACGGAACGGTTGGCACGAGCCGCCACCGACTCAGCACATCGCGATCCTGATCGAGCATCGCGGCAGCCGTTTGCTGTTCGGGACCGGGCTCGGTCGGCAGATCGACGCGCAGCTGGACGCCGAGCTGCCCTGGCGAACCAAGCGCTACGCCAACGTGCGCCCGGTGCGCGATCAGCTGGAAGAGGATGGACTGGAGATCGACCGTATCGTGCTGGGTTGCGTGCGCTGGGAGCACGTTTCTGGGCTGGCCGACTATCCCGAGGTGCCGGTACTGGCCAGCGCGGATAGCCTGAGCTATCTGAAGGTCGCCACGCCCCCCGCGGTGTTGCCCAGCCAGTTTCGCCACCCGGTCCGCTGGCAGTCGCTGGGGTTCCAGGCGAGCCCCTATCGGGAGCACCGGCATAGCCTTGATCTGTTCGGCGACGGCCAGGTCGTGCTGGTGCCGCTGGACGGTCATGGCGCGGTTGGTCTGTTCCTCACGTTCGCCGATGGCCGCAGTTTCTTCTTTCGCGGCGACCGACTGGGTCGGGACGCCGGCGATGCGCCAGAGGAAGTTGTCGCGCTGCAGGACGCCAACACCCAGGTCGCGCTCGGCTTCTATCCGCACTGGGTAGAGTGAGGCGCCGCTGAAATAAACACCGCGGTCAGTCTGGTTTTGGGCGATGCTTAGGATGTGGGAATGAGCGATCAGCCGCGTGACGGCGCTGCCCCGATCGCTCGGCCCGTGCCCAATGGCCGAAGTAGGTCTGCCGCTGTGAAGACGGATAGCTGCGCGCCCCTGGCGAGTGTCATCGATCTGCTGCTGGATGCCATCTGCGTGGTCGATGCGCAAGGCCATCTGGTTTATGTCAGCGCCGCCTGCGAGCGCATCTTCGGCTACAAGCCGGAGGAGATGGTGGGCAAGCAGATGATCGAGATGGTCTATCCCGAAGACCGTGCCAGAACCATGGCTGCCGCCGGTGAGGTCATGGCCGATCAGCCGCTGCTGCACTTCGAGAACCGCTATGTGCGTAAGGACGGCAGTGTGGCGCACATCATGTGGTCAGCCTGCTGGTCAGCGGACAGCAAGTTGCGTATTGGTGTGGCGCGCGATATCACCCAGCGCAAGCAGTCCGAAGCGATGCAGGCGGCACTCTATTCGATCTCTGAGGCGGCGCACGGCGCCAAGGACCTCGCCGCGCTGTATCAGCAGATTCATCTGACCATCGCTCAGCTCCTGCCGGTGGACGATTTCATCGTCGCCATCCGCAATGCTGCCAGCGGCGAGCTGACTTATCCCTACCAGGCGCTGGCGCTCGACTCGACCAGCCTCCCCATGGAGCCCGCGGCGTCCCTGTGTTTTTCCGTTCTACACGGCGCGCAACCGTTGCGCTTCAATGCGGACTCGATGCCTGCGCTGGCGCTTCCGCGCAGCGACGGGGATACCCACGCCTGGTGGCTGGGTGTACCGCTCAACTCGAGCGAGGGGGTCATCGGCGTGCTGATGCTCAAGAGCACGGCGGCTCCCTACACCGAGAAGGATCAAGAGCTGCTGCAGTTCGTCTCCACTCAGGTGGTAACGGCAATCGAGCGCAAGCAGCTGTATGCGCGCCTGCACCGGATGGCGCAGTACGACGAACTCACCGGCCTGCCGAACCGCGCCTGTTTTCGCGATCGCCTGGACACGGCGCTGGCGCGGGTACGGCGCAATGGTGGACGTGTCGCCTTGCTCTACGTGGATCTGGATCGCTTCAAGCAGGTCAACGATACCTACGGCCACAGCGGCGGCGACCAGCTGCTGCGCGCGGTGGCTGATCGCCTCACGCACTGCGTGCGCGACACCGATACCGTCGCGCGGCTGGGAGGCGACGAGTTCGTGGTGCTGCTGGAAAACATCGCAGAGGCGGAGGACGCGCGCCATGTGGTCGACAAGATCCGCAGCGCCTTCAAGCAGCCAATGCGTGTTGCCGGGCATGACCTCGCAATCGGCTTGAGTATAGGCACCGCGCTCTATCCGGAGGATGGTGAGGCGGAGGCGCAGCTGCTCAAGCAGGCCGATGAACGCATGTACTTGATGAAGGCCCGAGGCGGACAGCCACAGGACTGCGACTGAACATCTCGGCACAGTGCTTCAGAATGACTTCAGCATCCTGCCCAGCAACTCCATCGCCTGCTCGCTGCGGGCGTCCCATGGGTGGCCGTGATTTAGCCGCGCGCAGTTGCGAAAGCGCTGGGTCGCCGAGAAGATCGGCCCCGGTGCCAGGCTGATGCCCTGGGCCAGCGCCAGTTGCAGGAGCTGCAGCGAGTCCACCTGCTCGGGAAATTCGAACCACAGAAAGTAGCCGCCACTGGGCCGCGTGACCCGCGTGCTCGCAGGGAAATGGCGGGCGGCGGACGCGAGCATCGCACCCTGCTGCATCTCCAGCGCGTGACGCAGCTTGCGCAGGTGACGGTCGTAGCCGCCATGCTGCAGGTAGTCGGCGATAGCGGCCTGCGCCGGCACGGAAGGGGAGATGGTGGTCATCAGCTTGAGCCGGGCGATCTGCTCGGCGTAGCGGCCGCCGGCGACCCAGCCGACCCGGTATCCGGGTGCCAGGCTCTTGGAGAACGAGCCGCAGTGCATCACCAGGCCTTCGCGATCATGGCTCTTCACCGGCTTTGGGGGCTCGCGGGTGAAGTACAGCTCGGCGTAGACGTCGTCCTCGATCAGCGGCACCTGATGGCGCTGCAACAGCTCGTACAGCTGCTGCTTCTTCGCCTCGCCCATGCTCGCGCCCAGCGGGTTCTGCAGGCTGCTCATGAACCAGCAGGCCTTGATCGGCAGATGCGCGAGGCGGTCGGCGAGGGTGTCGAGGTCGATGCCTTCGCGCGGGTGTACCGGAATCTCCACCGCCTTGAGCTTGAGTCGTTCCAGTACCTGCAGCGTGGCGTAAAACGCTGGCGCCTCGATGGCTACCAGATCGCCCGGTTCGGTTACCACCTGCAGGCAGAGGTTCAGAGCCTCCATCGCACCGGTGGTGATCACCAGTTCGTCCATCGGCAGCATCACGCCGCTGACCATGTAGCGCAGGGCGATCTGTCGGCGCAGGTCCGGGTTGCCAGCGGTCATCTCGGCGATCACTTCGCGTGCCGGCATGTCGCGCACGCTTTGTGCCATCGAGCGCGCCAGGCGCTGCAGGGGAAATAGCTCGGGACTGGGGAAGGCCGAACCGAAGGGCACCGTGGCCGGGTCGCGCAGCGAGGCGAGCACCGAGAACACCAGCTCGCTGACGCCGACATCGGTGGTTTCCGCCGGACGGCTGCTGATGTCCGGCTCGTGCAGCGGGCGCTTGGCATGTTCGCGGACGAAATAGCCCGAGCGCGCCCGTGCCTGAATCAGCCCGCGGTCCTCCAGCAGGTAGTAGGCCTGGAACACGGTGGACGGGCTGACGCCGTAGGTGCGGCTGGCGTGGCGCACCGAGGGCACCTTTTCTCCCGGCGCGAGCACGCCGCTGCGTATCAGTTCGGCAATCTCGTCGGCGAATTTCTCGTAGCGCTTCATCGTGTCCGGGCCGTGGCGGTTGGGCATGGCCAGTCTACTGGCGTAGCGCCGCGATGGGGGCGACGAAGGTGCTCGGTGTACTCACCCGACTGCTCGGCTCGGCCATGTCGCTGACCTCGAATCGCAGCTCACGGCTGAAGTCGCGGGCGTTGTCGAGCAGCGCCACGCTGACCGGCAGATCGGCGATCTCGCCCGGGGCCAGGGCAATCTCGCGCGGGCCTTGCAGCGCGAACGGCCCGTCTTCCAATGCCAGCGCGTAGCGCCGCGGCTGCTGGGTCTTGTTGATCAGCTTGAGGCGGTACATGTTCTCGATCTGCCCCTGCATGTTCTCGCGGTACAGGGTGCGGTCGCGGGTGACGTCCAGCTGCAGCTGCGGCCGCGCGTCCAGTGCCCAGATGAAGGCGGCGATCATCGCTGTCATCGCCACGGCATAACCGATCAGGCGCGGGCGCAAGAGGCGGGTGGCGCCGCCCTTGAGCGCGCGTTCAGAGGTGTAGCGCAGCAGGCCGCGGGCGTAGCCCATCCTGTCCATGACACTGTCGCAGACGTCGATGCAGGCGCCGCAGCTAATGCAGTCCAGCTGCAGGCCGTCGCGGATGTCGATGCCGGTGGGGCAGACCTGTACGCACAGCGTGCAGTCGACGCAATCGCCAAGGCCCTGTGCCCGCGGGTCGCTGCCCTTGCGCCGCGCGCCGCGGTTCTCGCCGCGGGCTGTGTCGTAGGAGACCAGCAGGGTATCGGCATCGAACATCACGCTCTGAAAGCGCGAGTAGGGGCACATGTGCAGGCACACCTGCTCGCGCAGCCAGCCGGCGTTGATGTAGGTCGCGGCAGTGAAGAACAGCAGCCAGAAACTGGTGGTTGCGCCGAGTTCGAAGCGAGAGAGGTCGCCCACCAGCTCACGCACTGGCGTGAAATAGCCGACGAAGGCCAGCGCCGTGGCCAGGCTGATCGCCAGCCACAGCGCATGCTTGGCACTGCGGCGCAGCAGCTTGGCGACGGACCAGGGCGCGGCGTCGAGCTTGATGCGCTGCAGGCGGTCCCCCTCGGTGACCTTTTCCACCCACATGAACATCCAGGTCCAGGTGCTCTGCGGGCAGGCGTAGCCGCACCAGATGCGCCCGGCCAGCACGGTGATGAAGAACAGGCCGAACGCGGCGATGATCAGTATCGCCGAGAGTAGGATGAAATCCTGCGGCCAGAAGGTGGCGCCGAAGATGTGGAACTGCTGCCGGTCCAGATCCCAAAGCACCGCCTGGCGTCCATCCCAGTTCAGCCACACGGTGCCGAAATAGAGCAGCATCAAAAGACCACCACCCAACAGGCGCAGGTTGCGAAAATGGCCGCTGAAGCTGCGTGTATGAATGGGCCCACCGCTCTGGGCGGGCGTCAGGCGGATGGGTTGGCTTGGATCAACGGTTTCGATGATCTGCGCGGGTATGCGGTCGGTCATTAGGCTTCGCCCCATAGGCTTTTCAGGCGAGGCAGATGATCCGCGCAACGGTGCACGCATAACAGACTCAGATGAAGCGATGAAATACGGATCAGATGCAAGCGGGTCGAGGTCCGCAAAGCTAGAAGCCACAATAGGTTGACCTGTATCAGTGGATCATTCCGGCGTTGGCTGATCCGGTTTTTTTATGCTCATCTGGCCCTGTTTTGTCTCGGCCCGGCCGGCCATAGTCGAGGCCTTTTGCCAAGCGATGAGGAGTTATCGTCATGATTCATGACCTGCCGCCAACGGAGCACTGCCGATGATTCTCAAGGGCCTGACCTGGCTGGTGCTGCTGCAACTGCTCGGTAATCTGATCAATCTGGTGCTGCTGCCAGCATTGCCTGGGCCGATCATCGGCATGCTGTTGTTGTTCGGCCTCCTGTTACTGCGCCGCAGCATTCCCGAATCGCTGGAAAAGACCGCGGCGCTTTTGCTGCAGTACCTGCCGTTGCTGCTCATCGTGCCCGCAGCCGGAATCATGACCAGTGGCGCAGCGTTGCTGGATGACCTGCCGGCCATCGCCGCCGGGCTGGTGCTGTCGTTGCTGATCACCGTGCCATTCTGCGGCTGGCTGATGCAGCGGCTGATTCGTCGGCTCGACCGCCAGCGGGAGGATCAGGCATGAGCGTATTCGACTGGCACACGGCCTGGGCGGCCGTTGTGGTCCATCCGCTGTTCGCCGTGGCGCTGACCCTGATCGCCTTCCAGCTGGCGCTGATGCTCTACCGGCGCAGCGGCTGGCTGGTCTTGCAGCCGGTGATGGTGGGCATGCTGCTGGTGGTCGGTACGCTGAGCCTGGTAGACCTGGACTACCCGCGCTACCGCGAGGGCGCCGCGCTGATTGCCATGCTGCTCGGCCCGGCGACCGTGGCGCTGGCGGTGCCCCTACATCGGCATCTGAAGAGGATTCAACAGCTGTTCTGGCCGATCGTCATTACCCTGGCTGTGGGCGGCGTGCTCAGCGTGGTGCTGACGCTGACAATCGCCTGGGCGCTGGGCGCAGAGCTGCCGGTGCTGATGAGCCTGGCGCCGAAGTCCGCGACCATGCCCATCGCCATGCTGGTGGCCGAGCAGCTCGGCGGCCTGGCTTCACTGGCGGCAGTGTTCGTCATGCTGACCGGTGTTATCGGCACCGCGTTGGGACCGCTGCTGCTGCGCTGGGCCGGGGTCGAGCATCCCGCGGCGCGGGGCCTGAGTTATGGCCTCAACGCCCATGCCATCGGTACCGCCAGGGCGCTGGAGGAGGGCGATGAGTGCGGCGCCTTCGCTGCGCTGGGCATGAGCCTGCTGGGCATTCTGATCGCGCTGCTGCTGCCATTCGCCCTGGGTTGAGTCCCCGCAATCCAGATTGCTGACGAAGCGCACGAATTGCGGGCGCTTCAGCCCACACACAGCACTGGCTAGCGCCCCGTCCGCCCGGTTAGAGTAGGCAGCGGTCGCTTGACCGTGTGCAGGGTGCAAACCATGAAATTGCGGATGTTCCAGGTCGATGCTTTCACCGCTGAACGCTTTCGGGGTAATCCCGCAGCGGTGATACCTCTGCAAGCTTGGCTGTCAGATGAGTTGATGCAAGCCATCGCCGCCGAAAACAACCTTTCCGAAACGGCCTTCTTCGTGCGCGAAGCGGACGGGGCGTTTCACATCCGCTGGTTTTCGCCACTGACTGAAATCGACTTCTGCGGCCATGCCACGCTGGCCAGCGCCTTCGTGCTGCTGGAAGCGGGGCTGGCGCAAGCGCCCTTGGTGTTTCGCGCCGCCGCAGTGGGCGATCTGACCGTGCAGCGGCGGGCTGACGGTCTGCTGGAAATGAGCTTCCCCAACCGCGCGCCAGAGCCGGTTGCCGAACCGCCGGCGGCATTGTTGCAGGGGCTGGGCTGCGAGCCGGATGCGGTGCTGCGCAATCGCCAGGCCTGGTTCGCCGTCTACCGTGACGAGCAGCAGGTGCGGATGCTGGCGCCCGATCTCGAGCCGCTGCGTACGCTGGCCCCGCTTGACGTGGTGGTGACTGCCGCAGGCAGCGAGCAGGATTTCGTCTCGCGCTACTTCTGGCCAGCCAACGGCGGCGACGAGGACCCGGTCACCGGTTCCATCCATGCCGGGCTCGCTCCCTACTGGGCCGAGCGGCTGGGGCGTAACGAGCTGGTGGCGCTGCAGGCTTCGAAACGTAGCGGCATTCTGCACTGCCGGGTCGAAGCGGATCGTGTGATGGTGGCCGGACAGGCCGTGCTTTATCTCGACGGCACCATCGAACTTTAAAAATAGTCTTCAACCCATTGCGATCGGCTTTCACAGGCGGCGCGATGGGTGTGCCTGTGTGTGGCTGATCGGTTCAACCTATGAGATTGCGCAACGTGATGATGAAAAGGCTGTTGCCGTTAGTCCTGCTTGCCAGCGCGATGGGCTCGTTCGCCTGTGCGGCACAGCCCGCATTGCCGCTGGATGACCGGCAGGCGCTGATCGAAACCCTGCTGGGACGCATGACCCTGGCGGAAAAGATCGGCCAGCTGCGTTTGATCAGCATCGGCGGCGACATGCCCAGCGAG
Organism: Pseudomonas sp. E45-MNA-CIBAN-0222; assembly: GCF_040310405.1. Lineage (NCBI taxonomy): Bacteria > Pseudomonadati > Pseudomonadota > Gammaproteobacteria > Pseudomonadales > Pseudomonadaceae > Pseudomonas > Pseudomonas sp. E45-MNA-CIBAN-0222. The sequence goes on from NZ_JBEOPU010000003.1 coordinate 310,272, forward strand.
CGGATCGCCGAGGAAATCGCAGCCGGGCGCATTGGAGCAACATTCAATTCGGTGACCCGAACCGATAACCGGCCGATGCAGGATGCTGCGCTGCGCAGCCGTCTGGGCATCCCGATCTTTTTCGCCTATGACGTCATTCACGGCCACCGCACGATCTTCCCCATCAGCCTGGCGCTTGCCTCAAGCTGGGACCTCGAGGCGATTGCCCTGAGCGGTCGGGTATCGGCCATCGAAGCCAGCGCCGATGGCCTGGACCTGACCTTCGCGCCGATGGTCGACATCACTCGTGATCCGCGCTGGGGACGCACCTCCGAAGGCTTCGGCGAAGATCCCTACCTGGTCTCGCAGATCGCCGGCACGCTGGTGCGTGCCTATCAGGGTGAGCGCCTCTCCGCTGCTGACAGCGTGATGGCCAGCGTCAAGCACTTCGCCCTGTATGGCGCGGTGGAAGGGGGCCGCGACTACAACGTGGTCGACATGAGCCCGCAGCGCATGCATCAGGACTACCTGCCGCCGTACCGTGCGGCGGTGGACGCTGGGGCCGGCGGCGTGATGGTGGCGTTGAACACCGTCAACGGCATGCCGGCCAGCGCCAATCGCTGGTTGCTGCGCGACCTGCTGCGCGACGACTGGGGCTTCCGCGGGCTGAACATCAGCGACCACGGTGCCATCGACGAACTGCTGCGCCATGGCGTGGCCCGCGATGGCCGCGAGGCTGCGCGCCTGGCAATCGAGGCGGGCATCGATCTGAGCATGCACGACTCGCTTTATCTGCAGGAGCTGCCGGGGCTGGTCGAGCGCGGTGAGGTGCCGATCGAACTGATCGACCAGGCCGTGGGGCGTGTGCTGGGTGCCAAATACGACCTCGGTCTGTTCCATGATCCCTATCGGCGCATCGGCAAGGCGGTGGACGATCCCGTCGAGGTCAATGCCGAAGGCCGCCTGCATAGAGAGGCCGCGCGGCGGGTGGCGCGCGATTCGCTGGTGCTGCTGGAAAACCGTGACAACGTTCTGCCGCTGCGCAAGGACGCGACCATCGCGCTGATCGGCCCGCTGGCCGATTCCCATGTCGACATGCTCGGCAGCTGGTCGGCAGCCGGTGTGGCGACACAGACTGTGACGCTGCGTCAGGGCCTCGAGGCAGCGATCGGCGATTCCGGCCGGGTCATCCATGCCCGCGGTGCGAACGTCACCGATGATCCGCGTCTGATCGAGTACCTGAACTTCCTCAACTGGGACCGCCCGGAAGTGACGCAGGACCCGCGCCCGCCCCAGGCAATGATCGACGAAGCCGTGCGTGCCGCGCGCGAGGCTGATGTGATCGTTGCTGCGGTGGGTGAGTCACGTGGCATGTCTCACGAATCCTCCAGTCGTACCAGCCTCACGCTGCCGGCCAGCCAGCAGGCGCTGCTCGAAGCGCTGGCTGCCACAGGCAAACCGCTAGTCGTGGTACTGATGAATGGCCGGCCGTTGCAGCTGGGCTGGGTCAAGGACAACGCGGATGCAGTGCTGGAAACCTGGTTCGCCGGCACTGAAGGCGGGCACGCGATCACCGAGGTGCTGCTCGGTGCTCACAACCCGTCCGGCAAACTGCCAATCTCCTTTCCGCGCTCGGTCGGCCAGATTCCGACCTACTACAACCACCCGCGTCTTGGCCGGCCCTATGCCGAGGGCCGTCCCGGCAACTACACCTCACAGTATTTCGACGAGCCCAACGGTGCGTTGTACCCCTTCGGTTATGGCCTGAGCTATACGGAGTTCGAACTGTCGAAGCCGCAGCTTTCAAGACGTGCGCTGAAACGCGGTCAGAATCTGGAGGTCAGCGTAACGGTGAAGAACATCGGCGAGCGTGCCGGCGCAACGGTCGTGCAGCTGTATCTGCAGGATCTGGTCGGCTCCAGCGTTCGCCCGGTCAAGGAACTCAAGCGCTTTGAAAAGCTCATGTTAGAGCCTGGCGAGGCGCAGACGGTGCGCTTCGTGCTGGTTGAGAGCGACCTGAAGTTCCATGACGCGAAACTCGACTACGTAGCTGAGCCGGGTGAGTTCGAAGTCCAGTTGGGACTTGATTCGCAGAAGGTGCTCAGCGAGCGCTTCGAACTCTTGTAAGAGCATTTCTGTACAGCGAGCTGCGCGCGAGACAGTGCTGCGCGATTGCGCTCGTTGGCGCCTTGGCTGGATGTAGCTATATCAAAGCGAAGCAGAGCGAACTCTGCACAAAACGTGTAATTCGGAGGCGGTGTGTTACGCATTTTTCAATGGAATACCGGGAGCCAACCGGCTCGTATGCTAGCGGGCCTGGCAGGTGGGTTGTGCATGCTGATGGCCGGCAGTGCGCTGGCGTTCAACCTTGATGATGTGGCCAAGCGGGCTCAGGAGCTGGCTGCCAGTGGTTACGAGGAGCCGGTCAGCAACCTGCCCGACGAATTCCGCAAGATGGCATTCGCCGACTACCAGCGCGTGCGCTTCAACCCGGAGCATGCCTACTGGAAGGACGCCGAAACCCCATTCCACCTGCAGTTCTATCACCAGGGCATGCACTTCGACACCCCGGTGCGCATCAATGAGATCACCGCGACGAACGTGCGCGAGATTCGCTACGACCCAGCCATGTTCCAGTTCGATGGCCTCGAGATCGATCCGGCCGCGCTGGAGGGGCTGGGCTTTGCCGGCTTCAAGGTGCTCTATCCGCTGAACAAAAAGGACAAACAGGACGAGGTGATGACCCTGCTTGGCGCCAGCTACTTTCGCATCGTCGGCAAGGGCCAGTGGTACGGCCTTTCCGCGCGCGGGCTGGCTATCGACACGGCGCTGCCGGTGGGCGAGGAGTTCCCACGCTTTCGCGAGTTCTGGGTGGAACGACCGCAGCCTGATCGGCGCAACCTGGTGATCTACGCGCTGCTCGATTCACCGCGCGCCACGGGCGCCTATCGCATGGTGCTGACACCGGGCAAGGACAGCACGCTGGATGTGCAGGCCAAGGTGTTTCTGCGCGAGCCGGTCGGCAAGCTCGGCATCGCGCCGCTGACCAGCATGTTCCTGTTCGGTGCCAACCAGCCCAGCACTTCGCTGAACTATCGCCCGCAACTGCATGATTCCGAGGGGCTGGCGATTCATGCCGGCAATGGCGAATGGCTCTGGCGGCCGCTGAACAATCCGCAGCGCCTGGCCGTCAGTGCATTCAGCGTGGAAAATCCGCGTGGCTTCGGCCTGATGCAGCGCACCCGCGACTTCGGCCGCTACGAGGATCTGGACGACCGCTACGAGGTACGCCCCAGCGGCTGGGTGGAAACCCGTGGCGATTGGGGCAAGGGCCATGTCGAGCTGGTGGAGATCCCGACGCCTGACGAGACCAATGACAACATCGTGGCCTTCTGGTCGCCGGAAAAGCAGCCGGAGCCCGGCGAGTCGCTGGATCTGGAATACCGCCTGCACTTTTCCATGGATGAGCCAGGCCTGCACGATCCTGAGCTGGCCTGGGTGCAACAGACCCGTATATCCGCTGGCGACGTCAAGCAGTCCAACCTGATTCGTCAGCCGGACGGCAGCACCGCTCTGCTGGTGGACTTCGTCGGACCAGTGCTGGAGCAACTCCCCGAGGATGCACCGGTGACCACTCGCGTGAGCATCGATGACAACGCCGAGCTGTTGGAAAACAACCTGCGTTACAACTCGATCACCAAGGGCTGGCGCCTGACGCTGCGCCTCAAGGTGCGCGACCCGGCGCGACCGGTAGAAATGCGCGCAGCGCTGGTTGACGGTGAAAAGACCCTTTCCGAAACCTGGACCTACCAGATTCCTCCCCATGAATGAGCGACAAGCAGTGAACGAAGTGGCGCAAGCCTATTGCGATGGCCTGGCGTTGAACGACGCCGAGGAGCCGGCCAGATACCGGCAGGCAGCGGAGCAGGGCGGGCTGCTCGCGCTGCATGACGAGTTGTCGGGTGAAGCTGCAACGGACCGCGGCCCGTCACGTCGTCTGCTCGATTCGGTCGTGGCGCGGTTACGGCTGGGCTGGGGCGATCTGTTCGATCGTGCTGGCGTGATCGCCGAGGATCACCAGGGGCGTGACTATGTGCAGTCGACCCCACCCATTGTGCGCACGCGCATGGTGCCCGAGCCCTGGCACACCAATATCCTGCGCCGCGGCTGGCGCCGAATGCTGGGCCGTACGCCGCCGCGCCGGCAATTCGAGCCCAGTCCGCAGCCGCTCGATGAAGCCCGCTGGCGGCGGGTTGCGGCGTTGCGCCGTGCGGCGTTGCTGTTGCTGATGCTTGGCCAGACCGCATTCGCTACCTGGGAGATGAGTGCGGTGTTGCCCTACCAGGGGTGGTCACTGGTGGTTCTGCAGGACGTTTTCGTACAGCCGCTGGGCGAGTCGGCGCGGCAGATTCTGCCCTACGTGGTGCAAACCAGCATCCTGCTACTTTTTGCGCTGCTGTTCTGCTGGGTCTCTGTGGGTTTCTGGACTGCGCTGATGGGCTTTTTCCAGCTTCTGCGCGGCAAGGACCGCTACAGCATCTCGGCCAGCAGCCCCGGCAACGAGCCGATTCCGGACGAGGCGCGCACCGCGCTGGTAATGCCGATCGCCAACGAGGACGTATCCCGGGTTTTTGCCGGTTTGCGGGCCACCTATGAATCGCTCAAGGCAACTGGCGAGCTCGAGCATTTCGACATCTTCGTGCTCAGCGACAGCAATGACCCGGACACCTGTGTTGCCGAGCAGAAGGCCTGGGTCGAGCTGTGTCGCGCGGTGGATGGCTTCGGCCATATCTTTTACCGCCGTCGTCGGCGCCGGGTTAAGCGCAAGAGCGGCAACATCGATGACTTCTGCCGTCGCTGGGGCAGCAGCTACCGCTATATGGTGGTGCTGGACGCCGACAGTGTGATGAGTGGTGAATGTATGACCTGCCTGGTGCGGCTGATGGAGGCCAACCCGAACGCCGGCATCATTCAGACTGCCCCCAAGGCGTCGGGCATGGACACGCTCTACGCCCGTCTGCAGCAGTTCGCCACGCGCGTCTACGGCCCACTGTTTACTGCCGGGCTCAATTTCTGGCAGCTCGGCGAGTCCCATTACTGGGGCCACAACGCAATCATTCGCGTGAAACCCTTCATTGAGCATTGCGCGCTGGCTCCGCTTCCCGGTACGGGATCGTTCGCCGGGGCGATTCTCTCCCACGACTTCGTCGAGGCGGCACTGATGCGCCGTGCCGGCTGGGGCGTCTGGATCGCCTATGACCTGCCGGGCAGTTACGAGGAACTGCCGCCCAACCTGCTCGACGAACTCAAGCGGGACCGTCGTTGGTGCCACGGCAACCTGATGAACTTCCGCCTGTTCATGGTGCGCGGGGTGCACACCGTGCATCGCCTGGTGTTCCTCACCGGAGTGATGTCCTATCTGTCGGCGCCGCTGTGGTTCCTCTTCCTGCTGCTGTCCACTGGTTTGCTGGCGATCCATACGCTGATGGTGCCCGAGTACTTCCTGCAGCCTAACCAGCTCTATCCGTTGTGGCCGCGTTGGCAGCCGGAAGAGGCTATCGCGCTGTTCTCGGCGACCATGACGCTGCTGTTTCTGCCCAAGCTGCTCAGCGTGCTGCTGGTTTGCATCCAGGGAGCTGAAGCCTATGGCGGGCGGCTGCGGGTGCTGCTGTCGATGGTGATCGAAACGCTGTTCTCGGTGCTGCTGGCGCCAGTGCGCATGCTCTTCCACAGCGTGTTCGTCACTGCGGCCTTCCTCGGCTGGTCGGTGCAGTGGAACTCGCCGCAGCGCGGCGATAACGCAACTCCCTGGGGTGAAGCCCTGCGCCGACATGGCTCGCAGATCGTCATCGGGGTGCTTTGGACGGCATTGGTCGCCTGGCTGGATGCGGCCTTTCTCTGGTGGTTGGCGCCGATCGTGGTGTCGCTGATCCTGTCGGCGCCGGTGTCGGTGATCACCAGCCATACACGGCTCGGTCTGGCCGCGCGGCGCTGCAAGCTATTTCTGATTCCGGAGGAATACGCACCGCCCACCGAGCTGGCCAATACCGATCTTTACCAGCAGCAGAATCAGGCTGAAGCCTTGCGCCATGGCTTCATCGTGGCGGTGGTCGATCCGCTTTACAACGCGCTGGTCTGCGCTATGGCACGTGCTCGCCATGCCAAGGTGGTGCCTGCAGCGGAACTCCTGCGTGAGCAGCGCCTGGAGGAAGTCATTGCTGCCGGGCCCGCTGGTGAGAATACCGAGGCGGCGCGCTGGCGGTTGCTTAACGACCCGGACGGCATGGCCCTGTTGCATCGGCACGCCTGGGAAGACCCGGCAGGCGCAGCCTGGCTCGCGCGTTATCAGGAAGAGTACCCGCATCGCGTGGCGCGTCCTGATTTGACGGGCGCTGTCTGAGTCACCTGCCCAATGCGGCTCGCCCGAGCCGCATTGGGCTTGTTTTCAGTCATCGCGCGTAAGCACTTCGAGCAGTTCGATCTCGAAGTGCAGATCCGAATTGGGCGGGATAAGCGCGCCGACCTGGCGCTCGCCGTAACCGAGATGCGCCGGGACGAAAAGCCTGCGTTTGCCGCCGACCTTCATGCCCATCAGCCCGATGTCCCAGCCCTTTATTACTCGTCGCGTGCCGATCACGCATTGGAAGGGTTTGCCGCGCTCGTAGGAACTGTCGAACGGCGTGCCGTCGCTCAGCGTGCCGCGGTACTGGGTGGTGATCAGAGCGCCTTTGACCACCGCTTTGCCGTCGCCGAGCTGAATGTCTTCGACCAGCAATTCATCGTTCATTCATGCGCTTCCTGAAGCTGAAAGAGGAAGCGCTTTGTGGCAGGGAAAGTCGTCGCGGGCAAGAGATTGGCCCCCGCTTCAGATAAATCGAAGGCAGCTCGTCTGCTTTATATCGGATAGATCGATATTTACTGACTGAAAATTGCAAACATTTTAGATCTGATTGAATGGATCATCTCCCTCATTGGCCGGGGCCGCCCTGGACCTGTTTGCGGAGAGCGAGATGATAGAACTACGTCCATATGCCCAGCTTGGTCATGCGCAGCACGGCTGGCTGAACGCGCGCCACCACTTTTCCTTCGCCGGTTATCACGACGTCGAGCGCATGCGCTGGGGCCGTCTGCGCGTATGGAACGACGACAGCATCGCGCCGCAGTCGGGCTTCGAGCCGCACTCGCACCGGGACATGGAGATCATCACCTACGTACGTCAGGGCGCCATCACGCACGAAGACAGCCTGGGTAACCGCGGCCGTACCGTCGCCGGCGATGTGCAGGTGATGAGCGCCGGCACCGGCATCGTGCACAGCGAGTACAACCTGGAGGATGTGGAAGCGCGAATTTTCCAGATATGGATTCACCCGCAGCAGACCGGCCTGCCGCCGAGCTGGGGTACGCGGGCCTTCCCAAGTGGGGAGCGCGCCGGTGCCTTCGTCACGCTCGCCAGTGGTCTGCCCGGCGACGACGAGGCACTGCCGATTCGTGCTGAAGCCAGGCTGGCAGCGGCTACGCTTGCTGCGGGGCAGAGTGCCGACTATGAGATCGCCGATGGGCGCCGTGTCTATCTGGTGCCCGCCAGTGGCCGTATCGAGGTCAACGGGCTCGAAGTTGCCGCAGGCGATGGTGTGGCTGTGCGTGACGAGGCGCGGCTGACCATCAGAGCAGTGGAAAACAGCGAAGTCGTCCTGGTCGAGTCGCGCTGACGCCCACCGTCGGAACGACCCGCCTGGCGTGTTATCCCATCCACAACATTTTTCAGACTCACCCACCGAAAGAGGAAAGCAAGATGGCGAAGATTCTCGTGCTGTATCACTCCATGTACGGCCACATCGAAACCATGGCCAACGCCGTCGCCGAAGGCGCGCGGCGCGTGCCGGGCGTCGAGGTGACGATCAAGCGCGTACCGGAAACCATGCCCGAAGACGCCTTCCGCAACGCCGGAGGCAAGGTCGATCAGCCAGCCGACATCGCCGATCCGAACGAGCTGCCGGACTACGACGGAATCATCTTTGGCACCCCGACCCGCTTTGGCAACATGTCCGGGCAGATGCGCAACTTCCTCGACCGCACCGGCGGCCTGTGGGCCAAGGGCGCGCTGCATGGCAAGGTCGCCAGCGTGTTCGCCTCGACAGGCACCGGCGGCGGCCAGGAGATGACCATCACCTCGACCTGGACCACCCTGGCACACCACGGCATGGTTATCGTGCCGACCGGTTATGGCATCAGCGAGTTCTTCGACATCTCCGAAACCAACGGCGGCACGCCCTACGGCGCCACGACCATCGCCGGCGGCGACGGCTCGCGTCAGCCTTCGGAAAAGGAACTGGCCATCGCGCGCTACCAGGGCGAGCACGTGGCGAAGATCACCAGCAAGCTCAAGGGCTGACGAACGACGCAGTACCTACGCTGGGGCCCGCTCGGGTCCCAGCAGCAGGCCATACATCAGTTCGTCGACGAAGCCTTCGTCGCTGCTGCGCTTGTACGCGGCGCGCTGCGTGCCTTCGTAGACGAAACCGAAGCGCTCGTAAAAGGCGATCGCTCGCGGGTTGTCCGCTTCCACAGTCAACTCCACACGCCGAATGCCGCTGGCCGCTAGCTTGTCGATGGCTTCTTGCATCATCCGCCGTGCCAGGCCGCTGCCCTTGACCTCGGGCGCGACGGCAAGGGTGCCGAGGTAGGCCACATGAGCAGCGCGGCCCAGATGGCGCTGCACCTTGTAGAAGCCCTGGACCACGCCGTGTTCTTCGAAGACATAGAAGCTGGCGCTTTCGAACAGCGGCTCGAATACCTTGCCGAAAGCCTCGCGCGGCATGGGGTCGAAGCCCAGATAGGGCACTACGTCCGGGTGCATGTAGATGTCGTAGACCCGCTGCTGATCGGCGGGAATGGCGAGGCGGCGCATGGGCATCTCCAGTGTGGTGATGGCGGCAGCATAGCCGCTGAGCCAATGACAGATGCGACGCTTATTCCACCCCGTAGGGCGGGATTCAGCCTTAGAGTCGGGTGCTGTGGTGGCCTGAAGCCCACCCTACGGCGATCCGCGAGACAGAGCGAAGGACTGCGCTGCGTCAGCCGCGCGTGGGTCAATGGGGTGATAATGCGCGTCGCTTACCATCCACTTCAGCTGAGGACATCGCCCCGTGGTGCTATTCGAGATCGTTCCGCGCAGCCCCGAAACCTATCGTCGCGAGACCCGTCGCAGCACGCTGATCGTCGTTGCCACCTTTGCGGCGCTCGCCATGGGATTGGCGACGCTCGCCGTGATGTTGTTTGGTGAGCCGGGCGGCGACAACCTGCGGCTGAACATCGGCGGGGTGATTGCCGGGCTGGTGCTGACCATTGGTCTGGTCAGGTCGCTGTATTGGCAACAGGCCTGGATGGCCTCCGCGGTATACGGCTGGCAGCTCAAGCGCAGCCTGATGCGCGTGACCAACATGATGCACCAGGTCAAGGCAGGCGTAAGCGCGGGCGATGCAGACGCGATGAAGTTGCTGCGCTTCTATCACCTGGGTTTGACCCAGATGCACCAGCTCGATGGCAACTCCAGCGGCGTCAGCGATTCGGTCGCCGAGATCGACCGCCATCGGGAGGCCATGGAGGCGCTGCATATGGATATCGATCAGAACCGGCTTGAGTCCGAGTGGCTGGAGCGCGTCGGGCGGATCGAGGCGAAGCGCTGAGGCGAGCCCTTTGATCGCACGCCAGCGTTCAGACGGCGCCAAGGCTCAATGTACGTGGCGGCTGCCGTCGGGGTGGTGGTGTACGTCAGCTTCTGGCGTTGCTGGCCGGTGGTGGTCGAGCGTGCCGTGGTGATCGCCTTCGGCTGACGCGGGCGTCTGGGCAGCGGCAGGACTGGAGTGCTGGCCGCCGTGCTGGTGGCCGTCACTTGCGGCGACCAGCGACCGATACTGCGGCCCATCAAGCTGCGGCATCTGCTCAATGAAGGCGACCATGCCCCAGATGTATTCGTCGCCCATGCTCTTGCCCCAGGCCGGCATGCCGGTCGCTTTGATGCCGTGCTTGATGACCCAGAACGTTGCCCCCGGATCACCGCCGGTACCTTGCATTGCCAGGTTCGGCGGAGCGGGGTAGAGGCTTTCGCTCAGTTCAGTGGCGTTCATCTCCGGTGCCAGGTGACAGCCAATGCACATGGCGTGGTAGTTGCCTGCGCCCGAACGGATCAGTGCCTCATCGTCGAGGCTCGGTACCTTGATTTCACCGGCACGCACCGCAATCGAGCGCTCGCGGGTGAACTCGAGAAGAGCCTCGATCGCCCGCGAATGCGGCTCGTCGGCGGCGACACTGATCACGCCGGAGTACAGCACCCCTGCACCGGCCACGGCGATTACCGCGCCGCTCAGGACGAGGGTCTTGAGTGTTGTTTTCATAGGCTCAGAACCAGAAGCGAATACCGGCTACCAGCTTCGCCTCGCTGATGTCTTCGTCATCGGCACGCAGCAGATCGGCGGTGTTGCCGTAGGCACGGCCCCAGCTGACGCCGACGTAAGGTGCAAACTGGCGGTTGATCTCGTAACGCAGGCGCAACCCTACGCTGGCGTCGCTGAGACCGGAGCCGACGCCGCGCGCCTCGTCGTTGCGCCCGTGCAGGTTCAGCTCCGCGGTTGGCTGTAGCACCCAGCGCTGGGTCAGCAGGATGTCGTATTCGGCCTCCAGGCGCAGCGCAGTCTGGCCGCCCTCGCCAAGGAATGCCGTGGCTTCGGTTTCCAGACCGAACAGCGGCATGCCTTGCACGCCAAAGGCTGCCCAGGTCTGCGGTGAGCCAGGCTTGAAGTCCTGGCGCACGCCAGCGACGGTTTCCCACCACGGACCAATTGCGTGGCTCCAGAGCAGCTGCAGCTCGGCCTCCTCGGTATGGCCGTTGGTGCGCTCGCCTTCGGAGCGGAAGGCCAGACGGTCGATATCGCCGCCATACCAGCCGGAAATATCCCAGGCCAGGGTGCTGCCTTCATCGGCGTCCTGCCATTCCAGCTGATCGGCGAGGAAGAAGAAGTTGCTGCCGCCCTGATGCATATGGTGGGGCGGCAGATTTGGAAATGCCGCGACGCGGTCTGCATCGCTGATCGCAGGGATTGGCGTGCGAGGCTCCTGTCCGGGGGCAACGCTGGTAGCCGGTGGGTGAGCCATTGAACTGTGATCCATGCTGCCGTGATCGCCGTGATCCATGTCGCCATGGTTCATCTGGCTGTAGTCCGCTGGCTCAGCGTGCCCGCCGTGTCCGGAATGATCCATGGCCTGCTGCGCGTGGCTTGCCGTCGCAGCCAGTGCGAGGGCGATGGCGACGGGCAGTGTCTTAGTGATCATGCGGCTTGCCTTGCTCGGAGCCCTTTGGCATATCCTTCTGCATCTTTCCGTTGCCCATGCTGCCGTGGTCCATATGGCCGGAACCCATGTGCTGGTCGTGCATGTCCTGCATCTTGTCGTGATCCATGCCCTGCATCATGCCGCCCTGTTGTTGCCCGGACTGGGGTTGGCTGGCCTGCGGCGCGGCCTGTTCGGTTGGCGCATCGGCGGGATGATGACCGTCGTGCTCGCTCTGCGCGTGGGCGACATTGAGGCTGAGAGCGGCAGTCAGGCCGAAGGCGAGCAGGGCGTGCTGTTTGATCGTGTTCATAGGCTTCTCCGTCATTCTTCTACGCGGACTTCGCGGAACATCCCGAGGTCCATGTGCATCAGCATGTGGCAGTGATAGGCCCAGCGCCCGAGGGCGTCGGCGGTGACGCGATAGCTGCGTTTCGAACCCGGTGGCATGTCGATGGTGTGCTTGCGCACCTGGAAATTGCCGTGTTCGTCCTCCAGGTCGCTCCACAGCCCGTGCAGGTGGATGGGGTGGTGCATCATGGTGTCGTTGACCAGCACGAAGCGCACCCGCTCGCCATATTTCAGGCGGATTGGCTCAGCGTGGGCGAAGGGAATGCCGTCGAACGACCAGGCGAAGCGTTCCATATGCCCGGTCAGGTGCAGTTCGATGGTGCGCATCGGCTCGCGGCCGTCCGGGTCGGCGAAGGTGCTGCGCAGGTCGGCGTACGTCAGCACGCGTCGGCCGTTGTTACGCAGGCCGATGCCCGGGTCGTCCAGCTTGGGCACCGGCATCATGGTCTGCATGTCCACCAGCGGATTATTGGTTTCGCTGGCCGGATGCGCCTGCATGCCAGCGCCGTGCGAACCGTGGCCCATGGCGGCGTGGTCCATCTGGCCATGATTCATCTCACTGTGATTCATCGCGCCATGATTCATGTCGTCGTGGCCGGCGTGAGGGTCGCTTTGCACCGTCGCAGCAGCCTGGCCATGGGCAGAATGATCGCCGTGGCCCATGTCCTCCATGGTCAGTTCGGGGCGCGGATCTGGCTCGGGCACCGGCGCCTGCAAGCCATCGCGCACGGCCAGGGTGCCGCGTGCGTAGCCGCTGCGGTCCATGGCCTGGGCGAACAGGGTGTAGGCGTTCTGGCTGCCGTCCGGTTCGACGATGACATCGAGAGTTTCCGCCACGGCCAGGCGCACTTCGTCCACCTGCACCGGTTCGACGTTCTGCCCGTCAGCGGCGACGACGGTGAGCTTGAGGCCGGGGATGCGAAAGTCGAAATAACTCATCGCCGAGCCGTTGATCAGGCGCAGGCGGATGCGCTCGCCCGGTTGGAACAGGCCGGTCCAGTTGCCATCGGGCGCCTGGCCGTTGAGCAGATAGGTGTAGGTGGCGCCGCTGATGTCGGCAAGATCCGTCGGCGACATGTTCATCTTTGCCCAGGCCCAGCGATCACTGACGGTGTCGCTCCAGCCTTTGTCGGCGACGTCATTGATGAAATCGCCAAGCGTGCGTCGGCCCTGGTTGTAGTAGTCCGAGCGCTTCTTCAGCTTGGCCAGTACCCGTGCCGGGCTTTCGTCGGTCCAGTCGGAGAGGAACACCACATAGTCGCGGTCGTAGGCGAATGGGTCGGGTTCCTTGGGATCGATGATCAGCGCGCCATAGACGCCCAGTTGTTCCTGGAAGCCGGAATGGCTGTGGTACCAGTAAGTGCCGCTCTGGATAACCTTGAAGCGGTACTCGTACATGCCGTCCGGGGCGATGCCGGCGAAACTGAAGCCGGGCACGCCGTCCATGTTGGCCGGCAACAGAATGCCGTGCCAGTGGATCGAGGTGTCGTGGGGCAGGCGGTTGCGCACGCGCAGGGTCACGGTTTCACCCTCGCGCCAGCGCAGCAGCGGGCCGGGGATGCTGCCGTTGATGGCCATGCCTGTGCGGCGCTTGCCAGTGAAATCCACGCTCAAGGAATCGATGGTGAGGTCGAAATCGGTGCCGCTAAGCACCGTCGGCTGCCCCGCGCTGGTCAGCGCCCATACGGGCTGTTGCCACAGCCCGAGGCCTGCGACGGCGCCGCCGGCAGCCAGACTTTTGACGAAGGTGCGTCGCGAGCTGGTCAATTGCATGCTGGTCCTGTTCGGTCGATCGAATTGTTGGTTTGGCCGCCGCGCAGGCGCGACGCTGCAACGCTATGGCAAGCACCATAGCGCGACGCATCTGTCAGCGACCTGAAGCGAAAATTACGATTTTGTCAGCTAGCAGCGTGGCCAGCCGCAACCGGGCTGGCCGTGCTCAATACCGATGCCGGGCGGTTTTGGCACCGCCTGGACGTGCAGCGTGCCTTAGCGAACCGGCTGCGCGCCGAGGTAATCGCCGAGTACCAGATCCTTGCCCTTGGTGGTCAGGCCGATCACCTGATACTGCTGGTGCGGCTGACCGTAATCCATGCCTGGGGAGCCCGCAGGCATACCCGGTACGGCAACGCCGGCCAGATCATCACGCTTCTGCAGCTCATGAATCGCTGCGACCGGCACGTGGCCCTCGATGAACTTGCCGCCGATCACGCCGGTGTGGCACGAGCCCAGGCGCGGTGCGACGCCCAGCTTCTGCTTGACCGCCGACATGTTGGTTTCGACGTGATCACGCACTTCGAAGCCGTTCGCCTCAAGGTACGTGATCCAGTCCTTGCAGCAGCCGCAGTTGGCATCGCGGTGCACATCGATGACGTCCGCGGCATGGGCCATGCCAGACATCAGCAGGGCGGCGAGTGCGGTGAGGTAAGGTTTCATGGGTTTCTCCAGAGCGATGTTCAGTTGCAGCCGCAGCCGCATCCTGTTTTGCGCGCCGCCGGGGCAGGCGAGCCGGTGGCGATTTGGGCAGGGTAACCGGCTTTGTCGAGGGTTGCGATGAGCATGGCGCTATCGGCCGTACCGTCTATCCGGGCTAGCCCTGCGGCCAGGTCGACCTCGACTCGCTCGACGCCAGCCAAGGGTTGTAGTGCAGCGGTGACATGCCTGACGCATGCCCCGCAGGTCATGCCGGAAACCTTGATTTCGATGCTGGTCATTGGGTGATCCTCGGTTAGCCAGTTCAATGAAGCTGACCTGATGCTCGACCTTGACGCGATGGAAAGGTCAAGCCTCATTTTTCTGAGTACCAAGCTAACGTCGGCGGGCTGACAAGAGGCTGATGGGAAGATTACTTTTTTGTCAGCTTCGTGGCGTCCCGGCAGCTGGCGCTGCCACACTTGCGCTGTCGCCACTGAAGGAACTCGCCGCCATGAAATTGCTGGTCGCCGAAGACGAACCGAAAACCGGCATGTATCTACAGCAGGGCCTGAGCGAGGCTGGCTTCACCGTCGACCGCGTCACCAGCGGCACCGACGCGCTGCAGCATGTGCTGAGTGCGCCTTATGACCTGCTGATTCTCGACGTGATGATGCCCGGCCTGGATGGCTGGGAAGTGCTGCGCCTGGTGCGGGCGTCCGGCAACGAGGTGCCGGTGCTGTTTCTCACCGCGCGTGATCGTGTCGAAGATCGCGTGAAAGGGCTGGAGCTTGGCGCCGACGACTATCTGGTCAAGCCGTTCGCTTTTTCCGAGCTGCTGGCGCGTGTGCGCACCTTGCTCCGGCGTGGCAACGCAGCAGCATTGCAGACTCAGTTGAAGATCGCCGATCTGGAGGTCGATCTGCTCAAGCGCCGCGCGGTGCGGGCTGGCCAGCGTATCGACCTGACTGCCAAGGAATTCGCCCTGCTGGAACTGCTCCTGCGTCGGCGCGGCGAGGTGCTGCCCAAGTCGCTGATTGCCTCGCAGGTGTGGGACATGAATTTCGACAGCGATACCAACGTTATCGAGGTGGCGATCCGCCGCTTGCGGGCAAAGATCGACGATGGCTTCGAGCCCAAACTGATCCATACCGCACGGGGCATGGGTTACATGCTCGACGAGCCGGACGCGCCATGAAGCGGCTGTCGCTGACCGCGCGGCTGAGCCTGATGTTCATGCTCGCGGTGACCGGCGTGCTGGCGGCGGCCGGTTATTTCTTCAGCCAGCTCAGCGAGCATCACTTCGACGAACTGGACCGCCATACGCTGCACGAAAAACTCGAGGCAAGCCGACGCCTGCTGGGGGAGCTGGACGACCTGCAGAACTTCGAGCGTGTTCGCCCACAGCTGCAGGCGCTGCTCGGCGGGCACAGCGAGATGCGCGGTTTCATTTTCGATGAACGCGGTGCACAGCTGTTTCCTCAGCCGGGCGTTGATGAAGCGGAGCCGCCGCTGCTCGATCTGATCGGCCGGGAGGCGGGGGAACTGACGCTGGACGGGCGCGTCTGGCGTGGCGAGGCCGGGCATGTCGAGATCGGCGCACAGCGGCTGACCTTGCTGATCCTGCTCGATGTCACCGTGCACAAGGCCTTCTTTCACACCTTCAGCGGCTGGCTGTGGGCGGCACTGGTGCTTTGTGCGCTGCTCAGCGGGTTGCTCGGCTGGCTGCTGGTGCGCAGCGGCTTGCGACCGTTGCGCGAGGTGACCCAGGTGGCCGCCTCCGTCTCGGCCAAGTCGCTGCGCGAGCGCATCCCCGACGAGTCGACGCCGGCGGAACTGCAACAGCTGGTGCAGGCCTTCAACGCCATGCTGGCGCGACTGGAGGACGCCTTCGTGCGGTTGTCGAACTTCTCCGCCGACATCGCCCACGAGCTGCGCACACCGCTGAGCAACCTGATGACCCACACCGAGGTAGCGCTGACCCGCGCGCGTACGCTGGATCAGTACCAGGACAACCTGCATTCGAATCTGGAGGAGCTGCAGCGCATGTCGCGGATGATCGACGACATGCTGTTTCTGGCCAAGGCGGATAACGGGCTGATCGTGCCGGATGCCAAACCCGTCGCGCTGGAGGCGTTGTGCGCGCAGTTGCTGGATTACTACCAGCTTTCGGCTGACGAACGCGGGGTTCGCTTCGAGCTGTCTGGTGCCGGCACGATTCAAGGCGATCTGCTGATGCTGCGCCGGGCGCTATCGAACCTTCTGTCCAATGCGCTGCGCTACACCCCCGACGGCGAGCGGATCCGGGTGGCCATCGAGCGCGGCGCTGGCCAGGTGAAGCTTGAGGTAAGCAATCCCGGCGCGACCATCGCGCCCGAGCATCTGGAGCGATTGTTCGACCGCTTCTACCGGGTCGACCCCGCGCGCCGTGAAGGCAGTCCAAGCAATGCCGGCCTAGGGCTGGCGATCACCCGTTCGATCGTTCAGGCTCATCAAGGCCGTATCCACTGCAGTTCCGAGCAGGGCTGGACGACGTTCCGCCTGGAATTCCTTGGCTAAGCGCGTGCTTAGCGCTGCAACGGCACCGTCAGCGATACGCGCAGACCGTCGGCCTGATTGTCGAAGGCGAGGGTGCAATCGCAGCGCTGCGCGATCGCCTGGACGATGGCCAGGCCCAGGCCGCTGCCGCTGCTGGCGGCGTGTCGCCAGAAGCGCCGGGTCAGGTGCTCGAGATGCTCGGCGGCGATGCCCGGGCCCTGGTCGCGTACTTCGAAGCGCACTCGCTCGGTTTCAGGCTGCAGGGTCAGCGTGACGGCGCTGCCCGGCGCGGTGTGGCGCTGGGCATTTTCCAGCAGGTTACGCAGTGCGGCGATGGCCAGCACCGGCGGCATGGCCAGCGGCGTGTCGGGTAATTCCGCCGGGACCTGCAACAGGATTGGTGCGCCGTCACCGCCACTGGCGTCCTGAATCGCCAGCCGCGCGACCTCAGCAGCCGAGCACTGCAGGCCATCGTCAAAATCCAGACTGCCTTCCACCCGCGCCAGCAACAGCAGCTGTTCCAGTGTGCGCTGCAGGCGATCGGCGCCGGCCTCGGCGTTCGCCAGTGCCTGTTCGGCGGCGGCGCCTTCGGTCATGCGCGCCACCTGCAGGTGGGTTTTGATCGCCGTCAGCGGGCTGCGCAGTTCGTGGGCGGCGTCGCCGGTCAGCCGGCGTTCGCGTTCGATGGCCTGGGCGATGCGCTGGAACAGCTGGTTCTGCGTCTGCACCAGCGGCAGCAGCTCCGGCGGTAGGCCTTCGACCGGCAACGGTTCGAGGGAGTCGGCGCTGCGTTGGGTCAGTGCCTCGCGAATCCTGCGCAACGGCGCCAGCCCACGGCCCAGGCCAAGCCAGAGCAGACCCAGGCTGCCAAGCAGGGCGACCGCCACCGGCAGCGCCGCCGCCAGCAAAACCGAGCGCTTCAGCGCGGCACGCTCATCCAGACGGTCGGCCGTGGTGATGCGCAGCTCGCCTTGCACCAGGGTGAAACTGCGCCAGGGCACGCCGTCGATCAGCTGGTCGCGGTAGCCGTTCTGCTCGGCATCCAGCTGCTGGTCGGGCGCACTGTGGCTGCGCGCCAGCACCTCGCCACGCAACGAGCTGACCTGGCAGGCCAGCCCGTTGGGGATGCCCAGCTGCTCGGCGCTCAATCGTTGTGGCGGGCCGTCGCCGGGCACTGGCTGCGGCAACTGCACCAGCAGGCCGGCGACCATGCGCGCCGAGGCGGCCAGGCGCTGGTCGAGCGAAAGCATCATCTGGCTGCGCAGATCGACCAGCATCCAGGTCGCAGCCAATGCCCAGAGCAGCACGAAGGCCGAGCCGAGCATCAGGGTCAGGCGCAGACGCAGGCTCATGACGCGTCCTCGTCGTCTGCCGGGCCGAGGCGGTAGCCCAGGCCGCGCACGGTCTCGACGATGCCGTTGCCAAGTTTGCGGCGCAGATGGTGGATATGCACGTTCAGCGCGTTGCTCTCGACATCATCGGCAAAACCGTAAACCGCGTCCTTGAGCTGCTCGCTGCTGAGCACCCGGCCCTGATTGTTGAGCAGTGCCTGCAGCAGTGCCTGTTCACGGCGCGACAGGTCGACCGGCTGGCCGTCCAGGCGCGCCTCGCAGCGGCTCGGGTCGTAGCTCAACCGGCCATGCGCGATGAGGTTGACGCTGCGCCCGGACATGCGCCGCATCAGCGTGTGCAGACGCGCGGCCAGCTCGCGCAGGTCGAAGGGCTTGAGCAGGTAGTCGTCGGCACCCGCCTGCAGGCCGATCACGCGGTCGCTGACCGCATCGCGCGCGGTGAGCACCAGCACCGGTAGCTCCACCCCCTGTTGGCGCAGGCGTCGCAGCAGGGCGATGCCGTCCTCGTCGGGCAGGCCGAGGTCGAGGATCAGCACATCGAAGTGCGCCGCGCGCAGCAGGGCTTCGGCATCCGCCGCGGTCGCAGCATGGTCGACGATCAAGCCCTGGGCATTGAGCCCGGCGACGATGCCGCTGGCGATCAGTGCGTCGTCTTCGGCAAGTAGCACGTGCATGGATAGGGTCCGCAGCAAAAGCTCAAGGGTGGACCTTAGCGATTAAGGCAGCGTTATGCAGCCCGTACCACGGTGTTAATGGCGCGTTAATCCCGCCCCGGCATGCTGCGCGGCAGTCATTTCACTGACAGGATTCTCATGCGCACATTGGTTCTTCTGCTGTTTCTGCTAACGCCCGGACTGGCTCTGCCTGCCGGTGGCCTGTTTGGCGGCGGCTCGCAGAGTGATTTTCTGCCGGTGGATGAGGCGTTTGCGCTGACGGTCAGTCCACAGGAGAACGGCGCGACGCTGCTGCACTGGCGGATCGCGCCGGGCTATTACCTTTATCAGCAGCGTCTGCAGTTCGACGGCCTGCCGCCGGAGCGCCAGCCGCCGCTGCCCGAGGGCGAGCCCTACAGCGACGAGTTCTTCGGCGACTCGCAGATCTACCGCGACAGCCTCGAATTGCTGATCCCGGCGGGCGTGGAGAACAACGTGCGCCTCGGATGGCAGGGCTGCGCCGATGCCGGGCTGTGCTATCCACCTCAGACCCGTGAAGTTTCTCTGAGCGGTGACGGCACCGCCTCGACAGCCTCCGGGCAGGCCGAAGATCAGGCGCTGGTCAGCGGCCTCGAAAATCAGGCACTGGCCTGGAGCCTGCTGGTGTTCTTCGGCCTCGGGCTGTTGCTGGCCTTCACCCCCTGTTCGCTGCCGATGCTGCCGATCCTGGCGGGCATCGTGGTCGGCAGCGGTGCCACCTCGCGCCGTGGTTTCGCCCTGGCGTCGGCCTACGTGGTCAGCATGGCGCTGGTCTACGCCGGGCTTGGGGTACTTGCGGCGCTACTCGGCGCCAACCTGCAGGCGGCGCTGCAGCAACCCTGGTTGCTGACCAGTTTCGCCGTGCTGTTCGTGCTGCTGGCGCTGCCGATGTTCGGTTTGTTCGAGCTGCAATTGCCAGTGGCGCTGCGTGATCGCCTGCAGCGTGTCGGTGATCGCCAGCGCGGGGGCAGCCTCGCCGGGGCTGGCGCGCTGGGTGTGCTCTCCGGCCTGCTGGTCGGCCCCTGCATGACCGCACCGCTGGCTGCCGCGCTGCTGTTCATCGCACAGAGCGGCAGTGCGCTGCAGGGGGGCTTGGTGCTGTTCGCGCTGGGCCTGGGCATCGGCACGCCGCTGCTGTTGCTGGTGACGGTCGGCCAGCGTTTTCTACCCAAGCCGGGCGCCTGGATGGACCGGGTCAAGGTGGTATTCGGCTTTCTCTTCCTGGCGGCCGCGCTGTTCGTGGCGCGTCCGTTGCTGGCCGACTGGCTGTGGCTGGGCCTGTGGGGCGCGCTGCTGGTGGTGCTCGCCACCGCCTTGCTGCATGTGGCGCAGGCAGTGCGACGCCAGCGCGTGCTCTGCCAGGCCAGCGGCGTTCTGCTGGGGCTGTGGGGCGTAGCAATGCTGCTGGGTGCGGCCGGCGGCGCGGATGATCCGCGTCGGCCGCTGGCGATCTATGCCGGCGGCGTGGCGGCGGCCGCGGCTGTTGAATCTCACGCGCTCGCTTTCAGCGACCCGGCTGTACTCGATCGTGAGCTGGCTGCGGCAAAGGCGCAGGGTCAGTGGGTGCTGATCGATTACTACGCCGACTGGTGCGTCTCCTGTAAGGTCATGGATAAGGAGGTCTTCGGCAATTCCGAGGTGCAGGCGAGCCTGGACGGTGTGCGCGTGCTGCGCCCCGACGTGACTCGCAGTGGCGCTGCAAGTCGCCGATTGCTGGACCGTTACCAGGTACTCGGTCCGCCAACGCTGGTGTGGATCGGCCCGGATGGTGAGGAGCGCCGCGAACGCCGTATCACTGGCGAGGTCGGCGCCAAGAGCTTTCTTCAGAACTGGAACCAAACCCGGGAGCGAGGTTGATGCTGACTGTGAATATCGGGCCGCTGGCCCTGGCGGTGCCCCATGTATTGCTGCTGGGCAGCCTGCTGCTGGCGACCCTGACCGGCTGGTGGGTCGGCCGCCGCAGCGAGCGTAACCCGGAGCGGCAGCTGTTTCGCCTGCTGCTGGTGGCGCTGTTCGTGGCGCGCCTGGCCTTTGTCGCGCTGTACTGGGCGTATTACCGAGACGACTGGCTGAGCGTGATCGATATCCGTGACGGTGGCTTTATCGCCTGGCCCGGTCTGATCGCTGCGCTGGCGTTGGGCATCTGGTGGGGCTGGCGTGACCGCGAGCTGCGCAAGCCGCTGGGCATCGCGCTGACCGTGGGTATCCTCAGCTGGGGCTTCAGTAACCTGGCCTGGCATTCCTTCGAGCAAGGCACGCGGTTGCCGGAAATGGCCCTGCGCGACAACCAGGGGCGTCCGGTTGCGCTGGAGGATTATTCCGGTCAGCCATTGGTGATCAATCTGTGGGCGACCTGGTGTCCGCCCTGTCGGCGCGAGATGCCGGTACTTGCCGACGCCCAGGCACGGGAAAGCGACACCCTGTTCCTGTTTATCAACCAGGGCGAGGGGGAGGGGGAGATCAACCGCTTTCTGGAAACCGCGGGGTTGAGTCTCGAAAACGTCCTGCTCGACAGTGGCGGGCGCCTGGGCCAGCACGTGGGCTCCACAGCGCTGCCGACCACGCTGTTCTACAACGCCGATGGTCGCCAGGTCAGCAGCCATCTTGGCGAACTCTCGCACGCCAGCCTGGCGCGCGCGCTGGAAAAACTGAAAGAGGAAGCTGCGCCGTGATTCGATTCAAGCCGTTACCCTACCTGCTGGCTGGCGTCAGCCTGCTGGCCCTGCCCATGGCCCAGGCCGAGGAATTGCCGCAGGCGATCAAGGCCGTCGAGTCCCGTGGCGCCGAGGTCGTCGGCAGCTTCGATGCACCGGGTGGGCTCAAGGGCTATGCCGCGCGTTACAACGGGCAGGGCATGGCGCTGTATCTCACCCCGGATGGCGAGCACGTGCTGATCGGTAGCCTGCTCGATGCAAAAGGCGAGGACCTGACCCGCGCGCACCTGGAGAAGCTGGTGTACGAACCGCTGGGCAAGGAAATGTGGACGCGCATGGAAAACAGCACCTGGATTGCCGACGGCAAGGCCGATGCGCCGCGCATCATCTACATGTTCAGCGACCCGAACTGTCCGTACTGCAACATGTTCTGGAAGCAGGCACGGCCCTGGGTCGAGTCCGGCAAGGTGCAGTTGCGGCACATCATGGTCGGCATGCTGCGCGCCGACAGTGCTGGCAAATCCGCCGCGCTGCTCAGTGCCAAGGATCCTCAGGCAGCGCTCAATGAGCACGAGGCGGCCGGCAAGGCGAGCAAGCTGAAGGCGCTGGAGAAAATCCCGGCAGCGCTGGAAAAGCAGCTCACCGATAACCTGATGCTGATGAGCGAACTGGGCGCCCAGGCGACTCCGGCGATCTTCTATCTCGACGATAACGGCCGCCTGCAACAGCACCAGGGCGCACCGCAGCCGGATGCCCTGGCGGACATAATGGGACCGCGTTGAGAGGTGCCATCTCCGAAGTGGGCGGTTGGGTGGGGGAGTTTCATTACCCTGCGTTTGGGGGGGGGGGCTGAAACCCACCCTACGGTCCCATGCCACCTGGCGCGTGGGCGCTATATCCGATGCTCCGCTGTGGGCATAACTGTAGGGCGGGCTCTAGCCCACCAATCTCTCCGGTCTAGCCGGAAAACCGCCCTGATACTGATCCTTGCGATAACCATCAACCGAAGCGATCGCCAAATCGACGATTCTTCCCTTCCTTCGGCTCCCGCTCAGAGCACTCCGAACACTTTCTTGGCCAGGCTGGTCGCTGCAGCAGCTGGGTTTTTGCGGATGCCGGCTTCCTGCTCGGCGATCACCGTGAACAGGCCGTCTAGCGCTTGTTCGGTGACATAGCTTTCGATATTGGCGTAGCTGCCGTTCAATCCCGACGGCACCTTGGCGGCGACGGCGTTGTATTGCTGCGCTAGGCCAACCTGGTCAGTGGCCTGTTTGACGATAGGCAGGAATTTCGCGCGGATCTGTTCACGGCTGGATTTGTTCAGGTACTGGGTGGCTGAGTCATCGCCACCGGCGAGGATGGCCTTGGCGTCCTGCACGGTCATCTTGCGCACGGCATCCAGCAGCAGTTGCTGTGCCTCCGGCACGGCCTTCTCGGCGGCCAGGTTCATGCTGTTCTCCAGCTGCTCGACCTGCGCGCCCATGCCGAGCATCTTCAACATCCGCGAGGCCTTGCCGATGTTGCCCGGCAGCTCGATGCGCACGTCAGGATCGCTGCTGAAACCGCCAGGCCGACCGAGCTGCTGCACGGCGACCTTGGCGCCCTGGCTCAAGGCATCCTTGAGCCCGCCGCTGGCGTCGCTCTGGGTCAGGTCGGACAGTGACAGGGCGAAAGCGCTGGCGGAAAGTGCCAAGCCTGCAACGAGTGTCGTGATGCGCAACATGGCATTACCCTCATGTTCATTGAGTTGAATGGTGCAGAAGCGGCGCAATGCCGCCGGCCGCATGGTCAGGTGCCGATGCTAAAGCAATGCCAGGAAAGGCGCAGGCGTTTACCAGCAGTATGGGCCATGAAGGCGGGGGACACCCTGTTGCTGATGCGCTAAGGTTGCGGCCCCCGTCGTTATGGAGCCGACTAACATGATCCGTCCCTTTCGCCCCGATGACCTGGAGCCGGTACTGGCGATCTGGCTGGCTGCATCCATTCGCGCTCATGACTTCATCGCCCCGGCATTCTGGGAGTCGAAGCTGGATGACATGCGCGATATCTACCTGCCAGCGGCACAGATCTGGGTCGATGAGCGTGAAGGCGAGGTGCTGGGATTTGTCGCGCTTGTCGAGGACGTTCTGGCGGCGATCTTCGTGGCGCCGAGTGCCCAGGGCGGCGGTAGCGGCTCCGCGTTGATCGAGCAGGTCAAGGCCGTGCGTGAGCGGCTCGAGCTGACGGTCTACAGTGCCAATGCCGCCAGCGTCGCCTTCTATCGCCGACATGGCTTTGCTGAGATCAGCGAACAGCTGGACCCGCGCACCGGCCATCCCGAACTGGCGATGGCCTGGCAGCGGGACTGACCGCGTCAGGCGGCAGCGTCGGGAGGCGGTGAATCGGAATCGTCGTGATGACGCTCCAGCGCCACCTGACGGATCGACAGGCGAATCTCCGCCGGTAGCACGCGCTTAGCCGCACCTTCGGCCAGTTCCGCGAGCTTGTCGTGATAGCCGAGCCGGCCGTTTTCGTCCGGGCTGACTACGCCCTGTTCCTGCATGCTCTGGATGAAATGGCGGAACAGCGCCTTGTCGAAGAACTCCGGCGCGTTCAGCCCATGCAGGATCGACAGGCGCTGGGCCATGACCGTGCAGAGGTTTTCCAGCTCCTCGGCGCTCAGGCTGTGCTGGCCACTGTTGAGCAGCAGCGAAGTGGCCATGTAGAAGCGCTGCAGGGTCTGCACCACGACCCGAGCGAGAAGGGTGAGCAGGACGAACTGCCGCGAGCTCGGGGCCGGGCGCACGTAGTGGTTGCCGTCCACCTTGAGCAGGCCGCGCTCGACGAATGCCGCCAGCCACTGGTCGACCACGGCGTCGAGTTCCTCGACTTCCCAGCGCATGAACAGCTCGGCACGCAGGTACGGGTACAACGCCTCGGTGAAGCGCTGGATCTGCTCTCGGCTGATGCGCGAGCTGCTCTGGAAGAAGCTCGCCAGCAGCGCCGGCAACGCGAAGATGTGCATCACGTTGTTGCGGTAGTAGGTCATCAGGACGGCGTTCTGCTCGTCCAGATAGAGGATGTTGCCCAGCGCGTCCTTCTGCTCGGCGAGCAGATCGAGGCTCTTCACGTAGGCGATCAACGCGTTGCCGTCGCCTTCCGGCAGGGTGGTGTGCGGCGAGTAGGGCACCGCGCGTAACAGCGCCTGGTAGAGATCGAGAATTCGCGCCAGGGACTGCTGGTCCAGCGCCTGACGGCTGGTGGAGAGCATCGCCAGCGCCACCAGGTTGACCGGGTTGACCGCCGCCGCCTCGTTGAGGCGCTGGGCAATGCGCTTGGCCAGTCGATTGGTGGTGTCGTTCAGCCATTCGGGACGGTAATCCGGCGCGTAGGTTTGCTGGCGCCAACCGGGCTGCTCCTGGTCGAGGAATTCGTT
The DNA here is from genome assembly GCF_040310405.1 of Pseudomonas sp. E45-MNA-CIBAN-0222. NCBI lineage: Bacteria > Pseudomonadati > Pseudomonadota > Gammaproteobacteria > Pseudomonadales > Pseudomonadaceae > Pseudomonas > Pseudomonas sp. E45-MNA-CIBAN-0222. Next base: position 334,990 of record NZ_JBEOPU010000003.1, read on the forward strand.
GAGCTTGAGCGGTTCGCCGAAGTTGACCCAGACCTGGCCGAAGCGCTGCCTGAGCGCACCGATGACCTTGAAGATGTCGAAGATGGACTCCTTCTTCTTCGTCGCGCCGCGCAGTTCACCCAGGTAGGTGCGGCCTTCCAGCACGCGCTCGTAGCCGATGTAGACCGGCACGAAAAGGATCGGCAGGCGCGACGAGCGCACGTAGCTGCGCAGGGTCAGGGCCAGCATGCCGGTCTTGGGTTGCAGCATGCGGCCGGTACGCGAACGGCCGCCCTCGACGAAGTACTCGACAGGGAAGCCGCGGGTGAACAGGTTGTGCAGGTATTCGTTGAACACCGAGGTGTACAGCGGGTTGCCCTTGAACGAGCGGCGCATGAAGAAGGCGCCACCCCGGCGCAGCAGGCTGCCGATCACCGGCATGTTGAGGTTGATGCCGGCGGCGATGTGCGGCGGCGTCAGGCCGTTGCGGAACAGCAGATAGGACAGCAGCAGGTAGTCGATATGGCTGCGATGGCAGGGGACGTAGATCACCTCGTAACCGCGCACGGCTTCCTGCAGTGGCTCGATATGGTTGACGCGGATACCGTCGTAGATCTTGTTCCAGAACCAGGACAGCACCACTTCGAGGAAGCGCACAGCGGTGTAGGCGTAGTCCGAAGCCACCTCGTTGCCGTAGCGCAGCGCCCTGGCTTCGGCCTTTTCGATGGAAATGTTCTCGCGCTCGGCCTCGTCGCGAATCGCCTGCCGGACCTGCGGTGCGTGCACCAGGCCCTTGACCAGATTGCGCCGGTGCGACAGGTCAGGGCCGATCACGGCGGTCTTCTGGTTGCGGAAGTGCACGCGCAGCATGCGGTGCACCATGCGCAGGGTGCGCTCGTGGCCCTTGTTCAGGGCGATCAGCTCGTTGAGCTGGATCGGTGCGGAGAACTGCACGCGGGTCTTGCGCCCCAGCACCAGAATGCTGAGTAGCTTGCGCAGGCGCCCGGTAACCGCCCAGCTGTCGGCGAACAGCAGCTTCCAGGCGCTGGTCTCGCGATTCGGCGACTGCCCCCAGAACACGCTGACCGGGATGATCTGCGCGTTCTCCACCGCGTTGTGTTCCAGCGCGCCGACCAGCCTGACTAACGTCGGCGGCGCCACCAGACGCGTGCGTCGGCCAAACCAGCTCGTCGCTGGATGGAGAAAGAAGAACGCGGCTGGCTCGACATGCTCGCCCACCGCCACATCGGCCACCGGGCGTGGCAGCCCGGCCTTGCTGCACTCGGCATCCAGCACCGCCAAGTCGCTGAGCGAAGGCTGTTGCAGCACGTAGAAGACCGGCTTGCTGCGGTCCAGCTTGAGGGTAAAGGCGGATTGGTTGATGGTCTCCGAGCGCACCCAGAAGTACAGCACGCGACGCAATACGGAGAAGAACAAACGGCGAAGGGGGGAGCGGGTCATACGGCAGATTCGGCTACGGAAGGGGGCGGTGCCCTCGAAGGCGGCAAGTGTGCCGCAAGCGAGGAGGGTGGGCAAAAATATGCTGCCAAGCGATGGCGATTGGTTGGGGTCCTCAAAGGCCAACCCTGAGCATCCGCGTCAGAGCAGAGCGGCTTATTGCAGGCTAGGAGTCACTCGTGGGCGGGCGGCTGCGTGCCGTTGATGGCGCGGTGGAGGCTGTGCCTATCGAGGCAATAGGGAAAATCCATGTAGTGCGTTTCCACTGCCATCGGGACGCGGCAGGCCGCTTGCTTGCTGCTCTGCAGCGATTGTCATAGGGTTTGAGTGGCCCTGGATGGGGATTTGGGGCTTTTGTTCGATCATGAGCTGGGTGCTAGGTTGTTTTTAAGCGGCGCTTGAGTGCGTCATCGACAACTGTGAGGAGCAGAACATGAACGAGTCTGGAGAAAAGGCGGGTGGTGGTTGCCCATTCGGTCATGGCGCTGGTGCGCCCCGCAAACGCCCTGGCAATCGAGATTGGTGGCCTGAGGCGCTGAGCCTGACATCGCTCAACCAGCATTCGCCGCGTTCCAATCCGTACGGTGGCGATTTCGACTATGCCGCAGCATTCAATTCGCTCGATCTCGACGCGGTCATCGCCGACCTGCATGCCCTGATGACTGATTCACAGGACTGGTGGCCGGCGGACTTCGGCCACTACGGCGGGCTGTTCATTCGCCTGGCCTGGCACAGCGCCGGCACCTACCGAATCACCGACGGCCGCGGCGGCGCCGGTGGCGGTCAGCAGCGCTTCGCGCCGCTCAACAGCTGGCCGGACAACGCCGCGCTGGACAAGGCCCGGCGCCTGCTGTGGCCGATCAAACAGAAGTACGGGCGCAAGCTTTCCTGGGCAGACCTGTTCGTGCTCACCGGCAACGTGGCGCTCGAATCCATGGGCTTCAAGACCTTCGGTTTCGGCGGTGGCCGCGCCGACACCTGGGAGCCGGAGGAGCTGTACTGGGGGCCGGAAGGCACCTGGCTTGGCGATGAGCGCTACAGCGGCGAGCGGCAACTGCACCCGGGCCTGGGTGCCGTGCAGATGGGTCTGATCTACGTGAACCCTGAAGGCCCGAACGGCAACCCGGACCCGAAAGCGGCGGCCATCGACATTCGCGATACTTTTGCGCGCATGGCCATGGATGACTACGAAACCGTGGCGCTGATCGCTGGCGGCCATACCTTCGGTAAGACCCATGGTGCGGGTGATCCGTCCTTGATGGGGCCGGAGCCGGAAGGGGCGGTGATCGAGGATCAGGGCCTGGGCTGGCGCAGCCGCCACAAGAGTGGAATCGGCGCCGATGCGATCACCTCCGGCCTGGAAGTCATCTGGAGCCAGACGCCGACGCGCTGGTCCAACTACTTCTTCGAAAACCTGTTCAACTTCGATTGGGAGCTGACCAAAAGCCCGGCTGGCGCCCACCAGTGGGAAGCGAAGAATGCGCCGGAAATCATGCCGGACCCCTTCGACCCGAACAAGAAGCGCAAGCCGACCATGCTCACCACTGACCTGTCGCTGCGCTTCGACCCCGAGTACGAAAAGATCTCCCGGCACTTCCTGGAAAACCCGGACGAGTTCGCCGATGCCTTCGCCAAGGCCTGGTTCAAGCTGACGCACCGCGACATGGGTCCCATCGGCCGCTACCTCGGGCCGCTGGTGCCGAAGGAGCAGCTGATCTGGCAGGACCCGATTCCCGAACGCGACCATCCGGTGATCGACGAGGCGGACATCGCCGCGCTGAAGCAGAAGCTCCTCGACATGGGCTTTTCCGTATCCGAGCTGGTGTCGGTTGCCTGGTCTTCGGCCGCTACCTATCGCGGATCGGACAAGCGCGGAGGCGCCAACGGTGCTCGTATCCGCTTCGCGCCGCAGAAGGATTGGGAGATCAACAATCCGCCGCTGTTGGAGAAGGTGCTGCAGAAGCTCGGCGAGGTCCAGAGTGCGTTCAACGCCTCGGGAACCGGCGGTAAGAAGGTCTCCATGGCCGACCTGATCGTGCTCGCCGGCTGCGCGGCGATCGAGAAAGCAGCGAAGGACGGCGGAGTGGAGATCACCGTGCCTTTCACGCCAGGGCGGATGGATGCCGAGGAGGAGTGGACCGATGCGCAGTCCTTCGAAGCGCTGCGCCCGGTCGCCGATGGCTTCCGCAACTACTACCACGAGTCCCACTTCATGGCGCCCGAGGAAGCGCTGGTCGACAAGGCCCATCTGCTGCGCCTGAGCGCGCCCGAAATGACCGTGCTGGTCGGTGGCATGCGCGTGCTCGGCACCAATTCAGACGGCGGTCAGGAAGGCGTCTTCACCAAGCGTGTGGGCACGCTTTCGAACGACTTCTTCGTCAACCTGCTGAGCATGCAGAACGAGTGGGTCGCGACTGAGCACAAGAACCGCTTCCAGGGCCTCGACCGCAAGACCCGCCAGCCCATCTGGACCGCCACCCGCGTGGACCTCATCTTCGGCGCGCAATCGGAACTGCGTGCCCAGGCCGAGGTATACGGCATGGCCGACGGCAACGAGAAGTTCGTCCACGACTTCGTCAAAGCCTGGGACAAGGTGATGAACGTGGACCGGCTCGACATTGGCAAGCCTGCCGATAACTTCAGCCAGAAGCTCTCAGCGTAACGCCTGCGACGGCGCCTTCAGGCGCCGCCACGGGGCGCCTGATGCTTTCGAGCCTGCCATGTGGCCCTGGCTCGGGAGCCGACATAGGCACCGACGAGAAAGACCAAGGACCACAGCAGCACGAACATCAGCCCGACGGGGAGCAATGGCCCTGTCGGCAACCAGCCGAGCAGATACAGAATCTGCCCGGCCACACAGCCGATGTAGAGCGGCCACAAGGGTTTCGGCGTAACGGAGCCACACAAGCCGCCGCCCAAGGCCAGCGCTAACGTGTAATACAGGCCGCCGGCATCCCAGGGCTCGACGTGGCCCGTCACCAGAGGCGACAGGCCCCAGATCGCCGCACCGGCCAATGCGGCGAGAAGTAACGAGCGCAATACGGATCGCTTCACGCTCGGCCTGTTGGATTCAGCCGCCGTGGCGCGGCGTTATTGCGCATCGACCGATGACCGCGTCGAGTACCAGGCGTGAATCAGCCCGGCCTGGTAGAACAGGACGGGGTCGGTGAAGCCGCCGGATTCGATGATGGCTGCGAGCCGCTTGCGAGGCAGCACCGCCACATCGCGGGAGTAAGCAGTGCGCATCTGCTCCACACCGGCGGCTGGGATGCCAGCCACGGTCATCATGTTCATCCAGGTTTCGACCAGGGCCGTGTATTCGGCCGAGGCGATATCCGATGCCAGGTCGGAGCTGGCCAGGCGTGCGCCTGGACTAAGCCGGCTAGCGATGGCACGGAAGAATTCCGTACGGGCCTCAGGCTCCAGAATGAATTGCGACACCAGAAAGCACGTCGCGGCATCGAAGGCGGGCTGCTTGGGCAGCGATTGCAGATAGCCCTCATGAAACTGGCAGCGCTCGGCGTAGCCGCCCTCGATCGCCTTGTTGCGGCACACCTCGAGCATTGCACCGGAGGGCTCGACGGCGGTGAAGCTCCAGCGCGGGAAGCGCCTGGCCAGATAGGCGATTTCTTCGCCGGTGCCGGCACCGACGCACAGAATCCGGGCATCGACTTGAAGGTCCGCAAACACGGCTTCCAGAAGGAAATGCAGGGCATCACGAATCGGCGCGGTTCTGGCCCAGCGCTTGTCGTAGGTGGACGCCTGTTGATCGAAGATGGTCTTGATTTCATCGCTGCGCATGGCGGATTTCCCAAGAGGTTGTTCAGGACGGGCGCCTAGGCGAACCACCCGAGTTACCGAGTAGCCTCAGTCGAGTGGCAGAATGCCTTTGGCCCGCAACGCGCCCAGCGCGATCTGCTGGCGCAGTGGCAGGTCGGTAGCGCCGCGAGTATCGATGTTCAAGGCGAACAGCCAGGTATCCTCGGTGAGCTCGACATAGCCGATGTACCAGCCTGTGCCGGGCGTGCTGCGGGCGGCCCAGCCGGTCTTGGCGTAAAGGCGATAGTCCTCGCTGGCTTCGGTGAGCATTACCGTCTTCAAGGTGTCGTAGCTGCTCGCCCGGTACGGCAGGCTGCGTTCGACCACGCGTTTGAGCAGGTCTATTTGTTGCTCGGCGCTGATGGTCAGTGAGCCATCCAGCCAGAATTCCGTGCCGTTGAAGGGCTCCTGTAGCCTCCCGTAGCGCGCCCGATGAATATGACGTGGGTAGCTGGCCGTTCCTACCCGCTGGGCCAGCCACTGATAGCACCAGACGCAGCTGACTCTGAATGCGCTTTTCAGCGTCTGATCACGGTTCCAATCCTCGATCTCGTAACGGGTGTTATCCCAGGGGATGATCTCGTCTGCCCCGGCGATAGCGCCTTCCTCCAGCGCGATCAACGTGTTCAGCACCTTGAAGATGGATGCCGCGGTGAATGCCTGGTCCGCTCGGGCGTCGTTGTGAACGTAGCGCTGCCCGGTTGCGGTTGACTCGATCACCAATGTCCCATCTACCCCCGCTTTCTCGAACAACCGAGCAACCTCGATATCATCCGCATGAGCAAGAGCGGAAATACCGAGGAATAAAAACGACAACAACAGGTGTGGCATCTAGGGCTTTACCATCGGTTGGAAGTGAGTGATCCGGCTATGCGTTTGCGCTTGCCGTTCTAGCAGGGTTTCAGGCGAAGTCCAGCCATTGATGAATGAGCGGTCGGTTGTTCACGTTCAGTTAGCCGTAGCCCGCTGCGCTTCGAAGCTACCGTGGGACAGCCGATAGAGGCAGTGCACGCGCAGCGGATTGCCGAAAGGCACACCGGGGTGCTCGAATCCGTCAGATTCACGCATGCCGAGGCGCTCCATAACAGCCCGCGACCGGCGGTTTTCGACAGTGGTAAACGCCACGATTTCCGAAAGGTCGAGCGTATCGAAACCCACGCCAAGCGCGGCTCGTGCAGCCTCCGTCGCTAGCCCCTTGCCCCAGTGCGCAGCGGCCAGGCGCCAGCCGATTTCCACGCATGGGGAGAATGGTAAATCCGCCGACGGAGTATGCAGCCCGACGAAGCCGATGAACTCGCCGGTTGCCTTCAGTTCGACGGCCCAGAATCCCCAGCCACGCTCATCGATCAGGCTCCGACAGTGGTCGGCCATCGCGTCGCTCTCGGCGCGGCTGAGCACGTCAGGGAAATGCTCCATGACTCTGGGGTCCGCGTTCAATGCCGCAAACGGCGCGTAATCAGCGAGTTTCCATTGGCGCAAAAGCAGGCGATTGGTTTCGATTTGGATAATATTCGTCATCATGCACAGGTCATAGTCTGGTAGTTACACTTGTAATCAGAGGTTCGAGAAGTTTCTAGAAGATGTGGCCGCTAGTCGATCGCTAGACACGCTGATGAAGAAATTCAGAATAGGCGATCTTTTATAGTCATTTGAAATGAGCAAGGCGAGAATTAGCGATAGGGCCAGATTTACCAGAAACCAAGGGTCTCCCCTTTTTGAACAGATCGCGCCAGGCTTTTTGCTGTAGAATTTCTGGGCGCTGAGAATGCCGCTATAAAGCGAAATTACCGTCGTAAAAATTATAATTACCTCAATTATTATTTTGATCCAGGTTTGCTGTGCCACCAGTCAAGGCTCATTGTAGAGGAGATTTGCTTCTGAGAGTCTCATGCAATGAATCATGTGCGGCGCGTAGTGCCGCTCTTCGCTTTGATGGAAAGTAATTTTGCAATTAGCTGGGTGAGCAATACGCTGAGGCTTATGGTCAAAATTATGACAAGGCTGGAGTTTTCAGTAGATGAGTATTGTTCAATAGCTTTTGCGAGTGTAATTCCAATGGCTACGCCAGTCGGGACGGCCCAGCGTAGCTTTACCCTAAAAATCAAGTGCGCAATAAGGCATGTGATCGCAGCGGTAGTTAGCGAAAAAGCTAAGGTAATGAATAATGTTTTTGTTAATTCCATGTGGCTTTCCCATGTTACGTGTTTGATGTTCGCATTCTTTCTGCAATCAAAGCACTGTTATCGCCGGGATTGTCGGCAGGATATTAAGTGAATTTTAATGCCATATGCAGCAATGGATAGGGTTTATCTTGGCCGTCGACTGGGGAGCGTCCTGTCACGGCAAAGCCGATGCGCAGGTAGAACCCAACCGCTTGATCATTTTGTTCGTTAACATCCACCGTAGTTGCGCTTTGAGATTCAATGGCATGGAATGCCAGCGATGATCCAATGCCCTTGCCGCGCTGATTTGGTGAAACGAAGAGCATCTCAATATTTCCATTGCTAACGCCACAGAACCCCAGTATCTCGCCATCGTTCGTTTTTGCACATTTCAAATCAACCGCATCAAAATACTGGTTTAATATCGCCGGCTTGAGTTCTTGCAGGTCCTCTTCGCTCAAGAAGTCGTGAGTCGCCCTGACGGAGGCTTCCCATATCTCTATCAATTCTGGGTAATCTGTGTTTACTGCGTTTTCTATATTCATAGGTAACCGGTATTTGCTTAGACATCCACGTACTGGCCGTATGATACAAGATGAGTGTGCTTTTGCTCGCAGCTCGGCTGTTGCATGCCTGTATGGCTTCCGCGGCCCAGCGGATGGCAAAGATGCCAGCCAATCGGTCGATTCCCGAAACATGCGCCACTCCTTTCGCCATACTTGCCCGGTTGCATTCGTCTGGCCGGTCTTCTTATAGTTCCGCCGGCATTTTGCAGGGCCTGGTTCGTGCCGCCGCGGGCGGCGTGCCAGGCCTTTAGCGCACTGGTGAGAACCCATGATCGAAATAAAAAACCTGACCAAGCGTTTTGCCCAGCACACGGCTGTGGATGACCTGTCATTTCAGGTCCAGTGTGGCGAGGTGCTGGGGTTCCTCGGCCCGAATGGCGCGGGCAAGTCCACCACGATGAAGATGCTGACCGGCTTTCTGGCGCCGACATCCGGCACTGCCAGCATTCTAGGTCACGACATCCAAACTCAGAGATTGCAGGCCCAGCGACAGATCGGTTACCTGTCCGAGGGTGCGCCTTGCTACGGCGACATGACGGTGCGCGGCTTTCTCGAATTCATTGCTGAAGTCCGCGGCTTCCGTGGTGCGGACAAGCGCCAGCGGGTCGAAGCCGCTGTGACGCAGGTGGAGCTGGAGAAGGTGCTTGGTCAGTCCATCGAGACCCTGTCCAAGGGCTTCAAGCGTCGCGTCGGCCTGGCCCAGGCGATCCTGCATGATCCGCAAGTGCTGATCCTCGACGAGCCCACCGATGGCCTCGATCCGAATCAGAAACATCAGGTACGACAGCTGATTCAGGGCCTGGCGCAGGACAAGATCGTCATCATTTCAACGCACATTCTCGAAGAGGTCAGCGCGGTCTGCACCCGCGCGGTAGTGATCGCCCACGGCAAGCTGGTCGCCGATGGCACGCCGCTGGAGCTGGAAAGCCGTTCGAAATACCACCAAGCGGTCACGCTGGTCAGTGACGGTCCGCTGGACGACGTTGCCCTGGCCGCGCTGCCCGGTGTCGCAGGGGTCGAGCGTAACGAGCGAGAGCACAGCCTGACGGTGCTGGCGCAGCCTGGGCAGGTGATTTTCCCGCAGGTCAATGCGCTGATCACGCAGCAGGGCTGGGTGGTGAGGGAGCTGGACGTGGAGCGCGGCCGGCTGGATGAGGTGTTCCGTAACCTGACTCGTGGGGAGTCGCTATGACCCAGTTGCCGGTTATCTTCAAGCGTGAGTTGGGCAGCTACTTCGCCACGCCGCTCGCCTATGTGTTCATCGTCATCTTTCTGGTGCTGTCCGGGGTGTTCACCTTCTACCTCGGCGGCTTCTACGAGCGTGGCCAGGCTGATCTGACGCCATTCTTCAGCTTCCACACCTGGCTCTATCTGTTTCTGGTGCCGGCGATCGCCATGCGCTTGTGGGCAGAGGAGCGCAAGTCCGGCTCCATTGAGTTGCTGATGACGCTGCCGATCACCCGTTTCGAAGCCGTTGGCGGCAAGTTTCTCGCGGCGTGGGTGTTCGCCGGAATCGCCTTGCTGCTGACGTTTCCGATGGTCATCACCGTCAATTACCTGGGTGAGCCAGACAACGGCGTGATCGTCGCTGGCTATCTTGGCAGCTGGTTGCTGGCCGGTGCCTTTCTGGCCATCGGCTCCTGCATGTCGGCGCTGGCGAAGAACCAGGTGATCGCCTTCATCCTCTCGGTGGCGGTGTGCTTCCTGTTTATCGTCAGCGGCCTGCCGATGGTGCTCGATGCGCTGGCTTGGGCGCCGCAGTGGCTGATCGATGCGGTGGCTTCGCTGAGCTTCCTGATCCGTTTCGACTCCATCAGCAAGGGCGTGATCGACCTGCGTGACCTGCTGTATTTCGTCACGCTGATCGTTGCCTGGCTGGCCGCTACCGCGGTGGTCGTCGATCTGAAGAAAGCCGCCTGAGGGAACAGACATGAAACGAGTCATCTATTCCGGTGCCGGGCTGCTTTTGATCGCGCTGGCATTTCTGCTGTTCAACGGCGTGTCCGGCATGCTGTTCACCAATGCGCGGCTCGATCTGACCGAGCAGAAGCTTTACACGATCTCCGAGGGCACCGAGCGCATTCTCGACGGCTTGCAGACGCCCATCGAGCTGCATTTTTTCTACTCGGACGGGGCCTCCAAGGACCTGGTGGCGCTGCGCAACTATGCGCGTCGCGTCGAGGAAATGCTCAGGGCTTATCAGCGTGCCTCCGGCGGCAAGCTCAAGTTGCACGTGATCGACCCGCAGCCGTTTTCCGAAGAGGAGGACCGCGCAGCCGAGTTCGGTCTGCAGGCGGTGCCGCTGAACCAAAGCGGGGATAAGGTCTACTTCGGCCTGGCCGGCACCAATGCCGAGGGCAGCACGCAGATCATCCCGTTCTTCCCGCTGGATCAGGAGGAGTTTCTCGAGTATGAAGTCAGCCGCTTGGTGCAGGGCCTGGCTAGCGGTGAACTGCCGGTGGTCGGCGTACTGTCAGGGTTGCAGCTGACCGGCGGCTTCGACATGCGCACGCAACAGGCGACGCCACCGTGGATGGTGCTGGAGGAAGTCCGCCAGCTGTTCCATATCGAGAGCCTGCGCCGCGACGTGGACATGATTCCGACCAACGTCTCGGTATTGCTGCTGATCCACCCGAAGGATCTGCCGGAGCAGACGCTGTTCGCCATCGACCAGTTCGTGTTGCGTGGCGGCAAGTTGCTGGCATTTGTCGATCCGCACAGCGAAGCCGACCCCGGCATGGGTATCGGCCCGGGCGAGTTCGGCGAGGAGCGTGCGTCCGACCTCGAGCCTCTGCTCAAAGCCTGGGGCGTGCGCATGGTGCCGCAACAGGCGCTTGTCGATGCGGCCTACGCGATGTCGGTTGGCGTCGGTGCAGAGCGCCGTCCGGTGCGTCACGCAGGCTGGTTGAGCCTGCCGCGAAGCGCGCTTGATCGGGATGATGTAACCACTGCAGCGCTGGAGAACATTACCATCGCTAGCGCCGGCATTCTTGAGCCGCTGGAAGGCGCAACGACGCGCTTCACGCCGCTGTTCAGCAGTTCCGACTACGCCATGCCGGTAGAAGCTGAGCGCTTCGCCACGCTGGACAACCCGGAAACCCTGCTACTTGGCCTCGAGCCAACCGGCGAACGCTATACCCTGGCGGCGCGAATCCAGGGGCCGGCGAAGACCGCGTTCCCGAACGGAATAGAGGGTCGGGAGAAAGGCATTCAGGAAAGCCAGAACATCAACGTCATCGCGGTGGCCGACACCGATATGCTGAGCGACCGGATGTGGGTGCAGGTGCAGGACTTCTTCGGTCAGCGCATTCCGCAGCCCTGGGCCGACAACGGGGCCTTCGTGATCAACGCGCTGGATAATCTCTCCGGCACCGATGCACTGATCAGCGTGCGTTCGCGTGGTCGCTTCACTCGGCCATTCGTGGTGGTGGAAGCCTTGCAGCGTCAGGCCGAGAACCGCTTCCGCGAGAAGGAAGAGGTACTGCAGCAGCGCCTGGCCGATACCGAGCAGCGGCTGGCCGAGCTGCAGAGCCCGGACCCCGAGCAGGCATTGGAGCTGACCGCTGAGCAGGAGCAGGCGTTGCGTCAGTTCCAGCAGGAGAAGGTACGTATCCGTAAGGAGCTGCGTGAGGTGCGCTACCAGCTCAATGCCGATATCGAGGCGCTGGGGCGTACGCTCAAGTTCGTCAACATCGCCCTGGTGCCGTTGCTGCTGACCTTGGGCGTGCTCGCCCTGTGGCTGTGGCGGCGCCGTCGGAGCGCCTGAGCAGAGCACCCGTTCCGACATCGACCGGGGCGGGTGAGGGGGAAAATCCCGCGCGGAAAAAGAGGCTGACAGCGAAAATCGTTGTTTTATACTCCGGCAGCGGTCGCTTTCGAGTCGCATTTGCGCCAAAGCCGAATGCGCGAGACCTGACCGTCGACCCCTCTTCCGAGGAATAACAAAAAGCGAGTTGGAGAAGTGGTAATGGCTGAGCGCGAGACCGGAACCGTCAAATGGTTCAACGATGCAAAAGGCTATGGATTCATTCAGCGAGGTAATGGCGCCGACGTGTTCGTGCATTACCGCGCGATCCGTGGCGACGGCCACCGCTCGCTGGCCGAAGGGCAGCAGGTGGAATTTTCGGTAACTCAGGGCCAGAAAGGCCTGCAGGCCGAAGACGTCGCCGGGGTCTGACTTCGGTGCTGAACGACAAAGCCCGTCCACGTGACGGGCTTTGTTTTTATAGTGGCTTGTGGTTTCAGCCGATCTCTTGAGCGGCACCAGCAGGTGTGCCGGCGGTGGGCTGAAGCCCACCGATTCAAGTCAGGTTGGAACTTCTAGACGCCAAAGCCCAGCTTGTAGAACGCACTACCGGCTAGCGCCTCAGCCCGTGTGCCAGACGATCTCCTCTTCGCCGTCATCGCTGATGCGGATCCAGCGGTCGGCCACTTCAACGGCTTCCTCTTCCTGCCAGCCGCCTGGCGCGCAACGGATTTCCACGCCCAAGGCGGCGTGAGCGGCGCGGGCGCAAGCGAGGTCGTCCTCCCAGGGCGTGGCATCGCTTTCCAGCAGCAGGCAATGCCATTTGCCCACAGCTTTCGGCAGCCAGGTCACCGGGATGCCGGCGGCGCTGCACTTGAAGGTCTGGCCTTTCTGTTGCCAGGCGGAGCAGGAACCGATGGCCTGGGCCAGCCACTCGCCGACCGCTTGCTGGCTGGCATCCCTGAGGTAGATCTCGATATCGGGTTGACGCATGGGCGACTGCCTTATGTGGTGGAGCGAGGGTTCTTCGATCATCGGCAAATATACGAACGCTAGGACGTGCGTTGTATCCAGTCATAGCGTATCGCAACCCGTACGCTGAGGTGACTGTCGATCACTGCGGCGCGGCGTTCGGCGCTGGCACGCCAGCCGTGTGGGGTCATCGCCAGCAGGTCGGCGCGTGCCTGAGCATCGTCCAGTTGCAGCTCGTAGCTGAGGGTTTCGCTATGGGCTAGGTGCATGCCTTCGGGAATCAGTGACAGGTGTTTCTCGTCATCGTAGTCACGCACCTCATCGTAGAGTCGGGCGCGCAGTTCCCACAGATGCTCGCGGGTCGGCCCCATGCGCAGCATTCCGCCGCTGGGCGCAAGCAGGCGTCGCGCTTCTTGCCAGTCCAGCGGGCTGAACACGCTGGCCAGCAGGTCGCAGCTGGCATCGGCCAGGGGCACACGGGCCATGCTTGCGACCAGCCATTCGAGCTGCGGGGCGCGTTTGCAGGCGCGCTTGATCGCCTCGCGGGAGATGTCCAGTGCATAGCCTTCTGCATCCGGCAGCGCGGTGGCCAGTTGGGCGGTGTAGTAGCCCTCGCCACAGCCGATATCCAGCCAACGCTGCGGGGCGCGCTCGGCGGACAGTTCGGCGAGGCGTCGGGCCAGCGGTGCATAGTGGCCGCCGTCGAGAAAGCGTCGGCGTGCTTCGACCATGGCTTGGTTGTCACCCGGATCGCGGCTGTTCTTGTGCTGCACGGGGAGCAGGTTCAGATAGCCCTGGCGCGCGCGGTCGAAGCGGTGGTTGGCGGGGCAGGCGACGCCGTTGTCGACCGCGCTGAGCGGCGCCTGGCAGATCGGGCAGATCAGCATGCGAGCAGGTTCACCAGGGTCTGGTAGTAGATCTCGGTCAGCAGGTCGAGATCGCTGGCCAGGATGTGTTCGTCGACCTGGTGGATGGTGGCATTGACCGGGCCGAGTTCGACCACCTGGGTGCCCAGGGTGGCGATAAAGCGCCCGTCCGAAGTGCCGCCACTGGTGGACGGCGTGGTTTCGCGGCCGGTGACGCTGCGGATTGCCTTGGCTACGCCGTCGAGTAGCGCGCCCGGCTCGGTCAGGAAGGGCAGGCCGGACAGCGCCCAATTCACGTTCCAGTCCAGCCCGTGCTTGTCGAGAATCGCGGCGGTGCGCTGCTGTAGCTGTTCGACGGTGGATTCTGTGGAGAAACGGAAGTTGAACACCGCTTCCAACGTGCCGGGAATGACATTGGTGGCGCCGGTGCCGGCGTTCAGGTTGGAGATCTGGAAGCTGGTCGGCGGGAAGAAGGCGTTGCCATCGTCCCAGTGTTCGGCAGCCAGCTCGGCCAGCGCAGGCGCGGCCAGGTGGATCGGATTCTTCGCCAGATGCGGATAGGCCACATGGCCCTGCTGGCCGCGCACGGTGAGGGTGCCGCCGAGTGAGCCGCGGCGGCCATTCTTCACCACGTCACCTACCAAGGCGGTGCTCGACGGTTCGCCGACGATGCACCAGTCCAGGCGCTGGCCACGTTCACGCAGGCGCTCGACCACGGCCTTGGTGCCGTGGTGCGCCGGGCCTTCTTCGTCGCTGGTGATGAGAAAAGCGATCTGCCCTTTGTGCTGCGGATGATCGGCGGTGAAGCGCTCCACTGCCACGACCATGGCTGCCAGGCTGCCTTTCATGTCTGCCGCGCCGCGTCCGTGCAGCATGCCCTGCTCATCAATGCGCGCGCTGAACGGCGGGTTCTGCCAAGCCTGCAGCGGGCCGGTAGGGACCACGTCAGTGTGGCCGGCGAAGCACAGCACCGGGCCTTCGTTGCCGCGAATCGCCCAAAAGTTTTCCACGTCCTCAATATGCATCGGCTCGATGGAGAAGCCGCAGGCCGCCAGGCGCTGGGTCATCAGCTGCTGGCAGCCTTCATCCAGCGGCGTCACCGATGGGCGATTGATCAGCTCGCAGGCGAGTTCGAGCGTCGGGGAGAGGGCAGGCGCGGTCATTACGGCTCCGGTGCGGCGGGGAAAGGGCGCCATATTAAAGCAAAGCCGCAGCTGCGGTGACGGCCGGATGCAGTGGTCGCGGCGTCGTGAGGTCTTATAATCGCCAGGTTTTTTCTGGGGAGTCGGCATGTCTATCGATGATCAGCGTTTCGGCGGCATTGCCCGCCTGTATGGCCGCGTCGGCCTCGAGCGGCTGACAACTGCGCATGTGGCGGTGGTCGGCATCGGTGGTGTCGGCTCGTGGGCGGCCGAGGCGCTGGCACGCAGCAGCGTCGGCGAGATCAGCCTGTTCGACCTGGACGATGTGTGCATCACCAATACCAACCGGCAGATCCATGCGCTGGACGGTGCGGTGGGCAAGCCGAAGGTGGACGAAATGGCCGCGCGCATCCGTGCCATCAACCCCGCATGTCGGGTTCATGCCGTGCCCGACTTCGTCACCCGCGAAACCATGGCCGAGTACATCACCGAAGACATGGACTGCGTCATCGACTGCATCGACAGTGTGCCGGCCAAGGCGGCGCTGATCGCATGGTGCAAGCGTCGCAAGATCCAGATCATCACCACCGGCGGCGCCGGAGGGCAGGTGGATCCGACGCAGATCCAGGTCGCTGACCTGAACAAGACCTTCAACGATCCGTTGGCGGCCAAGGTGCGTTCGCTGCTGCGGCGCGAATACAACTTCTCGCGCACGCCGGGGCGCACCTACAGCGTGCCGTGCGTGTTTTCCACCGAGCAGTTGCGCTACCCGAAGCCGGACGGCGGCGTGTGCCAGAGCAAGAGTTTCGTTGGCGAAGGCGTCAAGCTCGACTGCGCTGGAGGGTTCGGTGCGGTCACCATGGTCACTGCTAGTTTCGGCATGGTGGCGGCGGCGAAGGCGGTCGACAAGCTGGTCGCCGGTGCACGTCGGCCGAGCGAACGTAATGTGTTAGCCATGACAGCTAATTCTGCTGGCCCCTAGGGAGACACTGCATAAATAGCCAGCCGCCCCCACCCTTGGCACACTGAGCCCCCTCAACCAGCCCCCTCCATGAGCTTTGTTACGCGCGTGCAGAAGACCTTCTCCGAACTCGAATATACCGGCAAGAAAAAGCAGACTCGCCGAGATCGCTTCCTGGCTGACCTTGAACAGCTGGTGCCCTGGGCACAAGTGGA